>JBJEMT010000069.1:0-79476 GCA_051879815.1 Suilimivivens sp. | reverse complement strand
AAACAGAAATACCAAACGTTTCTCCTGCTCTGACTTTATTTCCCGGCGCTTTCATACTGATAAACAGCCCCGCAAGTTCCAAAATGACGGGAACCAGTAATGTCAGAATTCTCTTGTCCTTTTTCAGGAGCCATGACGCCACACCAATATAAAGTGCTACAAGAAACACAAACAGTGATGCCTGATAATTTGCTCCTCCAAGCAAAGTCATAAAGACCGTAATCCCAATGAATGTACTCTTCTTATAGTGTTCTCTATATTGCAGAAGCCATGCTGCTGTCATCTGACACATGGCAAAAGGTATCATATAATGAGCACAACCGTTAAACCAGAAAATAGACGACTTGGTACTGGGCACAAACTGGATACATATTACAAGAAATGCGATAGTAACCAATCGATAGTTCCACTTGTTCCATTTCATGTTTTTGACAAGTATCTGTTTAGACAAATAAAAAGTACTCCCTATCCACAAAAACAGCATAAGCGGTGTTACAACCCAATAGGCATTGTCACTGAAAACTTCCGGTTGCAGGGTAAACAATGCAATGCTGAACCAGGTTCCCTGCCAGCCGTAATAATATTGCCTGATTGTCCGGCCTATCGCTTTGCCGACAGCAATCAGGGAATGCGTGCTCATCCATGCTGCTCTGGTATAAGTTCCATACCCGTAATCATCACCGGATGCTCTGTTTACAAGAGATAAATACAGCACCGGCAGTAACAGCAAAATAAAAATTGCCAGACCTATGAAAGTCAGGTTTTTCATAGACATCCATTCACTTATTTTACAATACAGTCTTTTTGTTCTGGTTTCTTTTTCCAATTTCTCTTCCTGTCTGTTCAACCTTTCTTTTTCACTTTACTCTTTACAATCCCTGTCAGATACTTAAACTCCTCCGTCCTGCCAAACAGCAGAAGAAATATCCCATTAAATACCACGCAGATGATCACAAACATAACCGCAAATGTCAGTATGGTAATCTCCGGCATCACAAATCTCTTCACAACCGCCAAAAGCCCGAAGATCACACACATTACAAGGATATACTTCACGGAATCCATGAAATATCCCTTCACCGGCTTATCCAGTATTACCCTGTAAATGATAATGGGCTTTGTGATATTGGCAATCAGTCCCGATACAATGGTGCCGATATAGACACCCACAAGTCCCACCTGCTGCACCAGCACGATGGAAATGATCAGATTCACGATTCCCTGTATCAGTGCCAGGTATTTGTCCTGTTCAAAGACGCCTGCTGCCGTCTTGAAATTGGACAGTACAATTCTGTCTCCCTTAAAATAAAAATCAATCAGAATACAGATCACTACCGCAAACGCAAGGGTTCTTTCACTGCCAAGCCACAAATAGATAAGCGGCGTCAGAAGCAGGGAGAAGCCTATGGCTGCCAGCCCGTAAATCCAGCAGGCGGCAAACCGGTATACCTTAAATATCTGATACTGTTTTTCTCTCGATTCCGTGGCGATCAGGTTGCCGAAGCTTGACAGCACCGAATTAAAAATAATATTCACCACATTGGCAACAGAATTCAGTACCATGTTATAGCTTCCCACAATACCTACCAGCGTAACATTGATAAAGCCGGAAATAATCATGCTGTCTGTCTGAAGCCTTGCCACATCTCCTACTTTATGAAAAACCAGCGCTTTGGTCTTTGTTACGATTTCTCCTGTTTCCTCCCCGGAAAGTTTCTCCACATCCTTATCCAGAAGATAAGGATACCTGCGGTTCAGATACATACTCACAAAAATCTTCTGAAGCAGTTCTACCGCTGCTGCCGTCAGCAGATAAGCATAAAAATTGCCTGTTGTGAGAATGACTATGACCTGCAGCGTCACCGTGATCATCTTCGTAATGGTGATTACGTTGGTCTGAATATAATTTTTCTGCTCCGCATTTACCAGACTGTATTTATAAGCCACAAAATAGGTACTTACCGTATTGAACAAAAAGATAAAGTAATACAGTGTCAGATCTCTGACGGACACACCCTCCGGCTGCTTTACCAGATAAGGCAGAAACGGAGAAATGGCAAATCCGATAGCGGCAATCACAATACCGATGGTACGATACGCCTTTTTATACAGCAGCATATAGGACTTGATCTTATTAATATCCCCTTTGGCAACCGGCTTATACAGACTGTAGTTCAGTGCTGTCCCGATACCAAGCTCCGCCATGGACAATACGGAAAGGATACTGGTATAAAGATCGTTGATTCCGTTAAGGGTATCACCGAGATGGGCGATAAAAACCGTACGCAGAACAAAACCAAGGAGCTGGGTTATTAAGTTGCCGATCTGCCCAAAGGCTATATTTTTTGCCGCTGACTGAACTCTTCCCATAATCTGTCTACTTCTTTCCCTGTCTGTAATGCCTTTTCCTGATAGGACGGCATCGTCTCTTCAAGCTTCCTCCTGATTTCGTTTTCATGGTCAACGAGCCATTTAAAGTTCTCTGTAAGATCCCCCGGATTTTTAAGGTTCTGTACCGGAAGCACGAAATTTTCTTCCCTTCCGAACAGATCTCTTGCTATGCCTCTTGCTTTCACGGAATACCCCACCACCAGCGTAGGTACGCAGGAAGAATACGCCGCAATGGTAGCATGAGTCCTTGCCCCCACAAAGAACCGGCATCGGCTGATATAGCCTTTCAGTTCCTCACAGCTTCCATCCTGTATCTCTGTGACTCTTCCCGTGTTCTTAAAAGCTTCATATAATTCATGAACAGGCTTCCTGTCGTCATTTCTCTCCCAGACCACATGGGGAATCAGGGCGATCTGCATATCAGTCTTTTCAATGATATGGGAAATCAGCGCCTGATAATTCTTCATGGTAATGCCGTCTGTCGTTTCATTGTCCTGAATCATGGGACTTACATTGATTCCCACCGTATTCCCCTCGGCAAAGCCTTCCGGCAGCGGCAGTTCCTTTTTTCCAAGGGTAAAAGCAGGATCCGGGAAACAGAGAATATTCGGGATGTTCTGCTGACCCTGTGCCATACTTTGCTGTGCATGCTCCACTGTCATCTTTTTCAGCGCCTCAAAGGTAATGCTTTCCCTTGCGATAATGGTATGATACTTCATCAGGTCCTTTACAATATCGTCTCTTTCTAAAAGCTCCGGCTCAATGGAACAGCCAAGAAGAACTGTTCTCGTTCCCGCCTTGTTAAAAGCCGAATTGGCAAGCCGAAGATCACTCAGCATATTGCCATAACAGTAATTGTCTCCGCCAATGGAAATGGCAAGAGGCGTTTGTTTTCCCTTGAAGATATCGCCGTAGCGATAGCGGATGAAGCTTTCTCTGTCCCCTGTTACTTTGCGGTAAGCATAATACAGGATGTGGGCAAGCCTGTGTTCCTCGAAACGCCTTTCGCCTACGATATCACACAAATCTCTCAAAGAATAATTTTCGTCTTCTTTCCCAAAGTAACTGACAAGAGTCACCTTTTCTTTTACCATATGGCAGACACTGTTTACAATGGCTTCACAGCCATGGTTTCCACTGCCCGCATGCATATACATAACTAATTGTTTTTCTTCCATCTTCTTCTTCCTGCATGACCTGACATGCTTTTCTGACCAAACATCGACGCGCCTTGCGTGTCGCCTTATTTGGCTACAAATATTTTCTGAAATGATACAGGGCAAGATACAGATTCGGAAAAGCTTTAAAAAGCTTTACCTTTACCTGATAACCTCCCGATAATCCCTCATAAGCGCCTTTAACCTGAAACTCCTGCTTTAGCTTTTCCCGGCAGGTCCCAATATACTGCTTCTGCTGTTTTCTTTTTCCAAAGGGCAACAAGGCAATCTTGCCTGCCACCAACATGATGGACATAATAAGAATAGTGGTCATCTGTGTTTCCACGCTTTTATCAATTGTCATGGCTTTTTCTCTCGCCATTTCCCAGCAGCTGATCTGATCCATATATCTTGCTGTGAATTCTCTGTTCATGGCTCCCTTGGGATTCTGATAATACCCATAGCCCGGATAATCCGTCTCGGCAATTTTTCTCACATAAGGAAGCAGTTCTACCAGAAACAGCATGTCCTCACCAATAGTCAGATCCTTATGAAATCTTAAATTTCCGATAACAGAACGCCGGTACAGCTTGCTCCAGCATCTGCTGTTTCCCTTTAGGATTTCCTGTTTCAGATACACTGCCGGTTCGTAAACTATCGGCTCTCCTAAACGATAGCGATTCAAAAGAAGTTCCTGCCATTTTTCTTCTTCCTTGAAAGGCAGAAATTTACAGCCCGCAATATCGCTTCCTGTTTTTAAAATACAGTCATAGAGCACCTGCAGCGTTTTCGGACGCAGCCTGTCATCCGCATCTACGAAGGCAATAAAACCGCCCCTTGCCATATCCATTCCGGCATTTCTTGCAGTGGAAACCCCTTCATCTTCCGTGTTAACAATACGAATATTATTGAATTTTTCTTTTAATTTTACGCATACGGCTCCGGTTCCGTCGGTGGAGCCGTCATTGATAATAATGATTTCCAGATTCCCATAGGTCTGATTTTCTATGCTTACAATACAGTTTTCCAGGTAATCCTGTCCGTTATAAACCGGAACGATCACGCTGATTAATGGTAAAGACTCCATTCCGGTCCTCCCTTCCTGTCAGGTCACTGTCTGTTTTCCTTTATCTGTAATAAATGACCATTGAAAGACGAAGCAGTCCTGTCATTAAAAGGTTTGGGTGCTTCATCACCGCATAAAGCAATTGATTTGCTTTGTCAATCGTCTTTACCGGCGTGTTCTCAATGATTTTTTTTGTCGCTTTCTCCCTGCAGACCTCTCTGATATTTTTCCGATACCCTGTCTTATTTCCACGGGCTTCATTTTTCAGTACCAGCATTAGCAGAAAGATATATTCCATGTCCGCCCTGCGGCGCATTTCTTCAAGCTTATCGCTACCCTCAAATTTCTCTGAAAGGACCTGAACCATGACCTGCTTAAGCAGCTTTACATTGTCATACAGCCCGGCATCATATTTGTGCACTATGGAACTCTGATTATAGTAATAATGATAATAATAGGCATCCTCCATAATGACCAACCGCTGCGTATCAAGAAGAGCAGGCAGCATGATGTTCAGATCCTCTCCCATTTGTATTTTCTGATTACAGAAATGCAGGTTGTTCACTATGAGATTTCTTGATATCAGTTTCATGCAGCGTGAAAAGCTGACTTTTCGCACTTCATTGCCCAGAAGCATCTGCTTTACTTCCCACAGTTTATTTCCTTTATATACCCCAGAATTCAGGCTGTGATGACAAGGTTCACTCTTGCCGTCTTTTTCAATAACAAAATTGCAACATACAATCTCTTCTTCTGTCTCTGAAGTCCCCTTCATCATCTCTTCAATCATGTTATTGTCTATCCAGTCATCACTATCTACGAAACACAGATATTTTCCGGTAGCTTCACATACACCTTCCATCCACGCTGACATCAAACCGCCATTTTCTTTATGAATCACTCGTATTCTGGCATCCTCTTTGGCATACTCATCACAGATAGCCGGACTTTCATCTGTTGCACCATCATCCACCAGGATAATCTCCAAATCAGAAAAGCTTTGATTGATAATACTATCTATACATTTTTTTAAATATTTAGCAGCATTATAAACCGGTACAATTACACTGACTGTTTGTTGCAACATTTCTTTTCCCATTCTCCTGGTCCTTTATTCTCCCCGGTACCCCTGATACTTTTGCTCCTGTTTGCTCAACAGAATGTGTCAAAACACAGCCCGCACCGATTGTAACATCATCTGCAACTTTCACATTGCCAATCACGCAACTTCCCCATCCAGCATTCACGCGATCCCCAAGAATCGGACTGGCTGTACCGGGACCGGTATTTCCCATACAAAAATCTCCGGCAATACAGCAATGCTCTCCCATAACGGCATCTTCATTCAATATAATAGGAGCAATATGATAAATCATCAATCCTTTACCCACACAATTTTCCGGAATCTCAAATCCCAATCGGTGCCCAAGTACGTATTTTCTACGGTGGAACCAGACAAAAGCCGCTTTATTCCACAAAGTGCTGTTATTTTTATGATATTCAGCATGCCTAAGTGTCCATAAATACTGCCAAATACGGTAATTTTTGGAACGAAGCAAAAAAGAAATCACTAAGGATGTTTTTTCTCCTCCAAAATATAATTCTTTTTCGCTTGCCAGGTACTCCCTCAAATCCTCTTTACTCCGAATCATTCCGGCTCCTTTCCCATCTAAGGCTTTCGTTCAATACATCAAAAATTTTTCCGTTGACCTTCCGATAGTCAAACTGCAATGATTTTTCATAAGCATTTTTAGCATATTGATTATAGTCTGCACATATTTTATCCATTGCTTCCCAAATCTGTCTTATGCTGCCATCCGTTACCTCGGAGTCATACCCGTAAGACAATACCTCTTTGATTCCTCCGACATTTGTGGTAATAACAGGCAATCCATGGCTGATAGCCTCAAGAATAATCATGGGAATTCCTTCAAAGCTGGAATTCATTACCAATATATCTGATATTTTTATTGTTTCCTGTACCTCACCCGGACTGACTGCGCCTGCAAAGCAGATTCTATCACTCCCCGCTGCAAGTTCCTCCAATTTTTCACGTTCTTCCCCATCTCCCAGAATTGTGAGTCTACAGTTGCAATGATAACTTTTTACCGCCTCAATGACAGGTCCCACATTTTTAACAGCAGATAATCGTCCGGCATAAAGAAATCTCAGGCAGTCCTCATGTAAACTTCTTTCAACATATGGGTGACATACAATAGAATTTCCTACATGGACAACATGAGGGTTATAGACCCGATAATCCTCAAGAGTCTCTTTTTCCAGCACAAACACTGCCTTACTTTTCTTTATTACATGCATAAGAAATGCCTGAAATGCTTTACGAATAGCAGGCACTTTCTTAAAAAAACGCACTCTCTGCCACATATTTAAATATGTTCCGTGGGAAAAAACATAGCAGACAGCACCTGGTCTGATCACTCTTACTATTCCGAAAGCCTCCGGGGTATGGATATAATTGCAATCAGCTTTTTTCAGATTTATCAGCTTCCGATATTTCCAAATCCCCTTAACATATTGAAGGCGCAAAGACTTCCGCACATTTCCCAAGTCTGCTGTTGCCTGTGTTACTGCAAGAAATTCAAAAATACCGCCATCAATGTTAATCTTAAAAAATTTCCCAACATCATTTATATCTGTGGATACTCCTACCAGAAGAATCTCCTTACAATGTTCAGGATAAGCTTCCTTCAAAAAACGCAGAAAATTCTTTATACTGGTCAGCTGACCTCCCACAGGGAAATCAATATAATTCGAGGTATCGTAAAAAATCAGTCTGCCGCTCATTATCTGCTTAGTTCCTCCATGTATAATCCGGCTCTGGTATCCCATCCAAAGCGCTGACAGTTCTTTTCTCCCGCTTCAATAAGCTGCCTGCATAATGCATCATCAGAAAGCAGCTTTTCTATCTTTTCGGCTGTTTCTTCTGCATTTTCCGGATCAACCATTACCGCTGCCCCATCTGCAATCTCTTTAAGGCTGGTTCTGTCAGAACAGATCACAGGGACATGAAGCTGCATAGCTTCCAGTGGCGGGAATCCAAATCCTTCTATCAGTGACAAAAACAGAAACAACCTGCTTCCTGCAATAATATGGAAAAGTTCTTTATCATCCTTCACATAAGGATAACAGATGACATCTCCTGCTGCCCTGCCCATATCATATTCCTCTACCGAAGATATTCCTATTATTTTAAGAGGCAATGGCTTTTTTGCTCTATTCCAATATATCTTATAAGCTTCCAATATTCCTTTGGCATTCTTATGAGGGAGCTTGGAAGTCATGGCAGACAAATATTCCTCTCCCTCTTTCTTCCTTTCATTCTCAGTATTTCCCACTTCTTCAGGCAATTCATTCAAACCATTATAAATTACTGTAATCTTTCCTTCCGCAGAAGGTACGATTCTCTCTATTTCCTTTTTTGAGTAATCGGAAATTGTAATAATCCTCTCTGCATGCTTAATAGAAGCCTTCAGACGACTCATAATATAGAAATTCTCAACTTTATTAAAAACATCAGGAAAGTTCTCATGATAATAAAAGGGAATCAGGTCATGTATGATAATAGTGTCCTTCCCTTTAAAAAATAAAGGTGCATATCCACGAGGGAACAGAATCCTGTCTCCCATATATTTTTTCATATATTTTTTTACCTGAAAAAGTTCCCATATAATGCATCTCAGCTTGTTTGAAGAATCATAAGGCACATTGACAAAAGTAACACCTTCCACAGAAAAATCCTGTCTGTTTTTTTCTGTACCCAAAATAACAATCTCACTTATCTGTTTGGTCCGATTGTTTTCCTTGGCAAGATTTACCACAAGATTCTTGGCAAGATTGTAAATTCCAATGCTTTTTCCCTGACCCTTGGCAAGTTTAAAGCAATCTATGATCAGTTTCATTCCATCAATCCTTTTCCTGCTATCTTCTTAACATCCTGCGCAGCTTCCTTGCAGCCTTCCTTAAAAGTCTCTTTCCTTTCATGGTAGCTTTCGTCCAGACTATTCTTCCCCTGCTTACAGGCGGCATGATCAGATACTCATATTCCTCTCTATGCGTAAGCAGATATTCGGGGTAACTCTCGTCCACTTCCACTCTTTTAAAAGAAGCCTCTCTTCCAAACATATCCTGTCCCAGAATCAGTCTGTCAGTTGCCTCCGCCAAGAATACATCATCATTATATTCCTGATGCGCTGCTGCCACTACCTTGGTGCCGATACGCTTAGCTACATCCTTTTCGCCTTTGCTGCCCATATACCCGAAATGCCATCCGCCATCGGCTACTCTCACGGCATTTGGCGCTGTGGTAGATGCTTCCCGAAGCTGAATAATTCCATCCGCCGGAATATTCTTTTTACTGAACACCTTGGTGCCAAGCCAGAGTTTGCGCTCCACGCCCGGAAATTCTCCTGTAATGGAAAGCAGTTTACCGGAAACTTCCTCCATGTTCAGATAGCAGTAAAACATCCTTTGGGCAAAATGATAAATTTTATCGGGGTCAAATTCCTCAATGACCTTTTTCAGCACCTTGGGATTTGGGATTTCATCCACATCACTTAAGATGATCACATCTTCATCTGTTGCCTTGTCAAGTCCCTTGATTAAAGCGTTTTTCTGAAACTTGTCCCGAAGATGTGTAGTCGTATTGACCGGAGAGTTATCTACTACAATATATTCAATCTTTGGAAGGAACTCCTGAAACAGTGCTTTATTCTTTTCAAAGCAAAGTTCCTTCGGTTCCCCGGAAAATGTCACAGTAGCTTCCTCAATAATAAATTTATCCACAATAGGATTCAGTATATTCAAACGAAGCTTTAAAATATCAAGCTCATTAAAAAACGGAATACAATCGTATACCATCTGTATCTCCTTTTCATATTTCTTTACTTGCCCAAATGCCTCCAGAATAATAAAGGTCTTACGATATCCTTAAATTTAAGCCATGCTTTCGTCCAGGGATTCTCAAAGTGGGGATACTGTTCATTTCTGCCCCACCATTTATGGAATACAAAGGGAGCATCTATGTCAAGAACCTCAGGTACAGGATGCTCATGTCCAAAATACTTTGCCACTTCTACAGGTGCAATCTTCATACCTGCCTCTTCTATTCTGTGCTTATTCATACAGCAGAGAAAAATATCCTCGTTATAAAATCCTTCTTCATCCTTTTCCCATTTAAGACCGGCCTTTTTCGGAAATTCAAGAAGCTTTTTACTTCTGAGGGATACACTGTTCCCTACCCGGCAGAGATTCCCATATATATCATGATAACTGTGTTTCGTTCCCGGAGCCGGTATGGGCCAGGGGGAACCGATATAATCATAGTGAAGGAACTCATCCCGCCACTTTTCCGGATGAACCACAAAACCGTCATAGTGCACAAGAAGCACATAATCTGTGTCAATAAAATCTCCAAGTTCATATACCATTTTATAGTTAAAGCAGTCGATATCCGTCAGCCTGGAGGTGTGCTTATAGGTAATTCCCTTTGGTAAAAAAAGGGGTTTTCTGTGAGTGATAAGTACTACTTCACCAAACTCAATCCCCTGCATACTGTACTGAAGAGCTTTGACAGTCTCATAAATCTTTACACTGGTCATGGCTGCCAGCGTCACATTAGGAAGCTTTAATTTTTGCTTTGTTTCACTCATGACTTTTCCACCAGTAATTTTATTTTACGCTTTGCGGAACGCGCAATACGTAATGCCCTGTGCTTCTGATATCTGATCATACTCTTCAACTCTTCTGCTTTTAGTCTGCTCCCCTTTGGTCTGGTATTAAGAGTTGCGTATAACGGAGAAGTCTTCTTATATTCCTCCAGTTCTTTCTCACATTCCTCTGAACTGAACACTCTGCCATGCCTGTCCTGATAATGCCAGCCCTGATAAATATTCTGCTCTGATGCCCAGTAGCCGTCAGAAACATTGTGTCTTGCCCAGTATTTGGGAGCAAGAATATACTTAACCGTAGTACTGGTAAATGCCGGAAAATAGGCAAAAGATGAATTGGAAAGCAGTAAATACTTTGCATTCTTAATAATGGAATAATCCTTCGCCAGATCAAAGTTATAAGCAGGTATTCCGGGAAGTATCTTGCCTGCTTCCTTTACATCATTGGTAATGATCATAAACTCCATATTGGGGTTGATCTTCTTCATATTGCGAATACCGTCTTTCCAGTATTTCTTCCTGAGGTAAAGTTCAGGACAGTCAAGATAGTCACTGCAGCGAAGATGAAGAATACACAGATTGTCCCTGCTGTATTCCATACAGTCATACTCTTCTTTTACTTTCAGCCACTGTCTGATTTCTTCCTTGTGGCTGATATAGTATTCCTCATCCTGCATATTTCCATAAAGCAGTGTCCCGTCTTCAGGATGCAACAATTTTTCATCTACTCCTGCCACATAGCAGCCATGTGCCAAATCATGTTTAGAGTTACCAATGAAAATACGATCTTCTTTTTCATTATAAATCTGTTTATAATCCTCTTTCACGGAAGGTACTCCATAATCTAAATCCATGAAATACATTCCACAGCTACTATGCATATTATTAGCAACCGTTTCACTGCCAAGAATGCTGAAGGGTAATCCATTATCCATAGCAATGCATCTTGTTGTAATATAGCAGAACAATTGATTTCCAAGTCCCTGTCCGCTTAAAAGCTCTGTTCCTATCATTTTCTTTTCCTTCTCTTCTCATTTTATAAAGAGGTCTCTATCAGCTTCTCATTTTCCACCTTATAAATCATATCGCACTTTTCAATGGTATTTAATCTGTGCGCAATGATCACCATTGTCTTTTTGCCGTGGAAGCTGTTGACCGCCTCCATAACCGCCGCCTCCGTATCATTGTCAAGTGCAGATGTGGCTTCGTCAAACACCAGAATTTCAGGGTCATTGTAAAGTGCCCTGGCAATACCGATACGCTGTCTCTGACCTCCTGACAGGCGGACGCCTCTGTCTCCGATGGTAGTATCAAGACCTTCCGGCAGTTCCTCCACAAATTCTTTCAGCTGTGCTTCTTCAAGCACTTCCCAGATTCTCTTTTCATCGATCTTATCTGCATCGATTCCGAAGGCAATATTGTCTCTGATGGATTCGTCGATCAGATAAATGGACTGGGGAATATAACCAATCTGGGCAAGCCATGATTCATAATTTTTAAAAATGTTTACACCGTCACAGGTAATTTCCCCTTCCTGTGCATGCAAAAGACCGAGAAGTATATCTACGATAGTGGACTTTCCTGCACCCGAAGCTCCTATGATTCCCACTGATTTGCCTCTCGGTACTACCATATGGGCATCTTTGAAGATATATTTATCAGAATCCGGATAATGGAAGCTGATATGGTTCAGTTCAATCTTATCCTCCAGTTTCAGCTTCTCCACCTGGGAGTTTGCTTTTCTCTCTGCCAGCATGGCGTCTGTTTTCATGCCTTCCTGCAGATTTTCATAGACAAAATCAAGGCTGGGCTGAGTATAGGCTATTTCCGTAATATAAGTATTGATCCTGTTTACACTGGGGAGTACTCTGATGGCTGCTACAGCAAATGCCGATATCGTCGTCACGATGGCAGTTACATCTCCTCCACAGTTGATATAAAACGAAATAAATGCGAGCACGCTGACAATAAATACTGTTTCAATAAGAAGTCTCGGGGTATTGTTCAGCACCGCATAATTTCTTGCAACATCCGCTCCCACTTTACCTGTCTCATAATAATTTCTTATAAAGAATTCTTCTCTGTTCAAAACCTTTACATCTTTAAGGCCATAGATAGCCTGAATTCTCCACTTAGCAATTCTGGACTGGATTGCCTGATTTCTGGCACCAATCTTGTTTAATCTCGGTTTAAGTACTTTTATAACAAATAATGTTAAAATACCAAATACTACTATGATAAACAGTGTCATAACCACATCATTAAAAAGCAACACAATAAAGATCAGAAAAGATACCACTACTTCACTGGCAAGCTGCAGCATGGCAAGAATCAGGGAAAAAGTTTGTGGAATATCACTGTCCGTAATACGAAATACAGTGGGAATATCTGCCCCCAAATATTTCTCATAAGGCCTGTTCAAAAATTCTGCCATAACACGGCTGATCATTCTGTTCCTGTTCTGGGTAATAAAAGTGTTCTGCCGGTAGGTCAGTAACAGAATATACAGGTTCTTAATAATGTAAATCGCCATCATGCCAAACAGCAGCGTCATGGTGATCTGCTTCACAGTTTCAATGTGTAAAAATCTGCAAATTTCCTGAAGGAAATTATATTCTGCAATATATTCCTGCAGTTTGTCCGGCGCAAGAAGTGCCTGGACAACCGGTATCATGGCACTTACCCCCAACGTTTCCAGAAGACCGCCTATAAAAATCATGACACCAAGGCCTGCCAACTGGATTTTCTGTCTTCTGTCAAAGATATATCTGATTTTTGTAAATAAAGTAATCTTTTTTTCTCTCATATGTCCTCTTTATTTTCCGTAAACATAATTATTAGAATTATATCATATATTGTCTTTATAGGCAAATTCAAATCCCATACTCTTAGCGAGTCGTCTTATCGGACAACAGAAGCCGTGCTTTAACACGGCTTCTGTTATTGACGTAAAGGAATAATTATTTTTTCGTACAATTTTACAGTTCTGTAATACAGTCTCGGACTAAAAAGGAATAATTTCATCCTCACTTTATCTCCAATAGCTGCATAATTATTTTTATATACACAGTGAATTGTTTCCTTTTCATTTTTTAGCAGGTTAATAAGTTTTTCAGCAGATTCTGTCATCTTCCTGTCCCTGAAATCAATATAATAAAACAGCATTCTTCTGTAAAATTGATAACAAGCTTTATCAGATAATTCCTTAAATCCTATATTAGCAAGATAATCTATCTGTTCCTTTAGAAAAGGAATTTCATCTTGAAACCGCCTTTCATGAAGTTTGCTGTTCATGATACTATCCGGTCTGTCTATTACATAGTTATAATAAGGCGTATCCAGAAAAACACACTTGGAAGCTGCTGTCAGTGCCATTGTACTGTACATAATATCCTCAGAACTCCGTCCTTCACGAAAACTGATATCTTTAATAATTTCCCTTTTAAAGAGCTTACTCCATACCGAATGATAAATATGATACTGCTTATGACCACTGATATAAAGCTCCAGTGTTTCCTCCCTGCTAAGCTCCAGAACATCGCCTGTGGAACAGGCTTTTTCTCCGCCTTCTCCCACCTGACGATAGCTGCAAATGGCAATTTCCGCATTTTTTTCAAGGCATGCCTTCAACATCATCTCATACATATCCGGTTCTACCCAGTCATCACCATCCACATAACCGATGTATTCACCGGTAACTGCTTGCAGTCCTGTATTTCTTGCCGTGGAAAGTCCCCCATTTTCTTTATGAAGGGCAATGATATTTTTGTGATTCTTCGCATAAGCATCACATATTTCAGCTGTATTATCCGTAGATCCGTCATCCACCACAATAATTTCAAGCGCTTTATATGTCTGTGCCAATAAACTGTCAAGACATCTTGGCAGATATTTTTCAATATTATAGGCCGATACGATGACCGATATTAAAATCTCACTTTGTACCATTTACTACAATTTCTCCTTTTGAAGAAATCCGGATCATTTCCGGTGTGTAAATATCCCTGCATTCCTGATTGTTAAACCATCTGGCGGGAGCGATCACTGTTTTGTCCTTTGACGGATTTAAATAAGCTCCCCACCAGCTGAAACTGGAATTGGCCAATATATGATGCCTGCATCTGCTCATCAGATACAGATCAAGATATCCTGTTTCTTCCGAAGTTCCCTGTACAGAAATAAATGTATTTTCCTCCGGGAAATTATTCACAATCCATTCTCTTGTCCATATTTCATCATTACTGAACACAAAGAATACCGCCTCAGGATATTTCTCACGCATCAGGGCAATTGCACTTTTATAATACTCATCCGTACAATTTCCCCCATAAATTTCACTGCTTGTAAGATAATCACCACGTCTGACATGAAGACTGATTGCAAGACTGCCGTCTATATCGTCCCGATAAGCCAATACCTTCTTTTTCATATCTTCTGATAATTTATCAAATATGACAGACTGGAAGGAAAAAGCCTTTCTGACTTTATCCTCTATATCCTTAAAATATAATTCACTCTGAAAATAACCGGTCAGATAGGCCGGATCTTTGATAAGTACTTCCGGATCAAAATCGCAATCTGCTTCATGATATTCCAAAGATTTTCTGCCAAACAGCTTTCTTCTGACTCTGTCTCTGAGGCGTACAAAACCGTCTGTAATCTCATTGATTTCCTCTCTGGACGCCTTCGGATAATCTATCCCAAAGCACCAGAGCATAACAGGTCTTGCATTCTTGGGTTCATATTCCGAAATATCATCAAACTTGACCTCTCTGCCCATGGAAATAAGCTTCAAGTACAGGGCATACTGAAACATCTGATTGCCAAGTCCCCCTGTCATTCTGATTATATTCATGTGGCTTTCCGTTCCTTTCTGTTCACTCTGCCCTCAGAATCGATCAGCACCATTCCATCCGTATAGATATCATCATTTTCTATATTATTCTTCCATCTGTCAGGTGCAACTACAATTTTATCCGGATTGTCATTTATCCAGGATGACCACCAGCTAAAACTGGAATTACTTATGATATTATGCTTACACTTACTCATGAGAAGCATATCAAGATAACCGGTATATTCCGTATTGGACTCTACCATAACAAAGCGTTCTTTCATGGTTTTAACCGTTTCTTTGTCCATGTCAGCATGAAGCTGGCTCTCTACAAGGTTGTCCACCCAGCCTTTTACCCATTTGGGTTCATTACTGAATATATAAAATCTGGCATTCGGTACCTTTTCCTGAATAAACCTTACAGCACCCTCATAGTACTTTTCCGTACAAATTCCTTCATACAGTTCTTCGTCCCGCCGTGAATCACTGCGATACATATGAAGTCCTACAGACTCACAATTCTCTATATTCACAAGGCATTCTTTGGTTGCCCAGTATAGTTTCCCCGGAAGGTGCATGGCATCAAGTTCAGGAAACTTATACAGGGCGCGAACCTCATCTTTAATATCCTCAAAGTATTTTTCACTCTGAAAAGCCCCTTTCAGATACATGGATTCAAACTCAAGTATTTTCGGATCATAAAATCCCTGTTCCTCATATTCAATGGCACGGCGTCCGAAAAGTTTTCTCCTGATTCTTTTTCTGATTTCCATGGAACCGTCCGTAAATGCGGTTATCTCATCCCAGGTAGCTCTCGGATACGTAATGCCGAATACGGCCAGCATAATGGGACGTGCCTTCTCGCCACGATATTCATTAATATCATCAAATTTTACTTCTCTTCCAAGGGCTGTCAGCTTCATATACAATGCATACTGAAACATCTGATTACCCAGTCCACCGGACATTCTTATAATATTCATTTCAGCACTTCCAATCACTCTGCATTCTTCATCATTACTGTGGTTCTAAATTCTGTGTGCCATAAAATCCTGGAACATTAAAATATACCAGATTTGAATCCGCCATTCCCCTTTTTCTGTGAAGTCAGTCCATATTTTTCGGACCACATCCGCATTTAAGATTCCCTGCTGTTCAATAGTCTTTCGATCCAGCAGACTCTCCGCCCATTCCCGCAGTTCGCCTTTTAGCAACCATTTCTCAATGGGAATGCTGAAGCCCTTTTTGGGACGTTCCATCATTTCCTTTGGCACATAACGGTAAAGCACATCACGAAGTATTTTCTTGCCGACGTTTCCGTCACGCTCGTAATCTATCGGAAGGCTCCACGCAAATTCTACCACATCCTTATCCAGCATGGGAACTCTGGTTTCCAGCGATACTGCCATGGCCGTTCTGTCCACCTTCACCAGAATATCATCAGGATGATACATCAGCATGTCCATCAACATGATGTTGTGATTTGTTTCTTCCAAAAAGCAGGGATCATATTCACTGTATTTGTAGCTGCATGCTCTGTCATCAAAACTGATCTTCTTTGTAAGAGGATCTGTCTCGTAAGAGCAGATATATAGATCGGAAGGACCCTTTGCTGAAAGGAGCTTCCCCTTAATTCTGTAAACAGGTTTTTTCGCAAGAGGGCTGTGAATCACCAGTTCACTGCACGGCTTCCTGATAAAATATGGCACTCCCCTCATCTTATTCCAGATTCTCTCTACAGAAGCATAAGAAGTATATCCGCAGAAAAGTTCATCTCCACCGTCTCCGCTCAAAGAAACAGTCACATGCTCCCTTGTCATTTTACTGACCAGATAAGTAGGTATCTGGGATGAATCCGCAAAGGGTTCTCCGAACATACGGGAAAGCTTTGGCACTACCGCTCTGGCATCCGCTTCCGTAATATATAATTCTGTATGCTCTGTGCCCAGATGCTTTGCAATTTCCTTAGCATAGACAGCTTCATTATATCCTTCTTCCTCCATGCCAATAGTAAAGCTTTTGACCTTCCCTTTATTTAACGACTGCATCAAAGCAACCACCGTACTGGAATCAATCCCGGCAGAAAGAAATGCACCTACCGGCACATCTGCCACCATCTGTTCGGAGATTGCCTCCTTCAGGAGCCGTTCCAGTTCATCTGCTGCCTCTTTCTCGGTTCCTTTAAAAAGATTTGCCTGTCCTTTTTGAGCCACTTCCTTTATTGACCAGTACGGTTCAACTATAATTTTGTTTAAATTATTAAATGGCAATTTAATTTTTGCTATTGTCCCGGCTTCTAATTTATAAATATTTTCATAAATAGAATAGGGTGCCGGAATATATCCATGGGTAAAGTAAAGATCCAGAACTTTGGTATTGACAGGATTGTCAAAGCCATCCATCACAGTCAGGCAGCCAATATCCGAAGCAAAAGCAAAGCTCCTTCCCACCATTCCATAATAAAGCGGTTTCTCGCCGATTCGATCCCTGAGAAGATAGAGAAAGCTTTCCCTCTTGTCATACAGCGCAATGGCAAACATACCTTTGCACATGGAAATGGCTTCTTTCACACCGTATGCTTCAAATGCCTCCAGCAAAACTTCTGTATCGGAAGTTCCACGAAAAGCGCTGACCTTTCCCTCATCCAAAAGCTTTTTTGCAATCCTTTTATAATTATAGATTTCTCCGTTATAGGTAATTACGAATCTTCCGCTATGGGAAGTCATTGGCTGGGCACCGTTTTCCGACAGATCTATGATAGAAAGTCTTCTATGTCCCAAAACGACCTGCCCATCTTCGGAAATAAAGGTTCCACCTGCGTCCGGTCCTCTGTGGAACATCCGATCCTTCATTTTTTCAATATTCTTCTGTCTGTCCCCAGCAAAATTACAAAAACCGGCTATTCCGCACATAAACAGTCATCTCCTTATCTCTCGGCAAATTCTCCTTTTTCTATATGATCCCATATTGTGTCAATAGCCTCTGAACTAAGCCGGACATAATTTTCATAAGCTTCGTCCCAGGACTCATAGCCTTCCTGGCCTCTTCTGTCGGGAAGATTAAACTTCATTAAGAGTTTCTCCAGATATTCTGTGCACTTTTCAGCTCCCAGAGCATTTACGTGACCGCCGTAATCATAATAATCCGTGGTAAAATCCAGAGAAATATCCTCATAATACTGATTCATATTTACAAATTCATAACCATAGGATTCAATGATTGGTTTCATATAGTTGAACATCTTCATTTCATCTTCTTCCACTCTGTAGGGCGAAACAATAAACAAAGCCTGCTGATCCTGTTCTTTCAGATACTCAAGAAGCTCGTACAATCTTTCCTCCTGCTCCGGCGGAATTTTCATAGTTTCCGTTACATCCGTACATTGGGGAATCCGTTCTTCCTCAAGCGGTCCGACCTCATCCTTAATTACAAATCCTTTCAGAGGATGTTCTTTTTCATAGGAAAAACAGGCTATCTGATCCGGCAGAACCATAGTCTTCCAATTGGAATGATATTTAAATATATCAAAATAATAAGTATATCTCTCTGAAGGATCTGCCACCAGCCTGTTGATAGCATAGATTCTGTTAACCGAATATTTCAAATTATCGGTAACCCCTCTGGCATAAGCCATATTGCTCTCCATATCCCCGTCTTCCATGGTATACATTCGCATTTCGAAAACCACAACCTGCGGCTTCTGCGTCTTATATGCTTCCTTCAAAAGCGGCAATGCAGCACTCGGTCTCTGCACATGGCTTGACAAAGGATAACAGGTGATACCGTATTCGCCGTAAATTTTAGGAGCTGCATAAAAAGGATACACAGGACTGGAACCTATCATAATCACATCTATGGTATCATCTTTCTCCGCATAAAAACCCGTAAAAATATCCTTCACTTCTCCATTGGTTCTTATAATATAAGTCAGGGGCACAAGAATCGCCAAAAATCCCAGTAGGAATATAGTTGCTTTCACTGCCTGTTTTACGCTCATTTACTGCCTCCAGCGCACAGGGACATAAGAAAAGTTTCCCATGACCCATATATTTTCTCCGGTCTAAAAATATCAGCTGTTTTTATTGCATTCTTCCCGAGTTCATCTGCGTTTTGCAAGTTTTTTAGTAGAAAATGCAAGTTTTCTCTCATTTTTTCGACATCCTTTACCGGTGTTAAAATTCCATTATAACCTGTCTGTATGAGATCAGCCGGACCACCGCAGGGACAATCTGTGGCTACCACAGTGAGTCCCATCAGCATAGCTTCTATTAAAGTATTTGGTACTCCCTCTGTATTTGAAGAAAGGACAAAAACACCTGCTTTGTAAATCGTATCTGCTACATCATCAATACTCCCCGGAAGCAATACTCTGTCCTGCAATTTTAATTCATGGGTCAATTGGATCAACTTGCTGCGGCTTTCTCCATCTCCGTAAATAATCAATTTGTACTCAGGAAATTCTTCCGCTATCTGCGCAAAAGCACGAATAATCATTTCATGATTTTTATTTTCATCCACTCTGCCCACGGCTACGATGGTCTTATCACGCTCTCCTTCATACCGTTCTCTGAAAAAAGACTGATTAACAGGATTTTTCAGAATCACCGCTTTTTTTTGCACTTTCTCAGGAAAGAAGTCCATACAGCGCTTTGTCTGCAGAATCACTCCATCCGCCCACGTAAACAGATGCTTTGCCATAAAACGCATCCATGAATTATAATATTCTTCCGTAGGTTCTCCTCTTACAGATACTGCCACCGGGATTTTCAGAAAACGCGAAGTGAGAATTGCCATCATATTGTTTTTTCCGATAAAAGAAAGAATTATATCCGGCTTTTCCTTCTTCCAGATATTACGCAGTTTAAAAAAGCGACGCTTGAAATTTACCACTCTGTTTTTTGTTGTTTCCTTTTCCGTAATATCTGAAATCACACGGTATACTTTGGGATTCAAAGAATATTCATTTTCTTTCCGGTACTGGGTTACCATGGTAACACGATAACCTTTTTCGGCAAAATAATCTGCCAGATTAACCAGCACACGTTCAGAGCCCCCCTTTGTCAGTGCTCCGATCAGCATGGCAATATGAATCTGTTTTTCCATCACTGCTCCTGTTCAAAATATTTATGATACCATTGCTGGAAGGTAAAGAAAGACCACGTAAGTTTGGAATAATTAGCTCCCGTTGCAGGCCCTCCATCCCCTTTGATCATATAATCCTCAATCATATCTGCAACAAAATCTGCATCAAAGATTCCCTGCTTTTTCAGATAATCTCTGCTGCACATATCAGTAAGCTGCTCCTTTAAAGGTCCGCGCAGCCATTTATCCAGCGGAACTCCAAATCCTACCTTGGGTCTGTCAAGAAGCTCCCTGGGAATATAATCATAGGCAATATCTTTAAGGATACGCTTCTTATTTCCTTTTTTATATTTTAAATTGTGTGCCATGCGGAAGGAATATTCCATCACATCCTTATCAAGAATAGGACACCGCGCTTCCAGAGAATATTTCATGGATGCCCTGTCCACCTTGCAGAGAATATCCCCCGGCAGATAAGTATCCATATCAAGAAGCATTCTGCGTATCTGCCAATTTGAAACTTCATAGGAGCTTTCAATGGGAAAATGGCAGGAAATCCCGTCTGAAAGCACCATTTTGTTAGCTCTGATTACATAGTTACTTGCGCCAAACTGAGTCTTGGTCTCTTTGTTTCTGTTACCGGAGACCACTCTGACACGGAACGGCAATTTGCTTTCAATGCCCGCCTGTTTCAATCCCGGCAGATTACATACACCATGAGTTAACCCTCCAAGAAAATCAAGCATCTGTGCCTGATGCACGTTTTCATAAATGTTATAGCCGCAGAAAAACTCATCTCCACCGTCACCCGAAAGAGCAACCGTCACATACTCTCTTGACAGCTTCGACACCAGCATTGTGGGAATCTCTGATGAGTCTGCAAATGGCTCATCGTAATACTGAGGAATGCTTTCTACCAGCTTGAACATCTCCTGTTCATCAATATAGAGCTCCGTATGATTGGTACCAAGATGCTTTGCCACTTCTTTTGCATATTTAGCCTCATTGTAACGCTCTTCATGAAAGCCGATGGAAAAAGTTTTGACAGGTTCACTGCTATGTTCCTGAGCAATGGCTGTCATCAGAGAAGAATCATACCCTCCGCTCAAAAAAGCACCCAGAGGAACATCAGCGATCATTCTTGATGCCACGGATTTCTTCAAAAGTTCCTTTAATTCTGCTTTTGCCTGCTGGTAATCCGTCACCGGATTTTTCTGCATTCTATGATAGACTTCTTTAATGTCCCAATATTTCCATACTTTAATTTCCCCATAATGAAACTTCAGTATGCTGCCCGGTTCCAGTTTATATACATTCTTAAAGATACTGTCCGGCGCATTAATATATTGTTGAAACAGGAATCTGGAAAGTACTTCCGTACGTATTTCCTTTTTAAAACCCTCTCTTGCCATAAGAGGTTTCAATTCCGATCCGAAAATAAGGTTGCCGTCCTCTATTTCATAATACAGCGGTTTTTTACCGATTCGGTCACGAATAAGGTAAATATCTTCGCTTTCTCTGTCATACAGACAGATTGCAAACATACCGTTAAAGCGGTTTACACAATCAATCCCCCATTTCAGATATGCTGCAATAATCACTTCCGTATCACAGGCAGAACAGAAAGGATACTCCTTCAGTTCCTCTTTTATTTCCTGAAAATTATAGATTTCCCCATTGTAAACAACACTGATCCGTTTATCGGAAGAATGCATGGGCTGATGGCCGAGCGGTGACAGATCCAAAATGGAAAGTCTTCTCTGTGCCAGCCCGATGCTATAGCCCTTTTTCATAGGAAATATCTCTTCCCCACTATCGTCAGGTCCACGATGATACATGGTATCGTTCATTTTCTTCAGCTGTTCAATCGTAATATTCTGTTTTGATACAAAACCACATATTCCGCACATAGGAAACCTCCTTATTCATGCAGACCTGCATGCTCCATGAACCAGTCCTTATACTCTCCGAAATCTTTACATTCGTTGTCAACGCTTTCTATCATTTCTTTAAATTTTTCACGTATCAGTGCTTTATAGTTATCAAAGTTATCATATCCCTGCTTACACCATGCAAAAGGATGCGTTAAAATCTGTACCTTGTCATATCCCGTAATATTTGCTTCATCCGGATAGCCATAGCGCCAGATATGATTGGCATCAGACATATATTTTACCTTTACAGGCGTATTTTCTGTCACATTTTCAGCAAAGGTAAAAAAATCGTCCTGATATGCATTGATAATACCTGGCAGCTTGATATTTTCACGAAGTATATCCTTAGAGGGCCTGTGTACGGAAAAAGTATCGATTTCAAAGCCAAACATTTCACTTAAGATATGCATCTCCTTCACAATCTGTCTGCGGATCAGATCCATATCCGTCATACCGTTTAATGCAAAATGAAGCCCTATCTGGTGCCCTCTTTCATGCATATCCTTTATCATATCCATATTTCTTCTGGAAAGAATATTGTAAGAATTATTTGTCCACTGAAAAAAATAAGTAGAAGTAAAATCCATACTCCTCTCCACCTTTGAAAGGGCATAGGCCCGTTCCACACTGTATTCCACATCATGACGCATAATAATAAATTTATCACGCTGCAAGGCCTGTTTATAGTCCGCCTGAAGTCCTGTTGACTTAATAATTCTCAATATTTCCCTATAATCTTCGAACGAAAACATATCTTACTCCTTTGCATTCCTGATTACTGTTTCAATATAATCCCGCCACTGTTCTATAACCGCATGTCCATTAGCTTTTTCACTGATTTTCCGCGCATTTTCTCCCAGTCTTTCCGCCAATTCCCTGTCTTCAATCAATCTGCAAATTCCCTCCGCCATAGCCTGTGGATCTTTGATCGGCACCAGAAGACCATTTACCTCATTTTCCATAACTGTCCTTGGTCCGCCACAGGGGCAGTCCGTAGCGACAATGGGCATTCCAAGCGCCATAGCTTCAAGAAGTGCGTTAGGCAGGCCTTCCCAGTCAGAAGAAAAAGCATAAACACCGGCCTCTGGAAGTTGCTTTTCCAGGCTGTCACTGGCACCCATAAGGCTGATGTAATCTTCTGCCTGATGGTCATGAATCATCTGTTCCAGAATTTCCTTTGTACCGTCAAAAGAATCGCCGCCGTAAATTTTCAGATCATAATCGGGATGCTTCTCATGAACCCTAAAAAAAGCTTCAATCAACATAGGCTGATTCTTAAAATCTACCAGCCGTCCCGACTGCACCACGGTCTTCTGCCTCTTTTCCGGCTTGGGAACATTTAAATACTTATCATTAATGGGATTCAGGATGATCCTGGATTTCTTCTGCAGATATTCGGGGAAAAATTCCCTCTGTCCTTCCGTCTGAAATACACAGCCTGCAGCTCTTGGAAACAAAAGCGGAATCTGAATCTTATCGGACAGAGAATCATAATGCCCTACCGGATCTGTCCTGACAGAGATCACAACCGGCATCTTCATTCCGATAGTCGCCATCAAAGCTCTGTAATTTGCCTTATGTGCAAATGCAATGGTAATATCCGGTCTTGCCTCCTTTAGGAATTCCCTGAGATATTTCACCCGCAACCACATTTTGACAAGTCTGCTTTTTCTTTCATCAGAATTCTTCAGTCCTACATGAACCCTTTTTACCTTATCATCCAGCTTAAATTCATTTTCACCCTGCCACTCGGTGGCAACGATCACTTCATAATTTTCTTTTGCAAACTGGTTGGCAAGATTGGAAACTACGCGTTCCGCTCCACCCTGTTCGAGACAATTTAAATGAAACACAATTTTCGTCATAAATATAATTCCTTTAGCTGTAGCTTAATTAATTATTTTATCATAGTTCCCTTTTTATCACAAGTTTCTTGGACCCCTCCTGAGCTGGAACTTATATTTCGGACAATTTAAGAAACTGCTCCACATAATTTTCATAAGTAAAACTATGTGCTCTTGCCTTTGCCGCTTTCTGATATCGCTGCAGTTTCTTTTCATCAGTCATAAGCTGTATTACGACATCTGCCATATTTTTTTCTTCTTCTGTAATTTCCTGTGGATTGAGATTCCGTTCTTTACTCATAACAGGGACCAGTATTCCGTAATCTCCATAAATAACAGTTGCTTCTTTATTTTTCTTTTTCTCTTCAAATACAGATTCCGCCAAAGCAGTATCACCATTCTCCACCAAGATTTCCGCAGGACCCGTTTTGCAGTTTACACTGACTGGTGCAAGAGAAAGCGCCATTCCTTCTACCAGCGCATTAGGAAATCCTTCATTGCCGGAAGTAAGAAGATATACCTCACCTTTTTTTAAGTATTGATAGGGCTGTTTCTGCATTCCTGCAAAATAAACTGCTTCTGCTATATTCAATTCCTCAGCAAGCCTCTTATAATTTTCAAAGGTTCCTGCGCCCATAAGGATCAGACGGCTTTCAGGAATCTTTTCATGAACCAGATAAAAAATCTTGATCATATGCCAAAAGCCCTTCATATCATCATCTCTGCCCATTGAAACAAGATATCTGAGTTCTCTGCCCTCCTGATCTTTTTCTTCCCATGGAAGAACAGGTTCCTGTAAATCAGCCTCTTTTCTGATGTTTTCTACATCATAAAGATTATACAGTACGGCAGTTTTATTAAATCCAAATTTATTTTTTAATTCTTTCTCTATGTCTTTTGAGCAGCAGATTATTAAATCCGCAAGCTTGACAAACAACTTGATTTTCGTTGTCTCTTCTATATCTGTATAATTTCGCAGACCAAGCCACACCTTTTCTCTTCCGGTTTTGGAAAAGGCATTAACCATATTGGCGCTGGGACCGAAGCTGTAAACAATATCCGGCTGTATCTCCTTTTTCAACTGTCTTACTTTATGTGAGCGTCTGATAATATTTAGAATTTTCATCACTTTACCTTTTTTTACGCCCATGTTAATATCAATGATATTCAGCCCATCTACATTATAAGCTATATTGGCAGAGTTAAAAATAACAATAGTTACGTCAAAAAAAGGAGCCATAAGTCTGGCTGTGGTAATACAGACTCTCTCAAATCCTCCCTGATGAAGCATAGGGCTGATCAGCATCAATTTTCTCTTTTCATTCATATCCATTCACCATTCACTTTTCCCATTTACCACTCTCATAAAATTTCATCATCAGCTCTGCCTGAGCACTTACATCAAAACCTGCCTTTTGCATTTCTTCCATCGGACTCTTTCTCTCATAGTCTTTTGTTTTTTCAATATACTCGGCCCATTTTTTTGGCTCTTCTTCAATACTCATAGTGTGTACCAGATCCGTTACTGACACTTCATTGCAAATACTATCAGATATCAAACACCGAAGTCCCGAGGTCTGTGCCTCTACTACTGTGCCGGGAAGACCTTCAAATCTTGAGGGATATACAAAATAATCCATTGCCTGATAATAATCATAAACATTGCCGCGGTTGCCCAGAAAATATATCTTCGATTCAATCCCCAATTCCTTTGAAAGTGCTTTAGCCTTTTCCATTCCGCCGCCTTCCCCGAGAAGGATTAATACATATTGATCACTGCCTGCAGAAAGCTCTGCAAATACTCTGAGTAAATACTCGTGATTTTTAGCGTAATGGAATCTTCCCACATGGCCTATGACATATTTGTCCATAAGTCCCAGTTCCTTCCTGATCTTCTCTCTTGTCCATTCATTATAAGTAAATGCCGGACAATCTATGGCATTGGGAATAAAAATCGTCTTTCCTTCTTCTACCGCGTTGTTTCCAAAAACTGAAATGCCTGCCAGCTTTGAGCAGGTAAACATATAATCGGTTTTCTCTGAAAGATTTCTTCTCATCCATCTTGTCAGCAATCCCTTCAAACCTTTATCTACACCGGCACTTCTTGCATGGGCAATGGTAGTTTCTATTCCTGCTTTTTTTGCAATAGGCAGATAAATTGCCGCAGAGCTTGTAATATGTCCCTGCACCATTTTAAATTCATTATGCTTTTTAAAGAATTCCCTAAATGCCGCCCGATAGAAAAAATAATTATAGATACGAAAACGGGGAACACGGAATATCCGTCCTCCCAGTTCTTTAATTTCCTTATCAAAATATCCTTCCTCATCCGTTTCAACACTGTTCGAATGAACACTGTTCGAGTGAACAAGAAAGTCAAACTGTATCCTGTTTCTGTCGATATGCCGATACAGATCCATAATACGGCTTTCTGCACCGCCGAGATTGGTTGTGCCAAGCACATGCAAAATGCGGATTGGTTCTGCCATTTTCCTTCCTCCGATCATTTCATCTTCACAAGCAGGAATTTTACCTTTGCCATAAAAAATTCCTTCCATCGTCCAAAAATACTTCTTGTTATCGGCTCCTGTTTTAAATATTCTTCATAGGAGATCCATTCCACTCCGTCCATCTTAAAATAATTCTCATAACGCTTCAGCTCTTCTTCTTTCATCGTTCCCGTATGAACTACCATCGTTGAAAAGCCTTTCGCTTTTTTAAATGTTTTACTCAGTTTAAAGGAAATCGGATAAAATGTCAGTCCTTTCCATAAATATGGTCTATCCCCAAATCCATCCGTCAATTTGCTAAATCCATTTTCTGCAAGAGCCTTAAGTGTATTATTGTCATAGGAATGCGCAGGTGCCATAAATATATCCGTTTCAATCCCTTTTTCCGAAAAAATCCTTTTGCCCTCTGCCAGCATCTCTTTTTGCTTTTCATATGGGATTCCTGCAAACTCAGAAAAATTATTTAAAGGAAAAATGCCACTTCTGTTTGTAGTATATAAATGTTTGTAGCCATGGAGTGCAATACACCAGCCTTCTCTTTTCAGTCCCTTTACATATTCCCAGAAATCCTCCGGTGCACCTTTACATTGCCCTTTCAGATTTTCATCTTTATTGTCCGGCACAATCCCTATAAGCGGCTTCACCTGATACTTGTCCAGAAGTGCCTTAAAAGAAAGGAAACGCTGCCAGTCCATATCAGGTGTAATATCGTCTAATCGTACTGCTATTTTCATTCTATACCTCTATTTCAGGATATCTCCTGCATGAATATTCTGCATATATTCAAATCTGTCGATCAAAAGAGAACCGTCCACTGTTCTGATTACCGGTTTGCCATCAAAAATATCAATCACTTCTCCCGGCGCATATGCAGAAAAATCTATTATCTCATCAAAAGGATGAGCTTCCCAGATTGTAATTTTATTTTCCTCCAGCTCCCGGTTTACATAAGCATAGGCTCCCGGGAACGGAGCTGCCACACCTCTGATCAGATTATAAATTTCTCTGGTTCTCGCCCTGAAATCCACCTTGCCATCAACCGCAGTCCTTTTGTTATACCAGGAATCAAAATCTTTGGATTCTGTCCGAACTGTAATTGTGCCTGACTCATAGGATTTAAGAAGCTTACGAATCAGATTTTTAGAACAGATCATATTTTTATACTGCGCTGTTCTGATATCATCGTGAGGCGTAATAGAGAACATTTCCGTAGCAAACACATTGGGACTGTCCGCTTTCTCATCATATCGGAACAAATTTAAGTTAAATCTGGTATCGCCAAGGATAATAGACCAGTTCAGCGGAGAACGACCTCTTCCGAAAGGAAGATAACCACAATTCCCATGAAATCCATAAATTCCGTACTTAAATTTATCAAGTACAGAAGCCGGAATCAGTCTCTGCCAGCCCATGGAAATTCCGATGTCAAACTCATTCTCCGAAAGGAATTTCTGAGTCTTATCATCTGTCAGGAAATAGCTGTCCGCCTCATGCACGGGGATTCCGTATTTCTCCGTCAAAACGGAAAGTCCTTTATATCCGGCTACCTGATTTCTTTTTGTCACCTCTGGGCTTATGGTAATGACAAGATCTACTGGACAGATATTTTCCTGTATATAAGTCACTATATTTTCAGAAGTATCTTTTACTCCAAAAACCACAACTTTGTATTTCATTGCTGCTCCTTATCCTACAGATTCTTCACATACCAGTCAATGGCAAGATTGATTCCCTTTGCAAAATCATATTCGGGATCATAGCCAAGCAGCTCTCTCGCCTTGCTGATATCCGCATTGGAATCTCTGATATCGCCCTTGCGGTTTGGTCCGAAATTCGGCTCCACCTGCTTTCCCAGGGCATTGCAGAGATCGTGATATACATCAATCAGGTATTCTCTTCCTCCCGCACCGATGTTGAAGGCCTCTCCCGCTGCCTCGGAGGGTGCAAGGCACGCCTTCAGATTAGCTTCAATGACATTATCAATATACGTAAAGTCCCGGGACTGTCTGCCGTCGCCGTTGATGGTGGGTACCTCTCCGTCCATCAGCTGCTTGATAAACTTGGGAATCACTGCCGCATACATACCGTTGGGATCCTGACGTCTGCCAAATACATTGAAATACCGCATGCCATAGGTATCCAGCCCATAAAGTACCTTATAAAGTCTTCCGTATTCCTCATCCACCTTCTTGGTCAGCGCATAGGGAGAAAGTACCTTGCCCTCCTGTCCTTCTTTTTTGGGAAGTACGGGATGATCTCCATAGACGGAAGAGCTGGAAGCATATACAAACTTCTTTACCCCATTCTGTCTGGAAGCCTCCATCATATTCAAAGTTCCCCGAATATTGATTTCTTCATAAAGCAGAGGCATTTCAATGCTTCTGGGAACACTGCCCCAGGCTGCCTGGTTTAAAACGTAATCCACACCCTTTGTCGCTTCAAGACAGGTATCCAGCTCCCGGATATCTCCTTTGATAAAGGTAAACCTGGAATTTGTGGTAAAAGGCTCAATATTTTCGTACTTTCCGGTAGATAAATTGTCAAGGCATCTTACCGTGTAACCCATTTCTAAAATGGCTTCGCAAAGATTAGAGCCGATAAAACCGGCGCCTCCTGTTACCAGAAATACTGCATTATCATTAAATTTCAAATTTTTATATCCCATGACACTCGCTCCTAACTTTCCGGAAGAATACTTTTTGCTGCTGTATTCGTTTTTATAATCTCCAATAGATATAATCCTCTGTCAAATATTCTTTTCTGTCAAATAATCCTTTGATATCCATAAATACTTTCTTACCGTGATCCTTATTGAAGAAACTGCTGATCTTCTCCTTATCAAGAGAAAGAAATTCCTTATGAGCCACTGCTACGATAACAGCATCCATATCCTTTACCGCATCCATGGTATCAAAGGTAATGCCATAGAGTCGCTTTGCCTCGTCAGCATCTGCAGCAGGATCCACTACAACAGGAACAATACCATATTCTCCAAGTTCCTTATAAATATCAATTACCTTGGTATTTCTGGTATCGGGACAATTCTCCTTAAAGGTAAAGCCAAGAATGGCAACTTTGGCACCTTTGACGGAAATATCTGCCTTGATCAGGTTCTTGACCATGGACTCTGCCACGTATTTGCCCATATCATCATTGATACGGCGTCCTGACAGAATAATCTGGGAATGATACCCAAGTTCTTCAGCCTTATAGGTCAGATAATAGGGATCTACTCCGATACAGTGCCCACCTACAAGACCCGGTTGGAATTTCAGGAAATTCCATTTGGTTCCCGCTGCCTCCAGTACGGATTTGGTATCGATACCCATTTTATTGAAAATAATGGATAATTCATTCATAAAGGCAATGTTAATATCTCTCTGGCTGTTTTCGATGACCTTGGCAGCTTCCGCAACCTTAATGGATTCTGCACGGTAAACACCGGCTTCCACTACAAGCTCATAAACCTTTGCGACCGTATCAAGGGTTTCCTCATCCATACCGGATACAATCTTAGTGATGGTTTCCAGTCTGTGTACCTTGTCACCGGGATTGATTCTCTCGGGAGAATATCCGATTTTAAAATCCACGCCGCATTTAAGCCCTGATTCCTTCTCAAGGATAGGCACACAGATGTCTTCCGTCACTCCCGGATATACTGTGGATTCAAATACAACCACAGAGCCCTTTGTCAGGTTCTGCCCTAGAATCCTGCTGGCGCCTTCTACCGGCGTTAAATCCGGTGTATGATCGTCATTGACGGGAGTAGGTACTGCCACAATATGGAATTTTGCCTCCTTCAATCTGGAAGGGTCTGCCGTAAATTCCACTTTGGTATTTTTGATCACATCGTTGCCTACTTCATTGGTAGGATCAATGCCGTTTTTATACAGTTCAATCTTCTTTTCATTTAAGTCGAAGCCCACTACCTTGATTTTTCTGGCAAAGGCTACTGCAATGGGCATTCCCACATAACCAAGACCAACAAGAGATAATTTCTCTTCTCCGCTTACAATCTTTTCATACAAATCCATGATTTATCCTTCTTTCCTGTTTAGTATTGTTTCTATCTCTTCCATATAGGCATCAGCCACTTTTTCACGGTCAAATTCCCGCTCCATTTTTTCTCTGGCCTTTCGCCCCATTCCTGCCCGTTCCTGATTCGAAAGCTTTAAAAATTTCTTCAGTGCCCGAATCAGATCCTCACTGTTTTTCGGTTCGCATCCCAATCCTGTGACACCTTCTTCAAAAATTTCCTTACATCCGCTGATATTGGTAGCTATCACCGGTCGACCTGTGGCAGAGGCTTCCATCAATACATTGCTCATTCCCTCATGATAAGTTGGAAGCACCAGTGCAGATGCGTTTTTTAGATACTCATGTACATCAGGATCAAATCCAAGCTGCCTGATATATCCCTCTTTCTCATATAAATCAAGCTTATCCTGATAATCTTCATCAGGATATCCAAGAAGCTGAAATTCCACTTTTTCATCATGAAGCTGTCTGGCGGCCTCAAGGAATTCCTCAATACCTTTTTCCCTCATCATCCTGCCAACATACAGGAATCTTACGCTATCATCTTCAGGATAAGGTTCAAAGGTATGTCTTTTCAGATTCACACCGGAACCACTGACCAGTTTTTCTTTCTTTCCTTTAATATGATAGCTTTCAAAAATACTTTTATTTTCCTGATTCTGAAAAAAAACACATTCTGCCTTTTTAAGTCCCATACGATACATGGTAACAATCATTTTAAGGAATACTCCCTGTTTCTGAAAGGTACTGCCAAGTCCTGTTACTGTTTCCATATAAGGGATTCTTTTCGTCCCACAACAAAAGCCACCGTAAATATTGGGCTTGATCGTATAGGTAAGCGTAAGGTCAGGTTTTTCTTCTTTCAGAAGTTTTCTGTAGGCAAGCAAAAGTTTAAAATCTTCTTTAGGATTTACACCTCTTCTGTTAATGGGGGTATGCACCACTTTACAGCCTTCTTCTGCCAGCTCCTTTGTCCGCACCTCATCAGGAAGACTCACCGTTACTTCGTAATTGGCAAGAAGTCTCTGTATCAGTTCATTCCGAAAGTCGTAAAGACCGCCTGAAGAATTTGCAAGTATCAATACTTTTTTCATAATCAGCCTTCTATGATTTCATCTTCCTTTAAGTTTACTATGGCAATCTCATTATATTTCATCATGCAGATTCCCTCTGTATAATTACCTATGGCAACAGGATTCTCCCTGCCTGCAAGATTATTGATCACCTGAGCGGGCATATCCACACCGCTCTCATAGGCGTGAGGATAACCGCCGCCAAAACGGGGATTTACTTCCGAAATATAGTAGACCCCGTTTATCTTAAATATATCAATATCTATCATACCACAAAATCCGCATTTTTCCACGAATTTTTGTATCAGTTCAAAGAGTGCTTCATCCTTTACGGATACCGACTTGTCTGTCTCTCCTGCTCGCATTTTAATTTTCTTTTTTATGAAAATAGAAGTGCACTTTCCCGATATCATATCAATATATACGTCTGCGCCGTATTCCTGTCCGTTCATAAATTCCTGAATCATCAGATTATCATAAAGACTAAACAGTACTTCAATTTCCTTATCGGAAGATACTTTATTGATATTAATGCTGGCACTTCCTTTGACAGGCTTAACAAAGACCGGATAAGAAATCTCTCCTTTATCAAGAGCTTCATAAAAACTTTCTTTTTCTATAAAGCATTTACCGGTGGGAATATTCATTTTTTTAAGGAGCTCATACATCCTGTATTTATCAAAGCAGGTCTCCACCAGTTCATAAGGTGAAATTATAGGTGTCGTGCCCACAGCAAGAAATTTATCTTTTTCCTTCGCAAGCAGACTCAGTTCCGGATCAATCAGAGAAAATACACCATCAATCTGCTCTTTTTTACAGATATCCAAAACCTGCTCAAGGTACCCCGGCGCAGTGATTCTTGGCACCAGATAAAATTTATCTGCATCATATACCGCCGGTGCAAGATTGGAACAGTCTGTTGCAATCACCTTTCCACTGTTTCCTATCGCTTTCTTGAAATATTGTACTACTTTATTTCTGGTTCCTGCACTTAAGATCAAAATATTCATAACTGCTTTCGCTGCTCCCTTCTATAGATATCAAAATCAACCGTAGTCTGGTCAGCACCGGAGAGCACGCCGGAACGGTTCAGTACTTTTCCTACGGTCATACAGAGTATCTTTACATCCAATAAGAAACTTACGTTGTTCACATATTCAAGATCATAGGCAAACCGCTGCTCCCATCCAATAGCATTTCTCCCATTGACCTGCGCCAGTCCCGTAAGCCCCGGCAGTACATCATGACGATGACTTTCTTCTTCTGTATAGTAAGGAAGGTACTTTACCAGCAAAGGTCTTGGACCGATCAGGCTCATGTCTCCCTTTAAAATAGTAAAAAGCTCCGGCAGTTCATCCAGACTGGTTGCGCGAAGAATTCTCCCAAATCCGGTGAGACGCATCTCGTCCGGTAAAAGCTCTCCCCTTTCATCTTTCTCATCTGTCATGGAGCGAAATTTATACAGCTTAAATATTTCCCCGTTTTTTCCGGGTCTCTCCTGGGTAAACAGAACGGGACTGCCAAGCTTTACTCTCACCAGTATAAAAAGAATCAGATAAACAGGAGAAAGAACAATGATCCCGCAAAGTGAAATAATAATATCCAGTAATCGTTTGATATATTTTTTGTACATATTCTCCCTCCCATTCTATTCTATCCGGTTAATTTGCCTCAAAAGCTCTACCTGCCAAAGCACTTCCTGACAATGCGAATAATCAAATCCATATCTTCTTCTGTATTCTTGATATCACTTGGCAGACAAAAGCCTCTGTCAAAGATATCTGCTGCCACACTGTAGTCTGTGCCGTCTGCGGTGACAAAATCATAATCCGCAAAGACAGGCTGCAGATGCATGGGCTTCCAGATTGGTCTTGACTCGATATTTTCCTCTGCCAGCGCATCCATGACCATATCAGGCGTCACGCCGCAGCCTTCCTGAATCAGAGCACAGGAGAGCCAGCAATTGGCATCACCGTCTTTATTCAGAGGATTCATGGTCAGTTCATCAATATCCGCAAATGCTTCTCTGTATTGCTGATAGATTTTCTTCTTCAATGCTTTATGCTCCTCAAGGTGAAGGAGCTGACCTCTTCCGATCCCTGCTGTAATATTGCTCATGCGATAGTTATAACCGATTTGGGAATGCTGATAATATCTGGCGGGATCCCTTGCCTGGGTCGCCAGGAAAGTGGCTTTCTTTGTAATTTCCTCCTCGTCGGATACCAACATTCCGCCGCCTGAAGTAGTAATAATCTTATTGCCGTTAAAGGAATAGATACCGATCCTGCCAAAGGTTCCCGTATGCTTTCCCTTATAAGTACTGCTTAAGGATTCTGCCGCATCCTCGATAAGCGGTACATGATGTTCCTTGCATATTTCCATAATTTCCGTAAGCTTTGCGGGAGTTCCGTACAGATGTACCACAATCACAGCCTTGGGACAGCCGAACTTTTCAAAAGCCCTTTTCAGTGCCTTTGGCGACATATTCCAGGTATCCTCTTCCGAATCGATAAAAACGGGAGTTGCCTTTTCATATACCACCGGATTGCAGGTGGCGCTGAAAGTAAGACTTGGCACAAATACCAAATCCCCTTCTCCGATTCCGAGAATACGAAGAGCCAGATGAATAGCAGCTGTTCCCGCGCTTAAAGCGGAAGCATGGGCTGCTCCCGTATACTCTGCCATTTCTTTTTCAAAAGCGTTTACATTGGGACCAAGAGGCGCCACCCAGTTAGTGTCAAACGCCTCCTTGATAAATTTCTGTTCTTCTCCGTGCATGGTAGGACTGGATAAATAAATTCTCTTTCTTTCCACTAATTACCGCTTCCTTCCTTCTCATCTGCCTCCTTATAATGATAAGTAGGCACGATTTCCCTAATCATGGCTCTGATATCATCACTTTCGTTTTTGGAGGCTTCCTTTAATTCCTTCAGCTGTTTAAAGAATTTATCCTCATCAATCTCGATGGGTTTTCCGATATGAATCAGCTTATTGGCTGTTTCCTTCATACCTTCCTCCGCCATCAGAAGCTCTTCATATAATTTTTCCCCCGGTCTTAATCCCGTAAACTCAATTTTAATATCCTCATCCACACGATAACCGGAAAGCCGGATCAGATTCTTGGCAAGATCCAGTATCTTCACAGGTTTTCCCATATCCAGCACAAAGATTTCTCCGCCTTTGGCATAGGCGCCTGCCTGAAGCACCAGAGAAACCGCTTCCGGAATGGTCATAAAATAGCGGATAATATCAGGATGTGTAACCGTCACAGGCCCTCCTGCCATAATCTGCTTTTTAAACAATGGAATAACACTGCCGTTACTTCCAAGTACATTTCCAAAACGCACCGCCACAAACTCTGTATCAAAATGCTTGTTAAAGGTCTGGATGATCATCTCGCAGATCCGCTTGCTTGCTCCCATGATATTGGTGGGATTCACCGCTTTGTCCGTGGAGATCATGACAAAACGTTTGGTATCGTTCATGGCTGCCGCATAGGCAGTCTTCCAGGTACCAAATACGTTGTTCTTTACAGCTTCATTGGGGCTTGCTTCCATCAAAGGCACATGCTTGTGGGCTGCTGCATGGTAAACAATGTCCGGTTTATATGTCTCAAATATACTGTTGATCCTGTTGGTATTACGCACGGAAGCAATCAGCACTACCAGATCCAGTGCGGGATAATCCGTCAAAAGCTCCTGCTGGATATCATAAACGCTGTTTTCATAAATATCCACAATAATCAGCTGTGCCGGCTTATGGCTTGCAATCTGACGGCAAAGCTCGCTTCCGATGGAGCCTCCGCCCCCGGTAACCAACACTTTTTTCCCCTGTACATAACCGAGAATGGAATCAAGATCCACCTCAATGGGATCTCTTCCCAGCAGATCTTCCACTTCCACATCACGAAGCTTGCTGATGCTGACCTCACCATTTACCAGCTGATACATACCGGGAAGGGAACGGAGCTTACAGCTTGTTTCTTTACAGATATCCAGAATCTCCGACATCTGCTTTCTGGATATGGAAGGCATGGCTACAATAATTTCATCAATCCCATAAATATCTGCGCACTCAATTATTTTATCCCTGCCGCCTACAACTTTAATACCCTGGATAAATCTTCCCCATTTTCCTTTATCATCATCAATAATACAGCGAATCACCATGGTAGAAAAATTGCTGTTTACGATTTCCTTAATAATTACATTGGCAGCCTCTCCGGCGCCAATGACCATGACCGAAATACTGTTATTTTTGTTCTGCTGTTTGTGCTTTAAGCTCCTGAAGAACCGATAGGAAAAACGGCTCACAAAAATAAAGCTGATCAGCAGAAAGACATAGAGAAAATAATAGCTGGAAGGTACCGCCTGCTGTCCTTTTGTACGGAAAAACTGAATCCCGATGCTGTAACAGACAGAGGAAATGCAGCTGGCCATAACCAGATTCTGCAGCTCTGTTTCTCCTGCAAATGCCCATAAACTGTGATACATGCGGAACAAATACAATACCAGCAGAGTGATCAGTATATTAAACGGCAAAAACCTGTTAATGGGATCCATAAAATGATCCGGTATCTCTGATATCTGAAAGCTGTAACGCATCAAAAGTGCCAGATAACTGGCTGCGATCACGCTGATAATATCATAGATGATCAGACAGGTTCTTCGATATAGTAATTTTACATTAAAAGTTTTTTTATCTTTTTTTGTTTCTTCACTCATAGCCTGACCTTATTTCTCACTTTTAAATAATAACGGCGTAATTACCAGCATAAGCAGAAAACCACAGGGATTACTCAGATGATAAATCCACTCTACCATACCTGCCACTGCTACCGCCACCGTTACCGTGACCGGAAGTGCTGCATAAGTTATTGTATCCTTTTTCTTATGATAATACAGACATGCTGTCACAAAGGTAGCAATTCCTACAAAAACAAATACAATTCCAACGGGGATACCATGGTCGTATGCCACCTGCAGATAAATATTATGGGCATGGGTAGCAATTTCACCGTTTTGAAGAACTGCACCCATTTCCTCATGTCCTGTCATATTCAGCTGCTCTATATAAGAACGGAAAATATCGATTCTTCCGTTGGTATAGTCTTCTTTCTGGGAATCCTCTATGATTTCCTCATCTGTTTCCAGTGCTTCCGGCGTATAATACAAAGAAGCCACCAATTCAGAGTGGGTACGGCGATATTCTGCGATCTCACCATAAATGTCAAACGTACCTTCCGGAATACCGAAAATCTTCTCACAAAATACATCAATAAAACGTCCTACTCGCATATACTCTACAGAATCAAGCTTTCGTCCACGCAATACTTCATCAGGATAATTCATAGAGTATTCGATCTCATAAAGATATGGTTCACTTACGAGCGCCGGTATTGTTCTTTGTACGCAAAAAGTAACAGGCAAACAGATCACTACAGAAAGTACAAGCCACCCCAGACCCTTTCCAAAACTTCTCAATCCTTTACCTGCTGTCAAGAGAATCAACGCAAACAGAACCGCAGCAGCAACTGCAAAATACGCTGTTCTTGCCATCGTAAAAATCATATAGGAGGATACTATTCCGAAAAAAAGCAGTTCTTTCCATATATCTTTCAACTTACAACTTTTTGCCAGTTTATACAGTAATAAGACTACAGCCACGCACTCCACCATGGTAAGATAAGACGCTGTAATCGTGACCGTATGAAAAATATGTGTATATCTTGCCGTTCTGAAAGTAACAAAAGGTCTGTGCAGCAGGCAATACCCCGTTGCAAAGAGGAACTGGAATACCACACCCCTTGCAATATTCACAAGCAGTCTTTCCCTGTGCTCCCACATGCCGTAATTTAAATAGAACAGGGTAAAGGAAACTGCCATTGCCACCGTCCACCATCTTCCGTTACGGAAAATAATGATCAGTGCAAAAAATATCATAAGAAGACCGGCATACAAAAATGACGGTCTTGTCAGTTTTTTTCTGCAAAGCCCGATCAAAGTACGGATCACAATCAACCCAAGCAAGACAGCAATCCAGACCGTATACTTTAAAACCTGTCTGTTCAGGTCATCCATTTCTTCCGTCAGATGCGTCTGATAATAGTGATAGCCATAAATACCTGCTACTGCCAGATAGATCACATTTATAATATTCACGATTTCCTTCCATTTGAACATGGCAATGACCGCAAGGGCAAACCAGATCATTTCCTTGCGCTCTGCTACCGCATGATGAATATCATATAATCCTACCATATATTCACAGCAGGCCGCTATGGCTCCCGCAAAGCAGACCGATTGAAACAGATCACCTAAATGATTTTTCAAATACTCAAAAGTGAATATTGGTGCCTGCCCATCCCTGTTATGGTTGATTCCATAAAACAGGATTCCTGCCAGCAAAAGGATGCTGATCACATAAACCGTGTTATCCAGCACATAGCTTCCGCAGACCCCAAGGAGAACTGCCAGCAGGCAGACCACGGTTCCTGTTGCCACAAGGGGATTCAGTGTATATTGAAAAGCTTTTTCTACTGTAATCAGCTTATCTTCTTTTTTCTTATAATAAAGATGCACCGCCCAAAACAGCAGTGATGCTGCCGCAAGAATCACAAGACCATACAAAAGCACGCTTGTCTTTCTGAGCGGTACGCTGTAATTATAATCTGCCACAAGACTCATTCCATCCATGGAAGAATCACTGTAATACATTGTTCCAAGGTAAGGCATATCTGTCAGAGATACACTCTCACAACCGGCAAAAACCCTGGAATCCTTTCCCTGCAGAATGACAAAATAAGTCTTGTTGACCTCCATATCGATATCAATCAGAGCTTCCTGATATCCCGGAAGGCTTTCATGGTCAATAACCACTTCTTCCTCGCAGACCTGCTGCCACTGTTCATCCAGAATACGGACATAAAAACTCTCACCCTCGCTTTCCTCTCCCAGATAAAGCCTTATGGTATCCATATGGTCATACTGTGCCACAATGGTCTGTAACACCGTATGCTCTTCGTCGATTCCCTCTGTTAAGGTTCCTGTCTGTGAAGACACCGAGGTGGTCACCGTTTCATGAAAAATGCGGAGAGGCCACAATGAAACCAGCAAAATTGCCGCTATTATAATAATGACTGCCTGTATTGCTTTACTTTTATAAATGATTTTTTTCATATAATTTCCTTAAATTTCCTTTTCATCCACAGTAAAAATAAAACCATGGGTAGTATAGCACAGTTAACATGAATTATCAAACGGTATGCCGGCGGTGGCAATTTCTCTATGCCGCCCCGCTCCCTCCCCGCAAAAACGAGAACAGATCCCACAAAGCCATGGGCACAAGCACCCACAAAAATACTACATATCTCACCAGATACGTGGGACCTAAGATTACGGTAAGCCAGACCAGCGCAGGCAACAGATAAGGAAGCAGCTTTTTATATTGCCCTGCATACCAAAAATACCCCAGCATAAAAGCCATTATCCAGAACAGAAATCCCGGCGAAAACAGCCATGAAATAACCGGAATCTGCTGAATTTTCGGATCCAGTGAAAGCCACCTGTAAAAGTCGTCAAGGAGCGGCAAAAAGCTGTGCCTTTCTCCCGGCTGCTCCACCTCATAGCCAAAGTAGGAGCTGTCTTCATAGGTAAAGGTAAATACCGTGTTTCCCCTGTAAACATCAATCACCGTGTCCGGATACCAGAAGCCATAGGAAGTCATGAACCAGGCATTCAGATAGGCAAATGGGTGCTTCATGCCGATTTTCATCCACAGAGAAAGATATCTGCCGGGATCTTTTTCATAGGCCTCGTTGTTAAAGGAAACCTTCACCCCATCCGATACCTTCGGAGTATAACGCCGTAAGGCTTCCTTTGGCAGAATCTCATAGAGGGTATTCTTTTCTTCCTCCGAAAGTGTATCTCCTTCCATGGTATAGACTCTCGCCATCTGCTGAATGGGCACCGTCAGCATTTCCTGATGCTCTGAATCATCCGCCTGCAGGCAAAAGGCAAGTCCTTTATTCACTACAAGATATCCCGCAAAAACTGCCATAAATAAAATAAGGATTTTTTTGAAATATCCGTTAAGTCCTGCTTTTCCATGCAAGATCAGAAAAAGAACCGCAAACACCAGCAGTGCATAAAATCCGTTGTGACGAAGCAGCATCATAAACAGGGAGGAAAACGCAAGCAGCGCCACATGAGTCTTTTTTGCATAAAACTGCTCCGGGTTTTTTACAAGCTCCCTCAACATCATTACCATCAGCAAAAGCATTCCCGTAAAGAGGCCATCCTTGGCGGAACAGAGCGAAAACATCACTATGGTAGGAAAAACACCAAAATATATTGTAAGCAGCGCGCTGCACTTTTTCCCCAGCCCTTCTATTCTAAGACGGCAGATGCCATAAGAAAACATACAGGACATCAGAAGCATTTGAATGAGTGTATAACAGGCAATCCCCAGATTATAGGAACCGCTGATCTTATGGACCAGCTGTATGATCCCACCGAGAAAAAGCACATGAATCAGCGGATGATGGGTGGAAAAATTTCTGGTAATTACCTGCATCAGCTCATCCTGTGCATCATAGACAAAAAATCCCGGATAGACGGCAAGAAACACGGGGAGATAACAAAGAAAAATAATGGCGGAAGTGACGCAGAAAGTCTTTTTTGTGATCTGCTGTCCCCCATCTTCTGTATGAGTTCTCCCTGAATGCATGCTCTCGAACCTCAAAAGCCGGTTCCACAAAAAATACACCATTACCGTGGTGACAGCCGTAAGCACCAGGATTGAAAGCCACATAACAGGACTTTTAAAGGGAACACTTCCTTCTTTGTCCAGGTTCCTCCCGAAAATCATACAGACAGAAAAAGCAAGAGAAAAGAGGAAAGGCACCGGCCATCTTTTTCCATATGCAGTTGTACCTGTCTTTTTCTCTTTTTCCATCCCGTTTACTTTTCCGCTTCTTCGTTGTCTTTTCCGATTATTTCCCTGATCACATACTGGGGAGACTCATTCATGGAAATGTACATTCTTCCCAGGTATTCCCCTACAATACCCATCATCAGCATCAGCATACCGCCCATAAATACGGTCACCGACATCAGGGCACTGAAACCGATCACCAGATCCGGCGGCTGAATAAATATTTTTTTGATAATGGTATAGATTCCATAGGCAAAACCGCACAGTGCACAAATCACACCTGTTATGGTGGCAACGCGCAGAGGTTTCACACTAAAAGCCGTAAAACCGTTAAACCACAGACCCAGAAGTTTTTTCAGGTTGTAGCCTGACTCTCCCGCCTGTCTGTCCCTGTGATTTACATCCACATTCACAATATTTTTCGTTGTGCGAAGCACAAGCCCGATCACATAGGGATACGCATATCTGTACCGGATCATCTCGTCCACCACAAATCTTTTTGCCGCAAAATAGCTGGATACATAAAGATCCTTTGGCTTACCCAGCATGACCCTTGTCATCAGCTCATTCACATGACTGCCGAAATTACGAAAGCCAGAATGATGCTTATGGGCATATCTGGCATACACCACATCCGCTCCATTCTCAATCCCCTTAAGCAGCTTTTCCACTTCACAGGCAGGTGTCTGTCCGTCATCATCCAGGCATACCACAAGGTCACCCTTCACATAATGAAAGCCTGCCATCAGCGCGGAATGCTGTCCGAAATTCTTTGCAAGATTGATTCCCGTGATGTTCTCATTTTCTCTGCAGAGCTCTGTAATGACTTCAAAGGTATCATCCGGTGATGCATCATTCACTAAAATGATTTCATATTCATATCCTTCCTGTGTTTTCATGGTATCTTTAATTTCCCGAATCACTCCCGGCAACGTTTTGCCGGAACGGTAACAGGGAATTACAAAACTGACCAGCTTCAAAATCTGTTTCCTCCTATTTCTCCGGATTGATGAGAGCCATCAAAATCACATCATGATATCCCTCTTCCAGATACACATCATCCTTCAGGTATGCTTCCTGAACAAATCCCGCCTTTTCGTAGCTTCTTCTGGCCCGCTCATTCCCGGCAAGAACCCGGAGCATGAGCTTGTGAAGCTTTAATTCGTCAAAGGCATACCGGATCATCAGTTTTGCTGCCTGAGTTCCATACCCTCTGGAAAGAGCACTCTCCTCACCGATAAAAATGCCGTACTCCGCTTTCCTGTGGTTGGTATCAATATCCCTGAGGTACACACTTCCAACCGGTTTATCATCCTCTGTACAGATAATAAACTGAACTACCTTTCCTGTCTTTACCATGGTTTCGATCCAGTGAAGGTGTCCCTCTCTTGTAAAAGACTTCCGATAGATAAAATTTTTTCTGACAAAATCTTTATTGCGCCACTTTACGATCAGATCCGTATCCTCTTCTGTCATAGGACGCAGATAAATATCCTTTTCCTGCAATCTCATTTTTCCTGCCTTACTTTCATTCCTTAATTTCCGGCTTCCTGTATCCGGTAGATTTCAAAATCTCCTCCCACAGTATCTGCAAGCGTAAGCGTGACATTCACATCATGGTCTGCATAGTAATCACAAATCCAGCCGGTATCTGCTCCCGTTTCCTGCACGTAATAAACGTCGTTTCGAGTCATAAGAGCTTCTTCCATATTGTCAATGCAAAAAGCTGCAAGCTTCTTTTGCCACAGCGGGCTCTTACATGCCCAGCCTCCCATGATGTCATAATTGGCAAGGGAATTATCCACATTGACAAACATTTTTTCCGTATAGTCCACCGATGAATAGACATCGATCAAATAAAAACTGTCCTTATTTTCTCTCAAATAGCTGTAAAGTGTGTCATAGCGCACATTGTCTTTCTCCTTCTGCGCCACATCCTCATCCGTGAGCGCAACGGAAAACGGAATGATCGCTGCTCCCAGCACCAGATACACCACCCAGGGAAGCATCAGTAGATTTATCCGCTTTTTCCCCTGCGCCTCCTCATGCAGTTTCCTGCACTGTACAAGCAAGAGAGCAAACAGAATACAAAGCTCCATGAGATACATGGAATGGCTGATTCTTTCCGGTACTCTGTCTCTCATGATCAGCCATACCCATAACACGGTTCGCACAGCTCCCAGAAAACCAAGTTTCCAGAAAATCTGAAGAAATCTGATCCATGGTTTTTTTTCCTGGATCAGCATGGCCGTTACAAACACCATAAGGTAGATGAGAATCAGCACCATATTCCAGGGATAATCACTCTCATTGTGGGAGGGACCATACACCGTCCTTCTGTAATAATTTCCCAGGCTGTCACGAAGTCTTACGGCAAATGACTTTTCAACGCTTCTGCAGGACGCTGCATACTCTGCAATTTTGCCCAAAAGCTTTTCGTCAATTTCCTCATCCAGTCCAAAATTATAATTGGCAAGCAGCTCCCTCTCGCTTTCCGTAAGACCAATGCTCTCGTAAAAATCTTGATGTTCTTCGTATTCCGGAAGAATCTGAAAATCATAAAGCTCTGTTCTGTTGTCAAAATATTCTGTAAAGGTCTGCCACTCTTTACTGCCGTAGGCGATCCTGTGGCTGACCTGCCCAATCAGAATTCCTAAAAGAATGGCACCGATTACTGTCAGGTATTTCAGAAAGTTTTCCTTTATAAAAATCTTTTCCTCACTTCCCCATTTAATGACTCCTGCCACGCAGATCAGGGGAAGCACCAACAGCAGCATCTCGGAACGGATCAGATATGCCACGAATACAAGCAGTACCGTTCCTGCATTCCTTTTTATGAATTCTTTTGCCGGGAGGGTAATATCTGTTGTCACAAATAAAAAAGCCGCTGCACCGGCAAGCAGGGTACAGGTTACCGTATACTGGGCTGACACCAGATGATCCAAAAACAATCCCACAATCAAGATGCCCTCTGTAAGTAAAAGCAGCAGCTTACTCCACAGTCTATGGCAGAAAGAAAGGCTTCTGTTTATAATCAGTCCAAGACTTAAGTAATGACAGGCGCACAAAAAAATTCCATACCAGGGAAGTTCTCCTGCAAACCTGTAAAAAACACTGACAAAAGCACTGACAAGCCACAGCATCTGGATATTATGCCCTTCCGGATCTCCGGTATATACGCCCGCCAGAATATCCTTCATCAACACATCGTCATTCAGAGCATAATAGTAGTCATATCGCACCGCCGTAAAAATCATGATGACCAGCAAAAGGAAAAGTGTTCCTATGAAGTTTTCATGTTTCTTCAAAAATTCCTTAAGCGCCATAGAATTCCTTTACTTTACCTGCAATATATTCCACTTCCGATTCCTTCAGCTGATAGAACATGGGAAGACGCAGAAGTCTTTCGCTTTCCTTTGTGGTATAGTTGTCCTCACCGTGAAACCTGCCGAATTTGATCCCCGCCGGAGCCGAATGGAGAGGAATATAGTGAAACACCGTCAGGATATCATTTTTCTTCATAAAGTCGATGAGCGCGCTTCTCTCTTCCATATCCTTTGTCTTGATATAGAACATGTGACCATTGTGCACACATTCCTTTGGCACATAAGGAAGCTCTATCTTTCCCGCCTCTGCCAGAGGTGTCAGAAGCTGATAATACTGATTCCATCTTGCCAGACGCACCTGATTGATCTCATCTGCCATTTCAAACTGAGTATAAAGATAAGCAGCGTTCATATCACTGGGAAGATAGGAGGAACCAAAGCTCTGCCAGCGGTACTTGTCCACCTGTCCTCTGAAGTATTTACTCCGGTCCGTCCCCTTTTCCCGGAGAATTTCCGCTTCCTCAATATATTTTTCATCACGGATAAGAAGGGCACCGCCCTCCCCCATACTGTAATTCTTGGTCTCATGGAAACTTAAAGCACCAAACTCTCCAAAGGTTCCCAGCGGCTTGCCCTTATAGGTACTCATAATGCCCTGTGCATCGTCCTCCACCACCATCAGATTATGTCTTTTTGCAATGTCCATGATCTTGTCCATCTCACAGCCCACTCCCGCATAGTGCACAGGAGCGATCACCTTAGTCTTTTCCGTGATGGCATCCTCAATCAGATTTTCATCAATATTCATAGTATCGGGACGAATATCCACAAACACGATTTTTGCTCCCCGGAGCACAAAAGCGTCTGCCGTGGAGACAAAGGTATAGGAGGGCATGATCACTTCATCTCCCTCTTTGATATCGCAAAGCAGCGCCGCCATCTCAAGAGCATGGGTGCAGGAAGTGGTAAGCAGACATTTTGCCGTACCTGTCTTTTCTTCCAGAAAACTATTGCATTTCCGGGTAAATTCTCCATCCCCGCAGATATGCATGCTTTCTACTGCTTTCTTTACATTTTCCATTTCTCTGCCGGTATAGGGCGGTACATTAAACCGAATCATATTCTTCCTCCGATCTGTCCGTAAAATCATCATTCATATACAACATAAGATTCATTTGCAAAAACCTGATGATACTCATTTTCTTCCATAAAGTTCATAATAGCATGAAGTTTTTGATCCTCCTCGCAGGCAGATCTGTCTGTTCCCCACCATTCCATAGCAGCTGTATCCTGTTGATAATACGCATCCAGCGCCGGTGTGATGATGACGAGAGGTCTTTCTCCTTCTGTTTTATTGACTATGCTAGTCAATTCATCAAGATCTGTCTGCAGCCTTTCATAGCTGTTGGTATCCAGATCCGGCCAGCTGGTAAATATGGCAGGCTCTCTGTCAAGATAATAGGAAAGCCCCGGAATGTTTCCGTACAAAACCAGTTTTTTCCCTTCATACTGCACTTCATTTTCTATCATAAACCCACCAAGTTCACTTAAGGTCTCCGCGTTTAAGTAAGTGGTGTACATCCCTTCAAGAACCTGATTGTCTGTAATTTTACTGTCTCTTTTTTCCCCGTTTTCCCCATCCAGAAATACATAGAAACAGCCAAGACCCATACTCTGCACAAAGAATGCCAGTACCATGGCGGCGATCATGGCTTTTGCAGGAAAAAAGGGAACCCTCCCAGCACTGTCAACAGATTCTCTTCCCCACCTCACAAACTTATAGACCATCCAGAAGGTAACTGGTGCCACAAAAAACAGATTATTCAGGGCAGGCCACACATAATTGTTGCTTCCAAGAGGAGTGATCAGAATGATAATCAGGGAAATACTTCCTATGAGCATCCATTCGTCGTCTATCATCCTGGTTCTCAGCATCCATATATTGATCAGAAGGGAAAGAATCAAAAATACCACGCCCCACTGAAGGCCTGATTCCTTCTGGTAATAACGAAAGTTAAACATCCCCCATTTGCCCAGTACAAAGAAGAGAAAACCGATGCAAAAACAATATACAACCCTGCGAAGCACCGGAAATCTGTCCTTCTGTATCATAAGAAAAGGAATTCCCGGCAGAATGCACAAAATCATATATGACATCCATTTAAGGCCCTTTCCGTAAGCCGATAAAATGGAAAGTAGCATCTCACTGAAGGTATAATCGGAAGCACTGCCCGACATACCAAACAGTCCGCTTATCATCTCCCCATAGGCGCCAAAGCCGTACAGAAAGGACATAACAAGAAACATCACTACCTGGGAAACAAGAAAGCCTGCCACACACAGTCCCGTTTCCTTTGCGATAACTTCAAAGGACTTTTTCTTCCTTGCCCCATAATACCAGAGCGTAAGGATGAGCATTACCTCAAGCACATTGGGAACCCGCACGGAAACATTAAGGCCAAGGCATATCCCCGCCGCAAACAGCCACATCGGTCGACAGCCTGCCAATCCCCGGAACAAAAATACCGCTCCCAGCAAAAAGAAGAAATAAGTCATGTAGTTATATAAAATCCCTGTAGGGCACCAGCAGAATCCGATTGCCGTCAGTTCTGCGAGAAAAGCGATCCAGGAAGGCATTTTGGTTTTAAAAAACCTGTATCCAAACAGAGCCATGGCGCTGACAAGGAGCGATGTATAAAACTTCATTCCAAGCATGGTTCCCCCAAAAGGAAGCTTTGTCAGGAAAAAGCCCGCCACATTGGAAAGAAAGGTTGCCATCACCCAAACCCCCTGAGATTGTGCAAAAAAGCGATAATTTCCAAGGCTGTAAGGAGTGTCCGTCAGATCCACCCCCTGATTTATTTTGAGCAAAGGGAACAACAGCAAAATAAGCGGAAACAAAATTTCCGCTGTTTTTTGGAGATATTTTTTCATCATGTCATTTTCTTTTTGCATAAATTCTCCTTCCCACTTTTCTGATTCTTTCAAATAAAAGATTCCTAATCCATTCTATGAGAAGACCTGCTGCAAATAGTATTACCAGGCTGAAAATCAGTTCTGCCAGAAACATAACAATGCCCTCTCTTCCTGAAGGATTGATGATATTTCTGAAAAAAGGATACCACTTGTATCTGATATCGGGATGCTCGTGCATCAGATAAATTCCAAAGCTGTATTTTCCGGCTTTTCTAAGCAGTTCCGCCAGCCTGCCTTCCCGGATACTTATTTTCAGGAATCCATAAAACAATCCGATTGCACCGGTCAGGCACAGAACAAAATTATAGTGAAAAGGCACTGTAAAATAGTAGGCAGCACCGGAGAAATACCGCAGGCTGTACCATAAAGCAACCGTCAACAGGAAAATCAAAAGACAGCTGCCTGCATAAATCTCCCATGCCCTTTTTTCAAAAATCCTGCAGCCATACTTTTTCAGATAAGCCGCAAGCAGATAGACACACAGAAACCAGGAAAGGTCATAGCCATACCTGTCAAGAGGGAGTACCACCGGGCAGATACTCTTCACAAAACAGAAGACAGCAAGCAATCCCAGAAGAATCATCTGCAGCTGCTTTTTATCAAGGTTCTTTACTGCCGTATTAAGTACCGGCATCAGCAACATCAGGAGGAAATAAGATGCTGCAAACCAGTAAGTATCGGATTCTACAGGCAAAAGGTACTGCACAATGCCGTAAATTCCCTGTTCCTTTGCCATGGTGGGAATAGAAAAGCAGGTAAGCAAAAGCGGGATCAAAAGTGTATAGAACCAGATCTGACACATAAAGGCAAGCACCTTAAAGGGTTTAAAGCTCCCTTCGCTCCCCAAATATCCGCTGATAAAAACGTAAGTATTCACTGCCACAATACAGAAAGCTTCCAGAAAGGTGCCAAGAAACTGCTGCAATGGCGCACCTGCATAAGCTGACGCCTCAAGAAGACTTCCGGATTCCCGCATAAAATGCATGGTAACCACCATCACCATAGCAAGAATTCTCAATAATTCAATATTCGCAAGCCTCTTTGTCTCTGTCACAGTGCATTCCTTTCCTTCTCGTTTTCACCACTTTACTGCAAGCGTTACCGTTCCCTGCTTACTTTACCGTTTTCCACACGATAGACCATGTCACACTTTTCAATGGTCTGCAATCTATGGGCAATAATAATCAATGTCTTTTTACCATGGAGTCTGTTAATGGAATCCATAATGGCAGCTTCCGTTTCGTTATCGAGGGCAGAAGTGGCCTCATCCAGAACCAGTACCTCCGGATCTTCAAACAAAGCTCTGGCAATGCTGATACGCTGACGCTGTCCACCGGAGAGACGAATGCCTCTTTCTCCGATGCCTGTATCAAGTCCCTCGGGAAGGCTTCTCACAAACTCATCCAGCTGAGCTTCCTCAAGGGCCCGCCATACCTTTGCATCATCAATATCTTCATCTGCAAACCCGAATGCCACATTCCTGCGAATGGTGGAGTCTATCATAAAAATAGTCTGCGGGATATATCCGATATTTTTCAGCCAGGACTGATAATGGTCTCTGACCTCCACCCCGTCCGCCAGAATCTCTCCGCTCTGCGGCTGCAAAAGTCCAAGCAGAATATCAACTACTGTAGTCTTTCCGGCACCTGTGGTTCCCACGATACCCACGCTCTTTCCGATAGGGATCTCCATATTGGCACGGTTAAAAATAAGCACATCCGTGTTGGGATATTTAAATACAATATTCTTTAGTTCTATTTTATCTCTGATCTCCAGCTTCTCCACTTCCGTCTTTTTCTGATAGGATGCTTCATTATAGTCAATATTTTCGTCCCTGATTTCCTCCTGCAGATTATCGGAAACACCCATAAAGAAAGGCTCAAAATAAGAAATGGAAGTCAGGTGATTGTTGATCCTGTTGGCACAGGGGATCAGACGCATAGCTACCAGTGCAAGAAGTGTCAGCTGTGGCATAATGTCAATTACCGCCGTTCCGCTGAGCAGACGGATCATCATATACAAAATCATACCTGCGATAGCTATGGTTTCAATCAAGAGCCTTGGTGTGGCATTATAAAGATTATAACGCTGCACCGCACTCACATAACCGGCACCGCATTTGGCATATTCATTAATAAAGTAATTTTCTTTATTCGCTATCTTGATCTCCTTGATACCCATTACGGACTGATCGATCCATTTATACAGCCCGCTGTAATAATCCTGATTTTCTTCTCCCGCCTTGCGCATAATAGGCTTTAATACGCATTTAATGATCAATAATACCATGATCAAAAGAACAGCCACCGTGATACTCATCATGACATCCGCTGCCAGGCTGACACCGATCAGACACACAAACACAATCCCTTCACTTACCAGCTGCAGAAGCGAAAGGATCAGACCATACATATTGTTCACATCGGACGTAATACTTCTCTGAATGACGGAGGTGTCTGCATTCAGATAATATTCATAGGGACGCTCCATAAAATTGATCATCATTCTTCTGGAAGTGGCAAACTGATTGGTATATACAAATTTCAGCTGTACCTTCTGCTGGAAGAACAGAAACAGATTTTTTACGGCAAAAATCACGATCAGCCCTGTCATGACAAGAATCATGAGGCTCCTGGTATCATCATACGCAATATGAAAAATATCGCAGATAATCTGCAGATATCTGTGGCTTTCCACTGCATTTGTCTCCAGCACCACATTCATGACGGGAAGAATCATGGAAACGCCAAGTGTTTCCAGCACTGCCCCTATCAGCATCAGAAAGATGAGCAGAACCATTTTCCGCTTCTGTTTCTTATCCAGTAATATCATTAATTTCTTAAAGATTTTCTTCATTGCATCCTTTTATCCTTGTCAGAAAATATATCGTTATATTTTATCATAATTATGGTAATAAATCAATTTGCTGAAGGGATCAAAAGCCCTGATAAATAAACTCTGCCGCACTGTATCCCGGTCCGTAATAGCCAAGTAATATCGTATAGAATAATAGTGCATACCAGATGCCCCAACGAATGGGCAGTCTTTTTTTCTCTATACGTTCTCTGACGGAACCCTTCTGATGTAAGACGGATACAATGAACAAAATAAGTAACGATACCACCGCTATGGTAAATTCTACCCAGTCCAGTCCTACTGTAAACAGCGTCCCTGTATAGAATACTCCCGGGTTCCATACACTGACAGCAGCCTTTAATATCCGGACTGCATCTGAAAGACTGTCTGCACGGAAAAACACAAATCCGATATTTACCAAAAAAAAGGTACGGAGAATCCTGAACAGATCTACCCATTTGCTCTTAGGATTTACACGACATTTTTCCATAAATTTTTGAAAGAACGGTGTGAGTAATTCGCCCATTACAATATAAAACCAATGGAGCAGACCGGAGCCAATCACATATTTCCAATCGCCGCCATGCCATATCCCCACCGTGAACCAGAGAATAAACATCGCAATAAAGGTGGTGAACTGTTTTCCTCTCTTTTTTCCGAAGCGCTGTTTCATTTTTTTGCCAAGCTTCGTAAAAGCATTCGTTCTGAGAAGAGGATAAAATACATATTCCTTCATCCAAACGCCGAGAGTAATATGCCATCTTCTCCAATATTCCGAGATGTTTTTTGAAAAATATGGTGTCTCAAAATTTTCCGGCATTTTAAGTCCAAAGGTTTGCGACATACCAAGTACAATATCCATACAACCGGAAAAGTTCGTATAGAGTTGAAATGCGTAGCACACCGTAGCAAGCCAGATATATGCCCCCTGATACTGCATATAATCCCCATAAACCGTATTTACGATCAGATTCATCCTCTCGGAAATTACCAGAATCTTGAAAAAGCCCCACAGCATTCTTTGTAATCCAAAGGTCACCTGCCTGTAATCAAAGGGATGAGGGGTAAAAAACTGTTCTCCGTCCTCACGGTAGCGCAGGATTGGTCCGGATAATATAGCCGGAAAATACATACCATACAAAGCCAGTTTCAGGAAATTCTTCTGGGGCACCGCAATACCGTTATATACATCAATCACATACCCAAGAATCGAAAAAGTATAAAAAGAAATTCCGAGAGGAACCAGAAAATGAAAACCGGTAATCATATCATCCTGTCTGCCCAAAAGCAGAGCTATTCCATTCACAGTATTTATTCCGAAATTTACATATTTCAGGACAAACAGAATCCCTATCTGCAGAGCAATCACAGTCCAGAGCGCCGTTTTTCTTTTTCTTACATCCCCGCTTCCTGCAATCACGCGAATGCCGACATAGGCAACGGCACAGGATACCACAGGATATAAAATAAGTATCCCATTCCCTGAAAGCAAATAATATGCTATACTGGATAAGAGCAATACACTCCACTGTATCTTCTTTGGAACAATATAATATAAAAACAATACACAAACATAAAAACACAAAAAATAAAAGGATGTAAATGTAGCTCCCATAAACGGAATCCTTTCTTCATCCACAAGGAGATTAATATGAATACTTTAAAAATACACCATATTGGATATTTAGTCAAAAAAATAAATGCGGCAGTAAAGGAATTTGAACATCTCGGGTTTACTGTAACCCATGACATCACATACGATGACTACCGCAAAGTTAATATCTGTTTTCTGAAAAAAGACGGTTATCTGATAGAACTGGTTTCTCCGACTGATGAAACCTCTGTAGTGGCAGGTCTTCTTAAAAAGTACAAAAACAGCCCCTATCATATCTGCTATGAATCAGAAAATTTTGAGGAGGATTTTGCAAAGCTCCAGGAACAGGGATATGTAGCCATTGATATTCCCACTCCGGCTCCTGCCATTGATTCCCGTCCGGTGGTATTTCTGATGAACGCAAAACTTGGGATGATCGAGCTTCTGAAAAAAGCTGACAACTAATCCCCAATCTGACTTAAGATGATATCCACCATTTCACCTACATTCTTCATGGTAACTACCTGACCCATATTAAATTTCATGCCGAATTCCTGCTCAACGGCAGCAATCAGATTGATATGTTCCAGGGAATCCCATTCCTCAATATCCTCCGAAGTGGTATTATCATTTACTTCAATACTTTCATCATCAAACACATCTCTGAATACCTCGTTTAAAGTTTCATACACTGCTTCTCTAGTCATTTTTCTTCCTCTTTTCTTTTTATTGCTGTTCATTTACAGCGATTACTTTATTTTTCTTCTCATAATTTTCCTGCACATCAAACTGCCATATGGTATTGCCCTGTCCGTCTTCCTTTATCTTAGAAAAACCCTGTAATTCATAAAAATTCCTCACCATACTGTTTTTGGCAGTAGGATAATAATACCCAATAATGGTATCAATTCCCGCCTTTTGACATTCTGCAGCCAGTGCATCCATCATGGCAAATTCCATATCGCGTTTCAAAACCCTGCAGCTCATGATCCACAAATCCATATGAAGCTGCTTATCCTGTTTATGTCCAATCACTACACTGACCACACCGTTGTCACCAAATTTATCTGCCAGCTTTCCATACATTGCAATATACTCATCGGACTTTGCAATCTGTTCAATCTCTGCCTGCGTATATCTTCTGGTGGTAAGATTAAACTGATTGCTCTTGTTAGTAAGTTGAGCAATTCGTGCCATATAAACCGGACTGAAAGATTTAATTTCCGCTTTCATCTCCAGCGAACGCAGATATTCCGTGTAATCACCAAAGCTTTCCTCCTGTTTCTTTCTGAGCACATTAGCCTTGTACATGTCGCTTCTGTTTCTGTCATCCTCCGACAGGCTGATTACTTCAAAATAACCGTTCCTGTCAAGAATCCTGATATATTTTTCAGGTGCAGTCTCTTCACCTTCTGTTATTTCCGGCACTGCCGCTTCCGGAATCTGCTGCCTGATAATCTCCCTCTCCCTTGGATTATCATCTACAAATACTAGGGCATCTCTGCCGATATTCAACTCTGAAGCAATTTCCGCCAGATTTTTACTCTTAGGTTCCCAGTTTGCTTTTATAATAATAAAGTCTTCCGGTTTTAACACTCCAGCCGGATGATTCAAACCGGCAATGGCATTGACCTCATCATTTTTGGAATCTACATTCAGCATGATGCCAATATCCTTATGTGCTTTAATGTAGTCCTGAAACTCTGCGTAAACCTGCCCTAATGAAGTTTCTTGACCAATTTCCAGATTCTCCGGTCCATCATCTCCTACAATACCGCCCCACAGTGTATTATCAAGATCTAATACAAATGCCTTTTTGTTTTTACCAAACACCGCTTTGATAATATGGGAAAGATTATAAGCAAACTCAGGTATCGCCTGCATGCACATAGAATATTTGTACATATGCCAGAAAAAGGGATCTGCCCACTTATCCAGCCCATACATTGCTGACAAATAGTTAATATCATTGATATAAAAATTCTCGTGGTTTTCCGAATACCGGTAAAATTTTTCATTCAGTCTGGTTAAAAACCGAATTCTTCCGTGAATATCACTGGCTTCTTTATTTCCCATCAAACGGTAAAAAGGGAACTCAAAGTTATTCTGTATAACGGGACAATGATATGTGTTTAAAAGCTTATCCCACATTACTTCAAAATGATTATACTGGTCATTCAGCTTTTCCTCCACCAGTTCCCTGCTGTCAGCGGCCTGTGGGTAGGCAGTTATATTTCTGTTACTGGTATGGATAAAAATCAGATCCGGTGCAAAACTTTGTAATTCGGGGTTATCAAACATGGCATCCTGCCAGTATTGGGCATATTCTGATTCATAAAATTCCGGTCTTATTCCCTGATCGAGTAAAAACAATTCCAGAATCCTGATAATATCATGAGTGGTACTGCCGCCAAGCACCGCAATTTTTTTATTGAGAAATTTTTTATCAGTGTCAAGCAGCTCTCTTTTTATTTTTTTAGATTTTTTCAAAATATAATCGCTATTAAACGGATATTCCAGTTCCCGCAACCTTTTTTCCTCTCTATCCTCATATTACAGCCGTCATTTCCGACTGCACACATTTTAACATCTTTCATCTGTATCTGTCCATCTGTCCTGAAATAATTATTACATCATAAATACAAATTTTAATCAATTTGCTCATTCTGCCTGTGAATTTCAGGAGCTTCATACCTGTCCATGAAATCCTCCCCGAGAAATACCTTTTCCTTTGCAAACCTGATGGCATCCGGTACGGTGAACACGGAGACAACTCTGTCAAAGTCAAGGCCTTCCACATAATTCAGGATTTCCATGGGAAATCTACTGTCAAGCACAATATGCTCCGGAAACAGTTCTCTGTAATCAAGCACATCTCTCGGATGGGGCTTGAGTAAAACCAGTGCCTTCTCACCGTCAATCCACTGATACTCCTCAATGATATCCCGAAAAATCCTTTTTCGTGTCTCAAGATCGCATAAAGGCTCTGTAAGTACCAGAATCTTGTGCCCGCTGCCTTTTCCCTCTTTCAGGCTCTCCTCTAATTCTGCCCTGTTTTCAATGAAGATAGACGTTAAGATTTCTTTTCCCTCTTCGCCGAGATGCTCCGTCAGCTCTTTTCTCGGCTTTTCAACATATTTGGGGCATGGATAGGGCAGCACGGAAATATCATTCACTTCCATATCAATACAGTATTTGGAATAGCCGTTCTGGATAAAAATAAGATTATGGGCAGCCATCCATGCTTTCAGTGCAAAATGTCCCCGGTTGTCAAACCTTGCCGTATCATAATAGCGAATGCAGTCAAGCCCATCCTCCAGCGCATGATAGTAAATCTTATGGGTACTTAAATAATACCCTATGGGATCGGAGTCGCAGAATACATAAATGTCCTCATATTGATGCAGATCCACCGGAATATACGGCTCCAAGAGCTTTCCGAATCGTCTGGTGAAACGGATTCTCTGAAGCATATTCTTTACAAGGCTTCCTCTGTCCTTATGAAGCTCGGAAAGCTCCGGGAAAAAGCTTTCTTCTTTTTCATCAAAAGGGATTACTGACTCAAACAGTCCGCTTTTTTCAGCCCTTTCTTTCAGATTTCCAAAATTGTTGGACATACTGCTGAGCATAAGAGATGCCTGTCCCCACTTATCTTTATCCATATTAAGTTCTTTCAGGCAGGCAATATATGCATGATAAAAAGTATGACAGATATAAATTCGTTTATGTGGTTTCATAATGTTGATATTTCCCTGATCTTTTCTGTAACAGTTCCGCCGCGCCATGCGTAAGACATGTCTTAACTGTTACTTTTGCGAACATAATAACATAGAAATTTGTTTGATTGCAATGAAATATAGTGTATAATCATAGGTATTAAGAAAATTTTAAGCAATAACAGGTTACACAAACCGGAGGTAAAGATGAGCGGCAAAAAACTTGCGATTATCACTGCCCGGGGCGGCAGTAAACGTATCCCGCGCAAAAACATAAAAGAATTCTGCGGGAAACCTATTCTCTGTTATTCCATAGAAGCGGCATTGCAATCAGAGGCCTTTGACGAAGTCATGGTTTCCACGGATGATACGGAAATTGCAGGAATCGCCCTAAAAGCAGGAGCCAGTGTCCCCTTTTTCCGGTCAGCGGAAATGTCCGGTGACTATGCCTCTACCGATGATGTGATCATGGAAGTCTTGAAGGAATATGAGAAGAATGGTCTTACCTTTGATGCTTTCTGCTGCATCTATCCCACCGCTCCTTTTCTAACCGGAAAGCGTTTAAAGGCAGCCATGGATCTGCTTGAAAGTGCTGATTCTGTCATGCCGGTGGTTCCCTTTTCCTATCCTCCCCAGAGAGGACTGATCGTCAATGAACAGGGCTTTGTAGAACGCCAGTTTCCGGAATATGCCACTGCAAGAAGCCAGGATCTGCAAAAGATTTATCATGACTGCGGACAGTTCTACGCCTGCCGCACAGCACCTTTTATGGAAGCCGGCACAACCGACGTGGAACGTCTTGTCCCCCTTGTCCTGTCAGAGATGGAAGTACAGGACATCGATACAATAGAAGACTGGGAAATTGCAGAAATCAAGTACAGGAGACTTTTTACGCATGAATCATAAAGCAACTACAACCACTCCTTTTTACCGCATCAGAGAAAAAGAATTATTATACGATATTAATCTGCTGAAAGACTCTCTTTCCGAAAACTGGGGAAATAACTTCGTTATGGGATATTCGGTCAAGACCAATTCTCTCCCCTGGCTTTTAAATTATCTGAAAAAAGAGGGATTCTATGCAGAGGTGGTTTCCGATACAGAATATGATCTGGTACACCGCCTTGGTTTTCCTTCCAAAAATATCATATACAATGGTCCTATCAAGGACAAAAAAGTATTTGAAACCGTTCTCATTTCAGGAGGCTATGTAAATCTTGATTCCACTTACGAGCTTCAGTGGATGGAAGAGCTCAGCAGCCTTTATCCCGACAGGAATTTTTCCGTAGGTGTCAGAGTAAATTGTGACATTGCTGTCATGTGTCCGGAGGAAGAACTTGTGGAAGAGGAAGGCGGGCGCTTTGGCTACTGCTATGAAAACGGCGTTCTGAAAGCTGCCATTGACAGACTGCAGGCTCTTCCCAATGTGAAAGTAAGCGGACTCCATCTCCACTCCTCCACCCAGTCACGAACCGTACAGGTCTATGGGGCATTGGCAGGCATGGCGGTTAAGATTGCAAAGGAATATGACCTTTCTTTTGACTACATTGACATGGGAGGCGGATATTTCGGAGGACGGGCTGACAAACCGGACTATCGTGATTACTTCAGAGAAATCTGCAAGGTCCTCTCCGGTTATTTTGATAAAGAAAAGACAACACTGATTGCAGAACCCGGCGTATCCCTGATCTCCAGAGCCACCACCTTTGAAACAGAAGTGCTGGATGTGAAGGACATCAGAGGAAGAAAGTTCCTTGTTACCAACGCAAGCAGGGTAAATTTGAATCCTCTGGTTACCAGACACGTTTATCCTCATCATATCGAATATATAAGTGACAAGAGTGTCAGAAATATAGAAAAATCCCAGTGGGTATGCGGTGCTACCTGCATGGAATATGACAGACTTTTTGAAATTACAGATGACGCATCACTGGTTCCCGGCGATAAAATCATTTATGATACCGCAGGCGGTTATACCATGTGTCTGAATCCCCTGTTTATTCATTATTTTCCCGCAGTTGTGATTGAAAAAGTGACAGGAGAGCTGTTTTTGGCAAGAGAAGCCTGGGGGAATGATGAGTATTTGCAGAAAAACCACTGGTAGGGTCAAGGAAGGATTTTATTATATGAACAAGAGTTTTCAGATAGGAAATAAAATGGTTGGAGAGGGAGCACCCACGTTTATTGTGGCAGAAATTTCCGCCAATCATAATCAGGATTATCACAGAGCCGTGGAGATCATTCACGCTGCTAAGGAAGCCGGAGCCGACGCAGTAAAGCTGCAGACTTATACGGCGGATACCATTACCCTTGACTGTGATGACGAATGTTTTCAGATCAATGAAGGGACAATCTGGGACGGCACCACTTTGTACAAGCTGTACAGCGAGGCCTATACTCCCTGGGAATGGCAGCCAAAGCTGAAAGAGGAAGCGAATAAACTTGGACTTGAATGCTTCTCCTCCCCCTTTGATTTCACCTCCGTAGATTTTCTTGAACAGATGAATGTGCCGGCATATAAGATTGCTTCCTATGAGATTAATGACATTCCTCTTATCCGGAAGATTGCAAAGCTTCATAAACCCATCATCTTTGCTACAGGTATAGCCTATCCGGAAGATATTGAAAGAGCCTTTGCCATCTGTAAAGAAGAAGGGAATGAAGATGTTATCCTTCTCAAATGCGTTTCCTCCTATCCAACGCCCTATGAAGCGGTAAATTTAAATGTGATTCCCACTCTGGCTAAGACCTATGACTGTCTTACCGGGATTTCCGACCATACCATGGGCACCATCGTTTCTGCAGGTGCAATTCCCCTTGGCGCCAAAATGGTGGAAAAGCATCTTACCCTTCGCCGTGCCGACGGCGGTCCCGACAGCTCTTTTTCCATGGAGCCAACGGAATTTAAACAAATGGTGGAGGAAATCCGTATTTTGGAAAAAGCCCTTGGAAGCAGTGAATATGTTCTTACCGATACACAGAAGGTGGAGCATGAGGGCTCCCGTTCTTTATTCGTGGTAAAGGATATTCAGGAGGGTGAAATCCTAACCCCCGAAAATATACGCTCCATTCGCCCCGGTAACGGTCTTCACACCATGTACTATGAACAGGTGCTCGGCAAAAAGGCAAAACACTTTTTAAAGAAAGGAACTCCACTTGCATGGGAACTGATCGATTAGTCTACATCAGAACAGACGGTAACAGTAACATTGCTACCGGGCACCTTGTCAGGTGCCTGTCCATTGCTGATGCCTGTCTTTCCCTTGGCATGAAGGTCTGTTTCCTTGTTTCCGATGAGGAGAGCCAGAGACTTCTGCAGGACTTTGATCCCATGCATAAATATCCGATTCAGGTTTTGAAGACAGCAGTTTATGATGATCTGGAAAAAGAACTGCCTGAAGTGCTCGTGTTTCTTACATCTGCAACTCAGAAATCCTCTCTCGTTTATGACACAAGTGTCACAAGCAAAGACTGTGTTTATTTTCTGGATTCCTATTATGTAACGGAAAAGTATTTTTCTGCCATAAGAGCTGTGATGCCAATAGCATATCTTGATGATCTGCAGCTTTTTGATTATCCTGTAGATTTGGTAATCAATTATGATGTGATACCGGAAAGCCGTATGCCATCTTATCGGGCAGCCTACGAAAATGCTTCCCGCAAACTTCTCGGTGCTTCCTATACACCTCTTCGAAGTCAGTTTACAGGCAAAAATACACCGTTCAGAGAGAAAGCCACAAACATTCTGATAACTACAGGAGGAAGTGACCCGTATCATTTCTGCCTGAAACTGATTGAAACTTTTCAAGCGAAACTGACTTGCCATTCCTGTAATTCAGCTTACGCCCTTTCAGTTTCCGAACCATCCGTTCCCTTTCAGTTACAGGTTGTAATCGGACACCTGAATGAAGACAAAGCGGTTCTCTGTGAACTTGCCCGGGAGCTTTCCTTTATTCATCTTCATGAAAAGGTATCTGACATGGCTTCCCTTATGGAGAGCTGTGACCTTGCCGTTTCCGCAGCCGGAACGACCCTGTATGAATTATGTGCTGTTGGTGTTCCCGCCGTCAGCTTTTGCATGGCAGACAATCAGATCACATCAGCGAATGCCTTTTCTGATGCAGGAGTCATACCTTATGCGGGAGATATCCGCACCTCCTGTGAATCTGTTCTTTCTTCTGTTGCTACATTTGTGACAGATATGTCAGAAAACAGGAATAAAAGAAAAACTGCACATGATGCCATGAAAAGACTGATTGACGGCAAAGGCGCTCTGCGAATAGCCACGGTATTTTCCGAATTGTAATTCTTTTGCCTTTCCACCATTGTATTGTATAAAGTAACTGCTTTCCGCTCATACTAAAGAAAAATTCAGTATAAGCAGGAGACAAAATTTATGAATGAAAATATAAGTACCGCCCTTCCCAAAGCAGCTTTGGATGAAATACCCACGCCGGATTCTGACGCCGTTTCTATTACGGGTCTCGTAAAATCAAAGGGCCGCATTTCCGGCTGTCAATTATCCGATGAGCGAATTGTCAGCCGTGAGGAAGGCGTTTCACTTGCAAAAGATGGGAAAATCAAAGGTGTCGGCATTGCGCACAACAAAGATACGGAATATCTGAAATCCATTCCGGATGGTTCTGAAAACAATAATTTAGCCTCTCTTCCCACAGTAAAAACATCTGCTTTTTAAACCGTAGAATAAAACTTTATAAAAAAGAGAAAGGTCTGCTCAAAAGAACAGACCTTTGATTTTCTCAGCACACAGAGATAACTTCTCCTGATCATCATCTTCTAAAATAAAATATCCCCTTCCCATCAGGGAATGACCGTCAGAAACGGGGTGCAAAATCTCCCCTTCTTTTATGTGACATTCCCACTTTATCAAAGAAATTTCTGATAATCCATTTTCACTTTTTTGCTGCAGTTCCTTTAACGTTTGCTCTGCCTGTGCCTGATCCGGCACCTGCTTTACCTTCCCCTGCATATCAAAGTAATGGATCATCATGGATTTTGACTGCCTTGGTTCAAAGCAAAACGGCTTTCCCATCCGGTATTTGATATATTCCTCTGCCACATCCACGCCGGTACACAAGGGGGTAAACAGGTTATGAAGATTATGCCCGGAGGGTCTTGCCGACAGTTCGATCACAAATGGGCCGTTCGTACTTCGAATCAAATCTGCATGGAGGAGACATTCCTTCAAGCCAAGACAGGCTGTCACCTTCTGCATATATTCTTTCACTTGCTCATAAAAAGTATCTGCAGGCTGCACAGAAAAATAAGCTACTGCCTGTCTTGCGGGCGGCGGTGTGTTTTCTTTTCTCCGAAGCAGCACCATCTGAAAGTCGCTGCCAACCATGGCACCGTCCACACCGTATTCCTCTCCCTCTATGCATTCCTCCAACACATAGGATTCCCCTTCCACTGTTTTAAGCGCCCGCTCCAATTCTTCCCTTCCGGTAAGCATATGAATTCCTCTGCTCCCGGAACCGAATCTTGGTTTCAAAATAGCGGGAAAGGCAAGCGGCACCTCACTGTTTATTATTTTCGCCGCCAGCATTTCATTTGGGATTTCATCCTCTAAACTACTTCTTACCCCATAGCAGTGGCAGTTCCGCAATCCCTGTTCAGAAAGCTTTCTGTGAAACCTGTATTTGTCCGTGCAGAGCACTGCCATCTCTTTACTGATTCCCGGCAGGGCAAGGGCATCATTTACCGCTCCAATCGTAGTCAGATATCTGCCGATAGGCACTGTCAGCACACAATCCACTTTTTCTCTCTCAACGGCTTCTATGGTTTTTCTTTCATCAGAAATATCCACAACTAAGACTTTGTCTGCTGCTTTTAATCCTGCTGCCCTCCGATTTCCGTCAAGCGCCACCACTTCAAGACCGTATTCATGGGCTTTTTCTATTGTATGAAGTGCCTCCTCGCTGGCACCGATGATCGCTGCTTTCATTTACTTTAATACTTTCTCCAATTCTTCTATCACAATCTTAAGGGCTTTGATCCTGGCATACTTTTTGTCCACGGACTCCAGGATATGCCAAGGTGCATAAGTAGTACTGGTCTTTTGAATCATTTCATTAACAGCCACCTCGTAAGCATCCCATTTCTCACGGTTCCGCCAGTCTTCATCCGTAATCTTCCACTGTTTCTCCGGCGTATTCTGGCGATCGGTAAACCGGGCAAGCTGAGTATCCTTATCAATCTGTACCCAGAATTTAATGATTACAGCGCCCCAGTCATGCAGTTCTTTTTCAAATTCATTCATTTCATTGTAGGCACGTTTCCAGTCATTTTCACTGCAAAAGCCTTCCAGTCGCTCTACCATAACGCGTCCGTACCAGCTTCTGTCAAATATGGCAATATGTCCTGTTTTCGGAAGTCTCACCCAGAAGCGCCACAGATAATGCCTCGCCTTTTCATGAGGCTCGGGACTTGCAATAGGCTGCACCTCAAAGCCCCGGGGATCCAGAGCTTCTGTAATTCTCTTGATATTGCCGCCCTTTCCTGCCGCATCCCATCCTTCATAGACAATGACAACGGGAACCTTCTTCCGATACAGTCTGTTATGCAGCTCCTTCAAATGATTCTGAAGCTTATCCAGTTCCTCCTTGTATTCCTTGTCAGTAAGACTCTTATCAAGGGGAATCTCTGAAAGCTTTGGCATCTTCTCAAGAGGAAATACATTGGGAAGAAGAGGCACTGCAAGACTCTGATTCTGCATTGCAATCTCAATTCCCTGAGTCAGTGTTTCAAGCGCCTGCAATTGGGCCCACTTTTTCGACTTTGCATCTATGATGTACCAGGGCGCAGAAGGGGTATTCGTATCCTCAAGATACCTGTCGAATACCTCCAGACATTCCTCATAATGTTTGTTCTGCCATTTATCATTTTCACTGACACGCCATTTCGTATCAATATCATCAAGCAGGCCTTCTATCCTCTTTTTCTGTTCCTTTTCACTGATATGGCAGAAAAATTTCATGACAAGATAGCCGTTATCGGTAAGCTGACGTTCAAAACGCCTGATACTGTCAATACGCTGTTCATAGGTCTTCTGATCCATTTCTTCGTGAATGCGCATTCTTGTTACTTCATCCATCCAGCCGGAATCCAGAAACATGAATTTCCCCGCTTCCGGTATCCTTGTAAAATAACGGCAAAGAAACGGCTTTCTTTTTTCTTCTTCTGTAGGTTGATCCATGGATGCCACCTTAAAAAATCTGGGATCAATATTTTGAATCATCTGTCCGATGAGGCTGCCTTTTCCGGCAGTTCCCCAGCCCTCTACCAGCACCAGCACCGGAATCTTGTGTCCCTTGATCTGTGTCTGCTGTGCGGCAAGCTTTTCTCTTGCAGTTTTTAATCTTACTTTTAATTCTTCCTCTTCCGGTTTTTCCGGGAAAATAACATTTTTCAGCATATTCGCACCCCTTTCTTTCTTCTCTTAACCCATAAAAAATAACTTTGCTTCTTTCCCATCTCTTATGATTATCATAACCTACTCAATTGATTTATACAACGTTTTTTACAACGCTCTATCATACAAATCCTGCACTTCATGCTGCCTTAAGTCAAAAAGGGCAGAACCGGATCAAACGGTTCTGCCCTCTAAAGATGTCTATATTTTATTTCTTTGGTAATGTCACCTTATCCAGATGCCATATCTCATCCACATATTCCTGAATGGTTCTGTCAGAGGTAAACTTGCCGCTGCATGCCACGTTTAAGATAGCACTCCTTGCCCAGCCCTTCTCATCACGATAAGCAGCTTCCACTCTCTTCTGCGCCTGTGCATAGGACTTAAAGTCTTTCAAGATAAAGTAGGTATCTGCCTTTGATGTACTTAACGTATTAAGCAGAGAGTTGTACAGTGTTCTGAATCTGTCAGGATCATTGGGCGCATAGGTACCGTTGATCAACTGCATCAGAACCCTTCTGATATCAGGGTCATTGTTGAAAATTTCCATGGGATCATATCCGCCGAAGTTTTCATATCGAATGACTTCATCAGAAGAAAGTCCGAAGATAAATGCATTTTCTTCTCCAACCTCTTCTACAATCTCTACATTAGCACCGTCCATGGTTCCAAGAGTAAGGGCACCGTTTAACATGAACTTCATATTACCGGTTCCTGACGCTTCCTTACTTGCTGTGGAAATCTGTTCGGAAACATCTGCTGCCGCAAAAATAAGCTCTGCGTTGGAAACTCTGTAGTTTTCAATAAATACAACCTTGATCTTACCGTTAATGGCAGGATCATTATTTACCACATCCGCCACAGAATTGATCAGCTTAATGGTCATCTTGGCATTATAGTAACCGGCTGCCGCCTTGGCACCGAAGATAAAAGTTCTGGGATAAAAATCCATCTCCGGATTATCCTTCAGCTGATTATATAAGTACATGACATGCAAAATGTTAAGAAGCTGACGCTTATATTCATGAAGTCTCTTAACCTGCACATCAAAAATAGAACGGGGATCAACTTCAATTCCGTTATGCTCTAAAATGTACTGGGCAAGGCGCACCTTATTCTGGTACTTGATATTCATGAATTCCTGCTGTGCCTTTTCATCATCCGCATATACCTTCAGCTTATTAATCTTGGGAAGGTCTGTGATCCAGTCATTGCCTACATGGGCGGTTACCCAGTCAGCAAGCAGAGGATTGCCATGGAGCAGAAAACGTCTCTGGGTGATACCGTTTGTCTTATTGTTGAACTTCTCGGGCATCATTTCATAGAAGTCCTTTAATTCCTGATTCTTTAAGATTTCTGTATGAAGTCTTGCTACACCGTTTACGGAATATCCTGCAGCGATAGCAAGATGCGCCATCTTAACCTGTCCGTCATAGATGATAGCCATCTTACGAATTTTTTCCTGATTGCCGGGATACATCTGCTGGATTCTAAAAATAAATCTGCGGTTAATCTCTTCAATGATCTGATAAATTCTGGGAAGCAGCCTTGAGAACAGCTCAATAGGCCATTTCTCCAGTGCTTCCGACATAATGGTATGATTGGTATAAGCACAGGTCTTGGTGGTAACCTCCCATGCCTCGTCCCAGGTGAGATAATACTCATCCATGAGAATTCTCATCAGCTCTGCCACTGCTACCGTAGGATGGGTATCATTTAACTGGAAGGTAACTTTCTCATAGAATTTGCGGATATCGTCGTGCTTACGCATATACTTGGCAACTGCCTCCTGTACGGAAGCGGAAATAAAGAAGTACTGCTGCTTTAAACGAAGCTCCTTACCTGCATAATGATTGTCATTGGGATAAAGTACCTCAACAATATTTCTCGCCAGATTTTCCTGCTCAACGGCCTTCTGATATTCTCCTTTATCAAAAGAATCCAGTTGGAAGCACTCTACTGCTTCCGCATCCCAGATACGCAGAGTGTTTACAATTCCGTTACCATAGCCTACAATAGGAAGATCATAAGGAATAGCCTTTACACTCTGATATCCTTCCTGAACAAAATTGCTTCTGCCGTTTTCATCCACATGTACATTTACATAGCCGCCGAATTTAACTGTCTTGGCATATTCGGGTCTTCTCAATTCAAAAGGATTACCGTCTACCAGCCAGTTATCGGGAACTTCTACCTGATAACCATTCCTGATTTCCTGTTTGAACATACCATAGCGATATCTGATACCGCAGCCATATGCCGCATATCCCAGTGTTGCAAGGGAATCCAGGAAACATGCTGCCAGTCTTCCCAGACCACCGTTTCCAAGCGCTGCGTCAGGCTCCTGATCCTCTACCACATTAAGATCAAGTCCAAGCTCATCAAGAGCTTCCTTCACCGGTTTGTATGCCTGCAAATTAATGATATTGTTACCAAGGGCACGTCCCATTAAGAACTCCATGGACATATAATAAACTGTCTTGGGATCCTGCTTTTCAAATTCCTGCTGAGTCGTCATCCATTTGTCAACCACTGCATCTTTGATTGCATAGGCAACTGCCTGGAATATCTGCTGAGGGGTTGCTTCCTCCAGTGTCTTTCTATACAGAGTCTTGACGTTGTACAACACACTTCTCTTAAATAAATCCTTATCAAAAGTAAGTGTCTGGGGTGTCGTCTTTTTTGCCATAATTTTCTCCTCCACTCGTTTATAACTATGTACTTCATTATTACATACAATTTTACACACGTTATAAGTGATTATACTACAAAAAAACATAAATCACAAGGCGCAGATGTCCCAAAAGCGGCACCTGCGCCCAGATTTAGCATATAATTTACTTAAATTCTCTCCACAGAGATGGTAACTTTCTCACCGTTCACATTCCATTCTTTGCTGATAGCAAGATCTGTATCCGTTACGATATCCTCTGCCAGAACCTTCTCGGAAATAGCTGTCTTATTATTCTTCACAATCTCCGCAATCTTTTCATTGCCGTTGATCGCCACTTTAATATGATCCATTACTTCAAAATCCGCATCCTTACGCATGGTCTGGATTTTGCTGATAACCTCATATACAAAGCCTTCCTCGATCAGCTCAGGGGTTAAATTGGTATCGAGAACGACGGTGACATAATTGTCAGCTTCTGTGACAAAGCCTGCCTTTTGTGCTACATCAATCAGAAGATCTTCCTCTGCCAGTGAAACTTCCACACCGCCCACTTCAAATTTAAGCACGCCCTCTGATTTCAGCTGCTTCATGGCCTGTGTTCCGTCCACTGCTGCCAGATATTCTCTGATACCGCCAAGCTGCTTGCCATACTTTGGTCCCACAGTCTTTAACTGGGGCTTGAAGCTGTAGCTTGTAAGGTCGCTGATATCATCCTTAAATACAACTTCCTTCACATTCAGCTCATCCTCAATAATATTCGTAAAGTACTCGTCAAGAGTATGCGGAGCCTTTACATACATGGTTCCGATGGGCTGACGGTTCTTGATATTGGCTGCGTTACGTGCCGCACGTCCCATCACAACGATGGAGAGGGACTCTTCCATATTTTCCTCAAGCTTCTTATCGATCATGGCCTCGTCTGCCACAGGGAAGTCACATAAATGAATACTTTCCGGTGCCTCCTTATCAACGCTTCTCACCATGTTCTGATAGATTTCTTCCGTCATAAACGGAACCATGGGAGCTGCACACTTACAAATCTCCACCAGTGCAGTATATAGGGTCATATAAGCATTGATCTTATCCTGTTCCATACCCTTCGCCCAGAAACGTTCACGACAGCGGCGTACATACCAGTTGCTCATCTCATCCACAAAGTTGTCAAGCACTCTTGCAGCCTCGGGGATTCTGTAATTATCCAGATTGTCGTCCACTTCCTTAATGGCAGTATTTAACTTGGAAAGAAGCCATTTGTCCATAACGGGAAGCTTATCATATTCCAGAGTGTATTTTGTCGCATCAAATTCATCTATATTTGCATACAGGATAAAGAATGCATAGGTATTCCAGAGCGTACCGAGGAACTTGCGCTGTCCTTCCTGTACTGCCTTGCCATGGAAACGGTTGGGAAGCCAGGGCGCAGAGTTGATATAAAAATACCAGCGGATAGCATCTGCCCCATAGGTAGCCAATGCCTCAAAAGGATCCACGGCATTGCCCTTACTCTTGCTCATCTTCTGACCATTCTCATCCTGTACGTGGCCGAGAACGATAACATTTTCATAAGGTGCTTTATTAAACAGCAACGTAGATTCTGCCATCAAGGAATAGAACCATCCACGTGTCTGGTCAACAGCTTCGGAAATGAACTGTGCAGGGAACTGCTGCTCAAACAGTTCTTTATTTTCAAAAGGATAATGATGCTGGGCAAAAGGCATGGCACCTGAGTCAAACCAGCAGTCAATAACCTCCGGCACTCTCTTCATAGTCTTGCCGCACTTAGGACAGGTACAGGTGATCTCATCAATGTAGGGTCTGTGCAGCTCTACTGTCTTAGCAGCGGGATTGCCGCTTAATTTCTCCAGTTCCTCTCTGGAACCGATAGATTCCTGATGACCACATTCCTCGCATTCCCAGATATTTAAAGGAGTACCCCAATAGCGGTTACGGGAAACCCCCCAGTCCTGAATATTTTCAAGCCAGTTTCCAAAGCGCCCCTCTCCGATAGATTCAGGGATCCAGTTTACGGTCTTGTTATTGCGAACCAGATCATCACGGACAGCTGTCATCTTGATGAACCAGGATTCTCTCGCATAATAGATCAGGGGAGTATCACATCTCCAGCAGAAAGGATAGTCATGCTCGAACTTGGGAGCTGAGAAAAGCTTTCCTTGCTTGTCAAGATCTTTAAGCACATCAGGGTCTGCATCCTTAACAAACTTGCCTGCATAAGGAGTTTCCTGCGTCATATTACCTTTGCCGTCCACAAACTGTACAAAAGGAAGATCATATTTCCGTCCTACCTGGGCATCATCCTCACCGAATGCAGGAGCAATGTGAACAATACCGGTACCGTCTGTCATGGTGACATAACTGTCACAGGTTACGAAGTGTCCCTTCTTGTGCTGCTTTGCAGCCGCCTCACCTGCGCAGGCAAATAAAGGTTCATATTCTTTATATTCAAGGTCCTTTCCGGTATAGGTTTCCAGAATTTCATAAGCAGGCTTTCCTTCCTCTGCCAGAGAGCCGAGAACATTGTCAAGAAGCGCCTGCGCCATATAATAAGTATAGCCGTCTGCTGCCTTAACCTTTACATAAGTCTCATCAGGGTTTACGCAAAGTGCCACGTTACTTGGCAGTGTCCAGGGAGTGGTGGTCCATGCCAGGAAATAGGCATCTTCACCGATTACCTTGAAACGAACGACTGCAGAGCGCTCCTTTACGGCTTTGTATCCCTGTGCTACTTCATGAGATGAAAGAGGGGTTCCGCATCTGGGACAGTAAGGTACAATCTTAAAGCCTTTGTATAAAAGTCCTTTATCCCAGATCTGCTTTAATGCCCACCATTCGGATTCAATGAAATCATCATGATAAGTTACATAAGGGTCATCCATGTCAGCCCAGAAACCGACGGTACCTGAGAAATCCTCCCACATGCCCTTATATTTCCATACGCTTTCCTTGCACTTGGTAATGAAAGGATCCAGTCCATATTCTTCAATCTGTTCCTTGCCGTCAAGGCCAAGGAGTTTTTCCACTTCCAGTTCTACCGGAAGTCCATGGGTATCCCAGCCCGCTTTTCTGGGAACCATGTAGCCCTTCATGGTACGGTATCTGGGAATCATATCCTTGATTACACGGGTAAGCACATGCCCGATGTGAGGCTTGCCGTTTGCGGTAGGAGGTCCGTCATAGAAAGTGTAAGTAGGACCCTCCTTGCGGTTTTCCATACTCTTTTTGAAAATATCATTTTCTTTCCAAAATTTTTCAACTTCTTTTTCACGATCTACAAAGTTGAGATCGGAGTTTACTTTTTGGTACATTGTTTTCGTCCTTTCCTTTTTATTTTTAGGTTTTGGAGATGTTCTAAAACAAAATCCCCCGTCCGTAAAAAGGACGAGGGATATTATTCCGCGTTAACCACCTGTTTACATCATACGCTCCGCTCATAAAAACATGCGGATTAATATGGTTTCCCGTAACGGAGGAATACCGGCTGGGCCTACTTGCTGCTGCTTTCAGTCTGCGGCTCGGAAGTGATATTCACTGTTTTTCTACTGATACCGGCTTTCACCTGCTCCGGCTCGCTGTGATGTTTAAAAAACAGGTACTGTCTTCGTCATTGCCTTTACTTTTTCCAAAGTACACCATATGCGTAGGATTTGTCAAGAGTTTATATAATTAATAAGCTCAATTCAATGGATAAAAGAAAAAAAGAATTGCTTCTTGCATATATCGATGGACTGACCGCAATTTGAAGGAATGACTATTCCACCTTCTCCATCAGATCAGTGACTTCACAGCAAAGAACCCCGGACAACATAATTAAATACTCCGCCTGAGCCTTGTTGATATTTTTCTGTCTCTGCTCATATTGCTGAATTGTACGCATCGGTACACCGGACTGTTCAGACAGTTCTCGCTGACTTAATCCGACATTCTGACGAAAAAGTTTCAGATTCGTTTCCGGTTTGGCTGCTTTATACATTTCATTCATCTTATCGCAAAACTGTCGTATGTCCATTTCATGATAAGGAATATATAATGCAAGGATGTCCTTGACAGATATATATCTGACTATCTCCGCAAAGCGAAGTGAAGTTTCCCACTGGTAATATGCCAGTGCCCAGCCCATCCAGTATTCCCTGCTCCGGTTTACTGTATAGTTTGGTTTGATGCGTTCCACATTCATACCTAAATTTTCCAGAACTTTATAGGCAATTTCGACACCGGACATTCCTGCAAGCAGAGTGCAATCACCTTTTTCAAACCTTGCAGCAATACCGGAAGAAATAAACATTTTAAAGAAATCGACTATATCATATTTGAGGTCATATACTGCAAAATCAAGCATTCGACCCAGTGTTGTACGGGCTTTTTCAAGATAAACTTTATCGTAAGCGTGGATCATCCGGCGTCATCTCCTCATCTAGGATTTGCGTGATATACAAATCTCCTTTTTGGCGTTTATTGCGCTCTATGTCAAAATACTCCCGGCGGGCGGACTTATCACGCAGTATTTTTTTTGCATACCATTCCCTGCTTTCTGCAATCTCACTTCCGATAAACTGGATTCGTTCAAAGGCTGTTTTACTCTTTAAGACAAACTGCTGCCCCAGTTTTCCAAGATGCATTGCGTTGTTAAGCTGTCTATAAGATATGGTACCGTTAATGAAATCCTGGGCAAACGAAAAATAGCTGTCATCGGCCCGATATCCGATGATTGCATCATAGCACTTGTAATCCACTGCAAATTTATCAATCAAATATTCCTTTGCTTCCAATGCCAGTCCGGATGGCATATCAAATTCCCGATTTAGCAGAAGGATCGTAAGCCAGTGCAAAATGCAGAATTGCTCATCATTTAGATCAAGAATCTGTAGATTTGTGCAATCTAATTCATAGCAGTTAGCATATCCATCCCTCTCATTGTCTGCACCCCATTCCTTTGCCATCTCAAGACTGTCGGTACAGTAAAATCCAAGGCCATAGTCATTATATGCTTTTCCATATCCAAAAATGGGCTTTTCAATTATTTCAGAAGAACCGTGATAAAGTTTTTTCACCATAAGAAGATTATCTCCATTTTTATTTAAATTATACTCCCACGGGAGTATAATGTCAACATGGTGGAAATTCTAAATGATTTTGTCTTGCCTCTAAATAATTATTTTTATTTTAAGAAAAACCGTATCAGCTTCTCATTAAGCTTTTGATATGGCTGATAGCGCATGGGAAGATCCATCCATGTCTTTTTGTCTACGATACTCTTATAGTGAGAGAAGGTATCAAAACCACTCTTTCCGTGATAAGCGCCCATACCACTCTCTCCAAAACCGCCGAAGCCCATTTCACTGGTAGCCAGATGAATAATGGTATCATTGATGCATCCGCCGCCGAAACCGCAGTGATCGATTACCTTTTTTGCCACTGCTTTATCTTCGGTAAAAATATAAAGAGCCAGCGGATGGGGAAGGAATTTTACTTTTCCTATCGCTTCTTCCAACGAAGAAAAAGTCAATATCGGCATAACCGGGCCGAAAATTTCCTCCTGCATCACAGCATCCTCAAAAGTAACATGATCCATAACCGTAGGCTCAATCTGCAAGGTATCGGGATTTTTCTTTCCTCCAAAAACCACCTTGGAATCGTCCAAAAGCCCGCATATCCTTTTAAAATGCTTTTCGCTGATGATTTTTCCGTAATTCTCATTATCCAGTGGAGAACTGCCATACTGCTTGCTGATCTGCAGCTTAATCTGGCAAAGCAGTTCCTCCTTCACTGACTCATGGCAGTATACAAAATCCGGTGCCACGCAGGTCTGTCCGCAGTTTAAGTATTTTCCAAATACAATTCTTTTGGCAGCCAGCTTTAAGTCTGCGGATTTATCAACGATGCAGGGACTTTTTCCGCCAAGCTCCAAAGTGACAGGCGTCAGATTTTCTGCCGCCTTTCTCATCACTTCTTTTCCCACAGCCTGACTTCCCGTAAAGAAGATATAGTCAAATTTCTGATTCAGAAGATGCGTATTTTCTTTTCTGCCTCCGGTAATAACAGCTACATGCTCGGGAGGAAAGCATTCTTCTATGATCTTTGCAATCACCGCGCTGGTGTTTGGCGAATAGGCACTTGGCTTTATGATGACAGTATTGCCTGCGGCGATAGCATCCGCAAGGGGATCCAACGTCAAAAGAATGGGATAATTCCAGGGACTCATGATCAGCACCACGCCGTAAGGAGAAGGCTTTTGATAGCTTCTTGCATGGAACTGGGCAAGAGGCGTATGCACCGTTTTTTCCGAGGCAAACGATTTGAGATGCTTCTGCATATAGCTGATTTCGCTCATCGTCAGACCTGTTTCACACATATAACTCTCAAAACTGCTTTTTCCCAAATCCGCACAAAGTGCCTCATGGATTTCTGTTTCGTGCAACTGAATAGTTGCCTTCAGTTGTGCCAGAGCCTTAGCCCGCACGGAAAGATCAAGGGTTGCTCCGCTGTCAAACCAGGCCCGCTGTCTCTCGACAATTCTCCCTATTTCCTGTGCTTCCATCCTCTATTCCTCCAGTAACATATCATAAAAAAGTTCCAGTTCCTTTGCATCCATCAATACGGGAACGGGATACAGAGGATTTGCCTCCTGATCCGCATAGCGGGCCAGTTTCGGAATATCCTCTCTACGAATTTCTTTTATTTTATCCCCGATGCCAAAGCGCTCCTTCATGTCCTTAACGGCCTGTATAAAATCTTTTGCTGCCTGCGCCGCAGGGGCTTCTATGTCAGCGATTCCTGCTGCCATGGCAAGACAGTGAAGCTTCTCATCAATGCTCGCTCCGTAAGTTTCCAACACATAAGGCAGTAAAACTGCATTAGCCAGTCCGTGAGGAACATTGTACTGTCCACCCAGAGAATGGGCTACCGCATGGACATATCCCACATAGGACTGGGTAAAGGCACAGCCCGCATAGTAGGAAGCCGTCAGCATATTTTTCCTTGCCGTCAGGTCTTCTCCGTTTTGATAAGCCTTGTCCAGATTCTCAAAAATAAGCTCCACTGCCTTCAGCGCATAGCTTCTTGTCTCACGTGTAGTTGAGTTTCCGATATAGGCCTCCACTGCATGAGTCAGGGCATCCATTCCCGTGGTCGCTGTGATAAAAGGCGGAAGGCTGACGGTGATCTGAGGATCCAGCACCGCATAATCAGGAATCAATGGAAAATCGTTGATGGCATATTTATGTCTGGTCTGGGCATCCGTGATAACGGCAGCCAGTGTGGTTTCGCTGCCGGTACCTGCCGTGGTGGGCACTGCAATAAAGAGCGGCAGTTTTTTCATAACCTTTAAAATACCTGCCATCTGTCCCAGGCTTTTCTTCGGTCTTGCTATCCTGGCACCTACCCCTTTGGCACAATCCATACTGGAACCGCCACCAAAACCGACGAGTGCCTGACAGTTCCCGGAAAGATAGAGCTGTCTTGCCTCTTCCACATTATCTGTAGTGGGATTTGGCACCGTCTTATCATAAATCTCATAAAATATGTTATTTTCCCGCAACGCCTGCTCAAGCGGCTCGAGCAGTCCATGGCTGCAAATGCCCTGATCCGTCACGATCAAGATGCGGTCTATTCTCTTTTCTTTTAAAATGGAAGGAATATCCGCAAGACTTTCCACCCTCTTTGGCTGGCGGTAAGGCAGAATGGGAATCACTAAATGAAAAGCCTTCTGAAACACACGACAATAGATTTTTTTTATTGGATTCATTGTAAGTACCTCACATGAGAATTTGGAAAACCGGTTTTTTCATACCCGTATTCCGATGCAGATTTTAGCACAGTTTCCCGCGAGGTGCAAGTTCTTTACCCTTTGTGTGTTTGTCCTTTGTGAAAGTCAAAAGAAATCTTAACTTTCTTTTAAGTTCCCTTATATTATTTTGCCTCCAGATAAAAGACACCGTCTTCCGTATTTAAGCGAAACAGATCGCCGCATGTGGAAACGGAGATAACCGGAATTCCTTCTCCTGTAACATTCATATTTTCATCAATGTAATAGGCTTTTCCCTCTTTCACAACCATTGCTTTTCCGTTTATAAATGCACAGGCATCATCATACATGGCAATTACATTTCCGCTATGATCAATATAACCCCATTGTCCTTCGCTCTGATACAGCCAGTATTTTTCTTCTGATATTTCTATGGAATCCCCCTGCTGAAGGAACATGGCATCATTTAATTCATAAATATACCCAGTGCCGTTTTCTCTCTTATCCATTTTTGACACATCGATCAGATATACTGCCACATTTACCCCGTCATTCAATCGAAGGCTGATGAGCGGACCGTAATTAAAGCTGATACCTCCATTTAGCGGAAATCCCCGGAATGACCATTGCACATTTTCCGCATCCATGCCAAGGTACGCTGCCAGTTCTGTGATTTTAAATTCGTAAGCCTCGGAAGCGTCCGTGGTCTGAATACTGTAGGAATCAAATGAATCTTCAAAGTAAGGGATTCCTCTCTCCATGAAATAACCGTTACAGCTGACACCAATGGGATAAGTTGCATCAAAATCTACACCTACTGCATCAGCGATCAGTCCGGTTTCTCCGTTTGATCTATTGTCCTGGCCCGGATGGCGCAGCGGATATTGTTCGTCAAACAGATTAGTCAGGTTTCCATCCGATTCCATGATATTCGTAGCACCGTCAGACACAAGTGCTTTTCCTTCATTAAAAGGGACTCCGCCTGCACCGGCATAAATATCTGTGTCCAATTCATATAATACAGTCCCGTCCAGTTTCACATACTTGAGGGAAAATTCATCCAGTTCATTTGTTTCGGATTTATGGAACACAACCCCGTCACTGACTGCTTCAATCCGCTCCATGCTTTCATATAACACATTTCCCGCTTTATCGAACACGGTGTATTGACCGTCCTTCACAAGAAAAAATTGGCCGTCATCATTGATCGATGTACCACAGTTGTCATATTCTGCCGGCACAACCACCTCATTATCATAGGTAATGGCACCATAGAGAAGGGTATCCATATCCCATATAATCGCTAATCCGTCTCTGGCAGTAATAATTTCATATCCATCCGGGATCTGCAGGGCACCCTCCAGTCCCTGGTCCGCATTTTCCGCACTGGCAACCGGTTCCTGATCCCGGATATCCTGGATATCCTCTTCCTGTGAAACCTGTTCCGGTTCCGCCGTTTCTTCCGCACTCCGGTCAGTGTCCATTTCTTCCTCAATCACGTTTTCCGTCTCTTCCGTATCCTGCCGGTCTGTCACCAGAAAGGCGGCGATACCGCCCAGCACAACAACGCCTGTAACCGCTGCGGCAATTTTCACCATTTTTTTGGCAGAGAACTTTACCGCCTTTTGCGCAAGTACTTCTTTTGCATGAGCAGAGGCTGCGCTCTGTAAAGTTTCCGACATAGCCGAAATTGTGCAGGCTTCTGCCTCCATTCCGAAGAAAAGGAGAAGAAATGGTGCAAGGCTGTAAAGTCTTGTTCCCTTCTTTACATCCAGCTCCTCTACTGCGTCCTTAATTTTTGCTTTGGCCCTGCTCAGATTTGTTTTTACGGTATTGACGGGTATTCCAAGTTTCTCGGCAATTTCTTCCTGCTTTTGCTCATTGTAGTAATATCCGATGATGCACAATCTCTGCATCTCGCTTAAACTGTCAATGATTTCCCGCATCAGACGCTGTTTCTCTCTGTCCTGCAATATTTCTTCCGGAATAAATGCTTCGTCATCTGCCAGCGTATCAAACAGATCACTGTCATCATCTTCACTTTCATCATTTGCATAAACAAGTGCATCCTTTTGCTTTTTCAGATAAGCAAAACATTTTCTGTTTGCGATCACAGCTGCCCAGCTCAGAAAATCCTCCGGATTTTTCAACTGCGAAATATTCCTGCTGATCTCCAGATAAGTTTCCTGAAGCATGTCCATCGCAGCATCTTCATTTTTCATCACATGAATGACGCAGGTGTGAAGGTATTTATATGATTGCTCATAAATGACATTAAATGCCTCTCCGTCTCCCTTCTGAAAATTTATAACTGATTTTATCAATTCTGATGATGTTTTCATATGTTCCCTCTCATTTCCTTTGTATGAGTCTATATTTATTATTTTATCACTTTCTCTATATTACGGTAAATACCTGGTCTGCGCTTCTTATTTTAGAATATCGATCCGCAATTTACGGGAATACACCTTGTCCTCTCTTTCTGTTCCATCAATCTCCATCTTTTGGTTCTTCCGGATAAACATATAATCTTTTATCGCCTGTTCCCCCTCCGAAATAATTCTTACATTTCTGTCCTCTGTCCGGATTACAAAGCTGCCTGTGTGTTCATTCAGACTCACTTCTTCCACTACCTCGCCCTTTAGGTTCACCTGTCTGTCTCCCATAAATGTATCAGCCTCCCCCTTATTTTAATAAAACCAGTAAAGGTCACTTATCTCTCTTCCCAGGCTCCTGAATACGCTGTTCAATTCATCAACGCTTGTATAATCTATCATCCAATCCCCATTTACTCTGATGATGCTTACATTCACTTTTTCGGTATATTCATCTTTTGAACCCTTGATGCTTATCTGCAGCTTCAGATTGTAACCCTTTGATACTACTGGATTTTCGAGATTGTCTTTCAGCACAAGAATACTGTCAAACACTTCTCGCATCTGGGCTGTATCGATATCAAACCATCCCGCAATACTCTTTACTGTGTCATAATCACTTTCTTCCACTTTTTCTGCAAAATCTTTCAGATATGTTTCGTAATAATCTGTACAGTTTCGCTCCGCTCTTCTCAGCTGGGAACTGCTCATCTTCTCCTGCTCAATCACCTTGTAGGAAATCAAAGCGTTTGCTCCAAAGTTATCATCCAGTCTCAGATACAGATCATCAATCTGCTCTTCTGCATTATCCACCATGTCCACTGCATATTCCGAATCTTCCAGGCGTTCCATCATATACTCATATTCTGTGTAAGCAAAATCCGGCAGAAGCGCACCTGCTACGGCATCCAGTCTACTATCTCTCCTGTTTACGGTACTGCAGATTTCACTTAAGACACCTCTATATCCTGCCCTGGAAGCCGCATATACAGAACCGGCAATCACTCCTGCCAGAATCAGCTGCAACACAATCAACATTGTAACCGTCTTTTTGGATACCTTAGTTTTCCTGACTTCTTTCGCTTTTCCTTTCACAAATGCAGAAGCCTTTTTCCAACCACTCTTTGTCTTATCAACAAAGCTGCCTGCTGTTTGGGCTGTCTTCTCTTTCATGCTCCCTACATTGATCGTGAGATTGCCGTCTTCAAACTTTACCATTGACTGTTCATTAGTTTGCTGATCGGTCTGCTGAACTTCCTGCTCGTCGACCTGCTGATTTTTCTGTTCTTTTGTTGATTCCATAACTTTTTCCTCCGTATATTTTCTTAATTGTTAAATGAAAGTGAGGTAACGCAATAATCCAAGGGTTAAATAAGCGATTGCACATCTCACGCATCAATTCCGGTTTTGCAGATCCTGCAGCTACTCCTCTATCTTCTCAAAGACCTGGAACAGCTTCTGTTCTTCTGCGCTTTATTTTTTCATCTGTCATTTCCACACCTCTTCTTTACCTTTTTCTCTCAGAAACCTTATTGTTTAAGATATCCCTTTAATTCCGGGTGTTTTGCAACTATATTTTTGTTAGCACATGTCATATTAATATTGCACAGCTGATACCACTCCCGCCCATAAGTATATGCACATATAGCTCCATCTGCCGGAAGATTTGCAATCGTAATATTATTGCAATATCCCTCTTTCATAAGATCAACTGCCAGATTCTTTGTCATATTCACCAGATCAATAGATTCTTCCGAAGTTGCCACATAGTAATTGTACGGCGCAGACACTTCCAGGTTTTTTGCATTGCCACTCTGCTCAATGGTATCTATGATCCATGCCTTCAACTGCTGATAACGCGGATTGGAAGAATAATCTTTTCTTACAAAACTGTAAGTAGGTGACCACCATTTACTTTCATCAAAATCAAGGCCATTCGCCACACATGCAGCATTGAGATAATTCTTATCTTCCGGTTCCAGCTTCACTCCTGATGTCTGGGGTTCCTGTACCGTTTTTGCATTATCTGCAGCTGCACATGCAAGTCTGCCTTCCGACTTCCCATACTGTAAGTAATGGTTATACAAGGCCGTCTCATCATTTCCAAATGCCTCTTTCACATCCGGATATGTTTCCGCATAAAACTCAGCATCAAAAACGGTACCGTCCGGCATGGCCGCCGGCTGTGCATATGCTGTCATCTTTAAAGACATTCCCAATAGCATCACTGCTCCCAATGTGATCATTTTTCTTTTCATCTGAAAATCCTCCATTCTGTTTTATTTCTGTTTTTTTCCTTACACTCATATAGAGCGGGGCAGTTTCTAAAAGGTTTCACTTTTTATAAAATTTTTTATTTTTTATAATAAGTTGAACCGTTTATGTAAAGTTCCGGGCTGTACGCAGAACGATGTAGACTCATTTACTGATAAATACAGGCCGGCATATGCCTGTAAAAGCAGCTATGCCGGCCTTTGCTTTTAAGGACTACTCTACCGGTATTTCCATCGTGATATATTCATATTCCGTTGTAAACTCTTTATTACCATTCTGGTCATACGTGATTTCTTTTATGATATTACCATTTTCATCATACTCATATTCATATTCGTTGTATTCTGCTACAGTACCGTCCGGATTAGTAGAGACAAATTTTTTGACATCACCGTTGTCATAATATTCAGTTTCTTTCACACCGCCTATGGCACCGGATTCATCATACTCGGTTCGTTTTATGACTCTTCCTTTGTCATCAAAAACATATTCGAATGTTGCCATACTGGTTCCAAAATCGGAAAAGTCTGCTGTTGATTTGATGACATTACCTTCCTCATCGTATTCAAAAATTAAGTAGGGGGCATTTTCATAGCTTTCACTGTATTGGGCGCTTTTTATCATATTGCCGTTTGAATCATATTCATACTTATATAAGCAAGTTGATAATTCGGATCCATCTTTCTTATAATTAACCTGTTTTGTCAGTTCTCCATTTGAATCATATTCATATTCTTGGGTTCCACTTAGGGTATCATCAGCACCATAGAAGGACTTCTTTATTGCTTTGCCGTTATCATTGTATTCATATTCGCATACACTATGATAAAAAAGGGGACCCGCGTCCGCATCACATGTTGACTTTGACACAAGATAAACTGTCGTAAGTTCCGGCTCCGGTGTGGGAGTGGGCGTCGGAATCGGTGTCTGTGTGGGAGCCGGGCTTTTGGTTTCTTCTGCCGAGGTATCCGATGCTTCTGCTTTTGCGTCAACGGAGGCCTGTGCTGTTTCCTTCCCTGTATTTACAGATCCCTCTTTTCCGCATGCTGTTAAAAGGCATAAACTCAAAATAATACATAAACTCAATAATTTTTTTCTCATGGTATTTTCTCTCCTGTTAAACGATATTTATTAAACACATAAACGGGCATTTCTCATACGCTCGAGATCATCTAAGCACTCTTTTTCATTACATATGTAAAGCCCCTGGATGACACCGTGTTCGCACATCCAGTATTTTGTTATCTCTGATTCCGGTACATAATGTGGTAAAGACGGAGCGCCATCGATTACCCCGTTATAGTTAAGGTCGGTATATCCGTTGTTGTTACAGGGATCTCTGTCATCAATTCCGTTTCCGTCCTCGTCCAGCAGACCGTCGCTAAAGTCTGTTCTGAGTATCCAGTATTTTTTATCAACTGCAACGCTTCCTTCAAGAGACCTTACCACTTTGATCCCGTTAGAATAAGTGTCTATGGCATAGTCACCTCCGGAAGACCATGTCGTATAGGAGGATACCAGTGTGGCATTTGCCACAGGGCTTACAGCCGCTTCCTTGTAAGGCTTACGACCTTCTGATCTGCCATATTGCATATAATGGTTGTACAAAGCCGTTTCGTCATTGCCAAAGGCGGCTTTTACATCAGGATAGGTTTCCGCATAATATTCAGCGTCAAACACTGTGCCATCCGGCATTGTCCTGGGTGCGGCATAGGCTGTCATACTTACTGTGCTCAGACTTACTGCAAGCATCATGATCATAACGAATTTTTTCTTCTTCATAAATGAATTTCTCCTTTGGTTTGTTATTAAATGTGGCAGATAATAGTTTGAACTGCTTTCTATGGACTGTTTCCGTAAACAATGGTTATCATTTCTAAATCCCTCCCGTCATAAATGATTGATAACAAATTTGATTTATATATGAATAGAGAGAGATGATTT
>JBJEMT010000068.1:0-5604 GCA_051879815.1 Suilimivivens sp. | reverse complement strand
CTGAAGAATATTGACTTCATCAACTCTTTCAGGGGATACAAATCCAAGCCCTGTCGAAACTGCCTTTTCCATGATCACATCATAAAGCTCTTCTCTCTTTTTTTCGGACAGCTGCTTGGAATCATTTAGATACAAAATATCACAATCTTTGGGCAGAATAACCGCTCCTGCAACTACCGGACCTGCCAACGGTCCGCGCCCCACCTCATCAATGCCGCAAATATAGGAATAAGACGCATATTCCCGTTCAAAGAACTTCATCCTTTCTGTTCTTTCCAGTTCCTTTTCATAAGCATTCAACTGCTTTTTTGCTCTTTGTACAAGACTGACAACTCCCGCTCTCTTATCCGCCTCATAGGTATTTATAAAGGCAGGCAGCCCTTTGTGACCGGCTGCCTGTAATAATGCTTTGATTTCTCCAATGCTTTGACTCATATTTCTATCCTTTCAGAAAACATATCCCAATGCTCTATTGGTGCTTAATGATGCCCATTTTTTCAAGAGGCCATATCCTCATCCATGCCTTGCCGATGAACTCATCTCTGTGAATATTTCCTACCACCGGATCTCTGCTGTCAGAACTGTTATTTCTGTTATCTCCCATAACAAAATATTCATCCGGTCCAAGAGTAATGGGCTCATAAGCCCGTCCAGGATCTGCAATTATTTCCTTGCCGTAATTTTCTTCAAGAATCACGCCATCTATATATATATACCCGTTCTCATCAATATAAACAGTTTCACCGGGAAGCCCTATAATACGCTTAATATAGTAAGTCTTCTCCGCATATCGGAAAGGAAATACTATAATATCAAATCGTTCCGGTTCTGAAAAGCGATAAGATATTTTATCGACAATTAAATTGTCTCCGTCACTTAAGGTAGGCTCCATAGAGCTGCCGCTTACCTTGGTTCTCTGTCCAACATAAGTTACCACTAAAAAGGTCAGCACCAAAACTACCAATAAATATATGCTTGTTCCCAGTATTTCTTTTAATGTCTTTTTCACTGCCACTCCTCCGGATGCTCTAATGTAATTCTGCCAATCCTTCCGCTCCTGAAATCTTCTATGATAATTCTGGACGTTCTGTCTATATCAGGCTCTTCTCCCTTTAAAAAGCATTTTCTGCTGATACAGACTGCTTTCAGGGTTTCATAAACATCCTCTGTTTCCTCTATATTGTACCTCTTTTCCATTAATCCCGAATATTCCTTCTTCACATACCTTAATATGGCAACAGCAAGCTCATCCACATGAAGAATCTCATCATTGATGGACCCGATCATGGCAAGTCTCTCACCTACCGTCTGGTTTTCGAAACGCGGCCATAAAATTCCGGGAGTATCAAGAAGCTCCAGACTCTGATTGAGACGTATCCACTGCTTTCCCTTGGTAACACCGGGCTTATTTCCTGTTTTTGCACATGCCTTTCCGGCAAAGGAATTAATAAAAGTGGATTTCCCTACATTGGGTATTCCCACTACCATAGCACGCACAGGGCGGTTCTTAATTCCACGCTTTCTGTCTCGTTCTATTTTTTCCCTGCAGGCCTCCTGCACAAGCCCCTGAATCGCTTTCATCCCGGCTCCTGTCTTTGAATTGATCTCAAGAACATGAAACCCCTTTTCTTTAAAATAAGCTGTCCACTGCAAATTATATCTGCTATCTGCCAGATCTGACTTATTTAAAAGAATTACTCTGGATTTATTCTTTGAAAGTTCATCGATGTCAGGATTCCTGCTGCTCATAGGGATACGGGCATCCACAAGTTCGATCACCAGATCGATCAGCTTCATATTTTCCTGCATCATCCGCCTGGCCTTCATCATATGGCCCGGATACCATTGATAATTCATAAATTACCTGCCTGTTCCTATACTCTATTTTACAAAGCCCATTCCTTCTTCATCACTGGATAGATGGAACCACGCCTTACCCGCTATGGTGTCCTTTTTTACTGCTCCAATGTTGCCGGAACGACTGTCCTCACTGTTATTTCTGTTATCTCCAAGTACAAAAAACTCATCGCTGCCCAGAACAACTGCATTCTCTGCCATACCCGGATCTGCTATTTTATCATAACTTTCATCCTCTGCAAGAAGTTCTCCATTAATATATACATATCCACCAATGATCTGAACTGTCTCCCCGGGGAGCCCCACTACACGCTTCAGATAGTAGTGTGAATTCTTATTGCCATTTGGAAGAAATGCCACAATGTCCCCTCGTTTGGGTGAGGTTATTCTGTAAATAAATTTGTTGACAAATACCTCCTGGCCATTGTATAAGGCAGGTTCCATGGAAACGCCGATCATTCCCACTTTCATTCCTACCGAGAATACCAGTACAAAAGCAAGCAGAATGGCAACACCGGAATAAAAAAGTGTAGAAAAAATCTCACGAACTGTAGCTTTGTTTATTTTCTTTTCTTTTTCATAAAAGGTCAATCCCTTTTTTCTTGCCATACTTTCTATCCTCTGGGCGATAACCAAACGCCGACGCACTTATACATCGTAAGATTAATCTTATCACATTTTAAAGCATAAGAAAAGGACAATTGCAAAAGCAACTGTCCTCATAAGGTTCCAAATTATTTAACAATCTCTTTAACCTTAGCTTTCTTGCCGACACGATTTCTTAAGTAATTCAGTTTTGCCCTTCTTACCTTACCTCTTCTGACAACTTCAATCTTTTCAACGTTAGGAGAATGTACAGGCCATGTCTTTTCAACACCGACACCATTAGATGTCTTTCTGACTGTAAATGTCTCTCTTGCGCCGGTTCCCTGTCTCTTTAAAACAGTTCCTTCAAAAACCTGGATTCTTTCATGGTTTCCTTCTCTGATCTTACCGTATACCTTAACGGTATCGCCTACGTTAAAATCTGCAACTTCAGCCTTTAACTGAGCATCTTCAATGTTCTTGATAATATCGTTCATATTTGCCTCCTTGAATCAATTGGATGTTCTTAATACATTCTGTAACAGAGGACCATCGCATTTTTCACAACGCTAATAATTTACCATACTCTCTAGTAAAATGCAAGCATTTTCTTTGAGAATAGCACAATCATTTTCAGGCAGATGCGTTCCTGATTTTCTAATTCTCTATTTCTCTAGTTCATTTATCTTTTTTAACTTTCTCAATTCATTTCTTCTCTTCCGTTCTTCCTGTTTTTTCTTGCGGATAAAATACTCCTCGTTCTCCGATGCCCATTTTTCATAAAGATCGGGGCGAACCTCTTTTGTCCTTGCAAGAGACTGCTCCAGTCTCCATTCATCCACCTTGGCGTGGTCCCCTGAAAGAAGAATTTCCGGCACCTTCTTTTCATGCCAGATTTCCGGTCTGGAATACTGAGGATATTCCAGCAGATAATTGCTGTGGCTCTCCGCATCTTTCGATTCCTGATTGCCAAGCACCCCGGGAACCATACGGGCAATGGCATCCATAAGTACAAGTGCCGGAAGTTCTCCACCTGTGAGTACATAATCACCGATAGAGATATTGTCAGTGACAATTTCCTCAAGAACTCTTTCGTCAATTCCTTCATAGTGACCGCAAAGAAAAATCAGATCTTCCTCTTTGGCAAGCTCTCTTGCCATGGACTGATGGAACACAGTTCCCTGGGGTGTCAGATAAATGACACGCGTAAGGTTATTGTCTGTATTCCCGTTCTTTGCTTTTCGCTCCGCAATGTCCTCCACAACAGCCTTATAAGCATCAAAAACAGGCTGTGCCTGCATCAGCATGCCTGCTCCGCCTCCATAGGGATAATCATCCACCTTCTTATGTTTGTTTGTGGTATAGTCCCGAATATTCACTGTATGCAGGGTAAGCGTTCCGTTTTTAAGGGAGCGCCCTGTAATGCTGGTGTGAAGTCCCTGCTCGATCATTTCGGGAAACAGTGTCAATACATGAAAGTTCAACTCATCACACCTCTTAATTCAAAAGTCCGTCCAGAAGATGAACCACTATCTGTTCTTTTTCGAAATCCACCTGTAAAATACAATCCTTGATTGCCGGGATCAGCACTTCTTTTCCGTCTAAGCTTTCCACGACATAAACATCGTTTGCCCCTGTCTCCATGACATCTTTTAAGACACCGGTAAAACTGCCATCCTCATTTACCACCTTAAGACCGATCAGATCGGCGATAAAGTACTCATCCTTCTGAAGCTTCACCGCATTCTCTCTGGTAACGCAAAGGCTTTTCCCTCTGTATTTTACGATATCATCTATATTGTCATAGCCTTTAAATTTAAGGATCACAAACTGCTTGAAGAATTTGATCCCTTCAACCTCAAGCGTCAGATATTCTTTTCCTGTATCAAGCAGAACTTCCTTCAATTTTTTAAAACGTTTCATATCATCCGTTGTGGGGAACACCTTTACTTCCCCTCTGACACCGTGTGTGGATGATATGATTCCTATCTGAAATACCTGTTCCATAAAATTTCCTCAAGTCTTTTGACTTCATGAAAAATACTTATAAAAAAGTTAAAAAGGATGTTCCTTTAAGAAAGGAACATCCTTAGCCTTAGACGATTTCTACGTCCACTTTCTTGTTTTCCTTAGATGATGCTGCTTTCACAACAGAGCGGATTGCCTTTGCAATTCTGCCCTGTTTTCCTATCACTTTACCCATATCAGATGCAGCAACATGAAGTTCAATGGTAATATGCTTACCCTCTTCCTTCTGGGTTACAGTAACCTCATCCGGATGTTCAACAAGTGCTTTTGCAATTACTTCTACTAATTCCTTCATAGTCCACCTCCAAAAGGGTTGTCAACAGATTTCTACTTTTCAATACCTGCCTGCTTGAAAATTCTGCTAACAACTTCTGTAGGCTGAGCACCATTTGCTAACCACTTCTTTGCCAGTTCTTCATTTACCTTGAAAGTACTGGGATCTGTGTTAGGATCATAAGTTCCGATTTCATCGATGCACTTACCATCTCTGGGAGATCTGGAGTCTGCAACTATGATTCTATAGAAAGGAGCTTTCTTCTGACCCATTCTTCTTAATCTGATTTTTACTGCCATGTTCTTTCACCTCATATTCTTTCTTTAAAAAATAACAATCATATATGCACTAAAAAGGAAACTTAAATTTACCTCTTTTGCCAAATCCACCCATCATACCAGGCAACTGCTTCATCATCTTCTGAGATTGTTCAAACTGCTTGATAAAACGGTTTACAACTGCGATGTCAACCCCTGCTCCTTTGGCAATCCTATGCTTTCTACTTGGATTCAAAAGTTTCGGATTTTTTCTTTCAGCCGGAGTCATGGACAACACTATCGCTTCCATTCTTGCCATCTGCTTTTCATCAATTGCTGACTCCAAGTCACTGGCTTTGATTCCCATTCCAGGCATCATACCCAGAATGCTTGAGATACCACCCAACTTTTTCATTTGATTCATACTTTCCAAGTAATCTTCAAAATCAAATTTACCTTTCTTCAGGCGGGCTGCCATCTCTTTCTCTTTATCGGCATCCATATCCAGATTAGCTTCCGCCACCTTGTCGATCAAGGTAAGCACATCGCCCATACCCAAAATTCTGTTTGCCATTCTATCAGGATAAAATTGTTCCAAATCAG
>JBJEMT010000067.1:0-23922 GCA_051879815.1 Suilimivivens sp. | reverse complement strand
ATCCGCTTCACACTGATTGCCAAAAAGGAAATATTTATACTGGTCAGCATTTACCATCTGTCCCTGAGGTGTTTCCTTATATGCGGACAGCAGATTTGTCTCTGTTGTCTGTGTGGTGGTGATGGATACCTGTGAATCGGACAGGAAATAAACATTATCGATCAGATCGTTGATATTTATGGCAGTATTCAGATCCGTCTGATACTGTCGTGGTATAAAGGAATGGCTTTCATCTTTGTCAAGCAATCCCTTATAAAATTTCTGTAACGTCTCATCATTCATATATTTTTTGTAATCACTCTGAACCGTATCAATGGCCAGTGCCAGATAGCGGTTTATCATGCTCATTGTCTGGCTTGCCGATATCTCATAGCTCTCAATGATCTGCTTTGATGCCTTATTATAAGAAACCACGCCCAGAATAATGATAAAGATAACAGGAATCAGAAATGAAACAATCAGCCGGAAACCGATTCTGCGAAAAAAAGCAATGGAGTTTTGTCCTTCTTTTTCCTTTTTCATCCTTGCTGTTTTCTTTTCCACTGTTTTCTTTTCGACCGTCTTCTTTTCAGCGGCTTTTGCCTTTTTTTCTGCTTTGGCTGCCTGTTTTGCAGCGGCTCTTTCCTTCTTTTTCATGTTATCCTTTTCTCTGCTCATGTACATCCTCCCAAATCTATTACCCCAATAAATTTTCCATCAAGACTTATACACAGCCATTATACATCAAAAGCCTTCACAAGAAAAGAAAAAAGGCATCCAAACTTTCAAAGTTCAGATACCTTTTCATTTTATTTTCGTTCGTATATTTTTAAATCTCTACAATCCAGCCTTCAGGTGCCTTAATAGTGCCCATCTGAATTCCTGTCAAAGTCTCATACAGCTTCCTGGTAACAGGTCCCATTTCTGTCATGCCGCTGGGGAAACAGATTTCCTTGCCATGATCAACAACCTTGCCCACAGGAGAAATAACTGCTGCCGTACCGCAAAGACCGCATTCTGCGAAATCCTTAAGCTCATCCAGATAAATTTCTCTTTCTTCCGCTTCCAGTCCGAGGTATTCCTTTGCAACATAGATCAGGGAACGTCTTGTAATAGAAGGAAGAATACTGTTTGACTTGGGTGTTACTACTTTACCGTCTTTCGTTACAAAGAGGAAGTTGGCTCCGCCTGTTTCTTCCACCTTTGTTCTTGTAGCTGCATCCAGATACATATTTTCATCATAACCCTGTTTGTGGGCATCTACAATCGCATGTAAGCTCATGGCATAGTTAAGACCTGCCTTGATATGTCCTGTACCATTCGGTGCTGCACGGTCAAAATCACTGACACGGATCGTAAGTGGCTTTGCGCCGCCCTTAAAATAAGGTCCTACAGGTGTTGTGAGGATTCTGAACTGATACTCATCAGCAGGCTTTACACCGATAACGGGATTACTTCCAAACATATAAGGACGTATGTAAAGTGTTGCACCGCTTCCATAGGGTGGTACATAGGCTTCATTTGCCTTAACTACCTTTTTCACTGCTTCTACGAACCTGTCCCTGGGGAAAACAGGCATCTCAAGACGGGAAGCGCTCTGCTCCAGTCTCTCTGCATTTAAGTCAGGGCGGAAAGTAACGATACGGCCGTCCGATGTTGTGTAAGCCTTCAATCCTTCAAAAACTGTCTGCGCATATTGTAAAACGCCTGCACATTCATTAATGACCACATTGGCATCCTCTGTAATAATGCCGTCATCCCAGGCGCCATTCTTAAAGTTGGATACAAATCTGTAATCTGTCTGGATATAGCCGAATCCAAGATTGGCCCAATCAATATTTTTCTTTTCCATGATTCTTGCACTCCCTCTCTTATGTTAATCTGTTTAATATTGATTTTTTATCATTATTATCCTTTTCCCTGAAAAAGTCAATACTTCTTGGCAACAGTCAGCCCCTGCTTTGCAAATAGAACGGACTGAACTATTACCCTTTTACACTCGCTTTGTTCTTTCATATTTTACAAAATGATAGGTGATATCAAAATAAACCTGCTCATCGCTGTCAGCAGTGATCTCCCATTCCGGCAGCATATCCAGATTTGGGAAATAAGCGTCTGCCTCATAAGCGCGGTCAATTTTCGTAACATGGGCCACATCACAGTACGGAAGCATCTGCCTGTAGACACTTTCCCCGCCGATGATATAAATATCCTCTTCCGGATACTTTTTCAGTTCCTCCATCAATTCTTCCTCATTATGTACTACAATAGCATCCTTCACTTTATAGTTCGGATTGGAGGACAAAATAATATTGGTCCTGTTCTTGAGAGGAAGCCCCTGGGGAAATGTCTCCAGTGTTTTTCTCCCAAGAACCACTACCTTACCGGTAGTCTCCTGTCTGAAAAATTTGTGGTCTGCCGGAATGCTTACCAGCAGTTCATTTTTATTGCCAATGGCCCAATTTTCATCTACTGCTACGATTAAATTCATAATAATACCTCTTTGCTTACGCTTTTTTCCTTCCGGTTCTCTAGATGGCAATGGGAATATCCTTGATCTGTTCACCGGTCACATAGTTTTCCACTTTTACATCATTCCTGGTAAACTGATAAAAATCTTTGATTTCCGGATTCAGCCAAAATGTGGGAGCCTCGTATTGTTCCCTTTCAATCAGTTCCTTAATAATAGGAACATGTCTGTCATAAATATGAGCATCCGCAATCACATGCACCAGTTCCCCAACATTCATATCACATACCTGCGCCAGCATATGCACAAGCACTGCGTACTGTACCACATTCCAGTTATTGGCGGCCAGAACATCCTGAGAACGCTGATTCAAAATAGCATTCAGTGTCAGCCTGTCCTCTCCCTTTTTCTGTGTCACATTGAAGGTCATGCTGTAAGCGCAGGGGTACAGGTTCATTTCGTGAAGATCCTGATGAACATAAATATTGGTCATGATTCTGCGGCTGAAGGGATTATTCTTCAGGTCATAGATTACCCTGTCCACCTGATCCATCATCCCTTCCTTATACTGATGCTTCACGGAAAGCTGATAGCCATAGGCTTTGCCGATAGAGCCGTCCTCATCTGCCCATTCATCCCAGATATGGCTGTGCAGGTCGTGGATATTGTTGGACTTCTGCTGCCAGATCCAGAGTATTTCATCGGTAGCGCTTTTCAGTGCTGTCCGTCTTAAAGTAATAATAGGAAATTCCTTTGACAGATCATATCGGTTTACAACACCGAATTTCTTAATGGTATAAGCAGGGGTGCCGTCCTCCCAGTGTGGCCGCACTTTTTCCCCTTCCGTACTGGTTCCATTCTCCAGAATGTCCCTGCACATATTCACAAATATCCGGTCCGCCATACTCATATCTGATTATTCCTCACATTCCTGTTTCCATTTTCATACCGTAAGGCTTAGCATTTCTTACGGTTCCCACTTGTCACAAAGGGAATTGATCTGATCTGCAAACTTTGCAAGATCTTTATTTGCAGCCCCTTCATTCTTATGAATGACCGCAATAAGCCTCTGGCCTGCTGCCAGAAGTCTTGTAAATACATCCGAAACTGTCTTTGTCTTTTTCGTAATCGGTTTGGGTAATGCCTCGTATTCCAGCTTACCGGAAAGAAGATTGAACTCCGTACCGCTGTAAGGTGCATACGCTTTAATGCCATGTTCTGTCTGCAGGCATTCTACAAAAGACTTGCATACGCTGTCCTCTCCATGTACCACAAAAACTTTTCTCGGCTTTTCCTGAAATCCTTCTACCCACTCAATCAGTCCGTTCTTATCGGCATGCCCCGATAATCCGGTCATCGTCTTAATATCAGCCCGTACCTCAATCGGTTCCCCAAAAAGCTTGACTTCATCTACTCCCTCTACCAGAGTTCTTCCAAGAGTCCCATAGGCCTGATAACCGACAAAAAGGATCGTACATTCCGGTCTCCAGAGGTTATGCTTCAGATGATGCCGGATACGGCCTGCTTCACACATGCCTGAAGCAGAAATGATCACCTTGGGCGTAGTTTCAAAGTTGATCGCTTTGGATTCCTCACTTGTTATGGAAAGCCGCAGATTTGGAAAGGCAATGGGATTAATTCCCCTCTTCACAAGGCTCATAGCTTCCTCGTCAAAACAGGCTTTTTCATTCTTGTGGAAAATGCCTGTTGCTTCCACAGCCAGCGGGCTGTCAACATACACCGGAAAATCCGCATGGCGCTTCACCAGTTTATCTTCTTTTATCTTACGGATAAAATAAAGAATTTCCTGTGTTCTTCCTACCGCAAAAGAAGGAATGACCACATTGCCGCCTCTGTCAAAGGTCTCCTGCAAAATCCCCGCAAGTTCTCTCACATAATCAGGTTTATCCGACGGATGCAGGCGGTCTCCGTAAGTAGATTCCATTACCACATAATCTGCTTCCAAAGTCAGGGTAGGATCCTTGAGCAGCGGCTGGTTCTTGTTTCCGATATCACCGGAAAATACGATTTTGCGCATCTGCCCTTCTTCCGTTGCCCACACTTCAATACTGGCTGAACCAAGGAGATGCCCTACATCCGTAAAACGTATCTGAATTCCGTCACACAAATCTATTTTTGTATCATAGGGACAGGGAACGATCTGCCGGATGGCATTCTCTGCATCCTCCATGGTATAGACCGGTTCATGAGGTTCTATCCCCGAACTTCGTTTTGCCTTCCTGTTCTTCCACTCCGCTTCCTGCATCTGGATATGGGCACAATCTCTCAGCATAATACTGCACAGATCCGCAGTCGCTTCTGTGGTCAGTATCTGTCCCCTGAAGCCTCTGGATGATAACAGGGGAAGCATTCCTGAATGATCTACATGGGCATGGGTCAAAAACACATAGTCAATCATGGATTCCGCTACGGGAAGGTCACAGTTTTCAAAATAATTGACGCCCTGCTCCATACCATAATCCACAAGAATATGTTTTCCACACGCATTTAAATAGTGACAGCTCCCTGTAACCTCATGATCAGCCCCAATAAAGATAAGCTTCATACCCCATACCTCCTGATTCTCTGATATAACAAAGTATACCATATTTGAATATAATATAGCAAACGGTTTGAAAGGCTTCCCATGTTAATTTCACTTTGCTCTTTTTTACTGCTTTCCATTGCACTGTCCGCCGATACTTTTGCCGCCGGGCTTTCCTACAGTACGGAAAAAGTACAGGTACCTTTCAGCTCTGTGTGCATCCTCTCGCTGATCTCCGGTTTTATGTTCACCCTGTCTCTGATTGCCGGAGAAAAGGCGGCTTCCCTGATCCCCCAAAGGATAACCGCGATTCTTTCCTTTTTGATATTGCTCGCACTTGCATTCTATAAATTATATGATGCGCTTCCGGACAGATTCCGTCATTCCGGGGATCTGACCACCATTTCTTTTTCGGAAAAAGTAAATAAAAAAGAACCTGACTTTCTCTCCCCGCCGGAGGCTGCCGCCCTCTCCGTAGTCCTTTCCATCGACAGCATAACAGCGGGCATCAGTTCAGGAGCACCTGCACTTCCGCCCGCCATTATCTTTCTGATATCATCATCCATTCATTTCCTTTCCCTTTTGTTTGGACTGTTCACCGGAAAAAAGCTGCTTCACAGAATCTCATGCAGCTTCTCCTTCCTCCCCGCCGTGCTGTTTTTTCTGCTCGCCATCTCCAGACTTTTCTAATTCTCCTGTTCCCATTCCATTCACAATGGACTCTGACAGTACCAGAAGTTCATGGATCACAAGGGGCATACAGGAAAGTCCTCCAAGGATTCCCCATTCGTAAAGAGTCAGTCTGCTGGTTCCAAACAATCCTACAAAATAAGGGATCTCCGTTACTATTACCTGTAAAAACAAGCCCATTCCCCAGGCCAGGAACATATACGGGTTATTCAAATGATTCATCTTAAACACAGATTTATTTACATCCCGCATGCCTATGGCATGTACCAGCTGACTCATGCCAAGTACCGTAAAAGCATGAGTCTGGGCCTTATTCAGAACAGAAGTAACCTGCAGGATCTTATTCAGATTCATAAGATTTACCGGCATGTTTTCTTTCAGCAGTTCCTGATAAGGCACCGTTAAAAAAGCCAGCAGGCTGATACTTGCTATCACAGCTCCGTAACACAGGGTACAGGTGAGTCCGCCGTGTGAAAACAGACTGTCCTTACTTTTTCTTGGAGGCTCCCTCATCAGATCATCCGTGTCATTTTTGTCCACGCCAAGAGCAAGCGCCGGCAGGGAATCCGTGATCAGATTTACCCACAGGATGTGGCTTGCCTTAAGAGGTGCCGGGAATCCTGCAAGCACGGCTGCCAGCATGGTAATGATCTCTCCAAAATTAGAAGAAAGGAGAAACAGGATGGTTTTTCTGATATTTTCATAAATGCTTCTTCCTTCTCTCATTGCTTTTTCAATGGTGGCAAAATTATCATCGGTAAGCACCATATCCGCCGCATTTCTGGCTACGTCCGTACCGCCCTTTCCCATAGCGATTCCAACGTCTGCGGCTTTCAGGGAAGGGGCATCATTGATTCCGTCGCCTGTCATGGCAACTACTTTTCCCTTTTTCTTTAAGGCATCTACAATTCTAACTTTATGCTCGGGAGAAACTCTGGCGTATACCCGTATGTTATCCGCCTTTTTTGCAAACTCTTCCTCGGAAAGAGCATCCATTTCCACTCCTGTCAGACACTGATTTCTGGTTTTCGCAATTCCAAGCTCTCTGGCAATGGCAAGGGCTGTATCTACATGGTCTCCGGTGATCATTACCGTATCCACATGAGCGTTTCGAAAACTTTCCACAGCTTCCTTCACCTCTTCCCTCGGGGGATCTATCATACCCACAAGGCCTACAAATGTCATATTGCTTTCATCCGTCAGATTTCCTTTGGTTTTGACTGCTACCGAAAGGACACGAAGCGCATCTTTCGCCATTTCATCTATCGCATTCAGTGCTTCTTTCTTTGCTCTGGCAGTAAAAGGCGTCTCTTTTCCATACATCCATACTTGAGAGCAGCGTGAGATCATCTCATCAGCTGCCCCTTTTACATAAGCGATTTCCCGCCCCTCTCTTTTATGTACCGTGGTCATCCTTTTACGGCCGGAGTCAAATGCCCTCTCATCTATGCGTGGATATTTTTTTGCAAGCTGTTCCTTTTCGTACCCAAATTCCAGAGCAAGATCCAGAAGCGAAAGCTCCGTGGGATCACCAATCCTTTCGTCCTCAATGGCAGCATCATTACAAAGGGTACAGGCCTCCAGCAAAAGTCCATGCTTCTTTGGATCAAGCATTCCTTTTTCCAGAATCTTACCGTCCACAAAGCATTTCTGCACTGTCATTCTGTTCTTTGTCAGTGTTCCTGTCTTGTCCGAACAGACCACATTAACAGCGCCAAGGGTCTCCACGGAAGGCAGTTTTCTTACAATAGTATTGACCTTCACCATTTTTGACACACTGAGAGCCAGCACAATCGTCACAATGGCAGGTAATCCTTCCGGCACCGCCGCAACTGCAAGGGATATCGCCGTAAGCAGCATTTCTCCGATATCCCTTTTCTGCAACACAGCAACCAGAAACAGGAACAGACAGATTGCAACCGCTGCCGCGCTGAGTACCTTTCCAAGGTCTGCCAGCCTCTTTTGCAGAGGTGTCATTTCATTGCCTCCATCTTCGATCAGATCTGCTATCTTGCCGATTTCCGTATCCATCCCTGTTGCTGTAACAATTCCTTCACCTCTTCCGTAAGTGACTGTAGTTGTCATGTAAGCCATATTGATCCTGTCACCAAGACTTTCGCCATTCCCCTTAAGAGGGGTGCCTGTCTTTTCCGTAGGAACCGATTCTCCTGTAAGTGCCGATTCCTCTATTTTCAGATTAACTGCCCGGATCAGCCTGATATCTGCCGGGACCTGTCTTCCTGCCTCTAAGAAAACCACATCGCCCGGAACCAGAAGTCCGCTTTCTATTTCTTTTTCCTTTCCGTCTCTTTTAACCAATGCTTTGGGACTTGACAGTTTTTGAAGTGCTTCAATTGCTTTTCTGGCTTTTCCCTCCTGTATGACACCGACGACAGCATTCAGTATAATCACCACCGCAATGATTCCGGCATCGCCCACTTCTTTCAAGAACAGCGAAACGGCAATTGCCACCATCAGTATATAGATCAGCGGATCATTCAACTGTTCAAAGAACAGTGCTGCCACGCTCTTCTTCTTTCTGTCCTTCAGTCGGTTCTCCCCATACTGTTTTCTGCGTTTCTCTGCTTCCTCCCCGGAAAGTCCGTTTTCAATACTTGTCCCAAGAAGTATTTCCATTTCTGTGGCGCCCTTATCTGTATACATAAATAAATCCCTCCTGTACCCATAAAATTTATATGCGGGTCAAGGAGGGATTATACTTATCAAATTAATTTTGTGACGTGCCAAGTGCCTGTGTGTAATTATCCATATAGGTATCATTACACCGGATACACCTGTAAATCGTATAGCCCGGTGATGAAGTCGTAGCAGGCACCACTGTCTGCGTATAAGAATGCTTATTCGGGTCAATGTCAATAGATTCCGCATAGCTGCTTCCGCAGCTGCATACAAAGGATCTGATTCCCTTTTCCGTACAGTTGGCTTCCTTAATCACATAAGAAGTATACTGGTGAACATGGGGCGTTGCTGTAGGTGTGGGGCTTACTGTCGGTGCAGATGTTGTTTTTGCGGAAGCTGTGGCTGCAGCTGCAGCCGACGACGAAGCAGTTGGCGCACCGGAAGCTGAAGGTGACGGGCTTGCCTGCTTTACCGGAATCGGTCTTGAGTCAAGTACTACACCACATACCGTACAGGTACGCTGTTCCCGTCCCAGAGTGGTAGTGGTTGGTTCTTCTACCACCGTCCAGTCTGTAGCCACATGCCCGGCTGCCGGAATCTGTTCTGTATAAAAACTGCCACAGCTGCAGGTATATTTCCGAAGTCCTGCAAGGATACAGGTAGGTTCACGCTCTATATTCGCTATATAATCATGGATATGTGCAGATACTTCTGCCGACCCACTCCCGGCATAGGGTATTACTTCCTGCGCTACGATTTCATCACAATAGATGCACTTTTTTACACGCAGTCCGTCCTGACTTGCAGAAGCTTCCCTTATCACTTCCCATTCCTCATCAGCCACATGCCCCGTAGAAGGTACATCCACATAATATACGTCACCGCATTCCTCACAGGTATATTTCAATCTTCCCGCCTGATAGCAGGTTGCCTTCTGATCTATGGACTCCACATAATTATGTACATGATTTTCAAGGCTTACCGGCTGCCTTTGTACTTCCTCCATTACTTCAGCGGCATCTTCCGGTGTTGTTGTGGGAACGGGAGCCTCTGTAGGCTGTATCTGTATTTCCTCTGTTCCGGTTTGCGTATTCCCGCCACCTGCTCCCGATAAAGTATAGCCGATGACTCCTATGGTTGCGAGACACGCTATTACCGCTAATATGCCCAGAATACCTGTCAGTATTTTCATTAAGCTTCCCATCGTTCATCTCCATTAAACTAATCGTTCCTGTTAATTCCTTACGGATTTATTATAACAAAAAAGCCTAGTAAATACTAGGCTTTTTCAGAGCACGAGACGGGACTCGAACCCGCGGCCCCGACCTTGGCAAGGTCGTGCTCCACCAACTGAGCCACTCGTGCATTGCTTATCCGTACCTGACGGACAAGTAATACTATACAATATGCTTTTATTTTTGTCAACAACAATTTTTAAAGTTTTTCAAAAAATTTAAAAAATTATTTCTTTACTGTTTTTCTTCTTTGATAGTACTCTGCACAAGCTGTCATAAGTACATCAGAAGAAGAATTCAGTGCCGTCTCCACCGAATCCTGAATCACACCGATAATAAAACCTACCGCCACAACCTGCATTGCCACCTCATTAGAAATACCAAACAGAGAACATGCAAGAGGAATCAGCAGCAATGAACCACCTGTAACACCGGATGCTCCACATGCTGATAAAGTAGCTATAATACTCAAAATAAGAGCTGAAAGCAAATCAACATGAACTCCAACTGTATTGGCTGCCGCAAGTGTCATAATTGTAATCGTGATTGCAGCGCCATCCATATTGATAGTCGCGCCCAGAGGAATCGATACTGAATAATATTCCTCACTCAATCCAAGCTTTTTACAAAGTGCCATATTCATAGGTATATTCGCTGCGGAGCTTCTTGTAAAGAATGCAGTGATTCCGCTTTCCTTAAGGCAGGTAAACACCAGGGGAAAAGGATTTTTCCTCATACACAGAAAAGCAACGAACGGATTATTAATAAGTGCAATGAAGAGCATGCAGCCAACCAGAAGTACCAAAAGCTTTCCGTAATTGGTGAATACCGCCAGTCCCTTATCGGATACAGTTTCAAATACAAGCCCCATAATTCCAAGCGGTGCCATATTGATAATCCAACGAACCGCCTGATTTACAGCCTCTGCTGCATCGGCAAACAATTTCTTTGTACCGTCAGAAGCTTTTTTCAGGGCAATACCCAAAATAATTGCCCATGTAAGAATTCCAATATAATTTCCCCCGGCAATAGCAGCAACAGGATTTGATACCATATTCAGGAATAAATTCTCAAGTACCTGAAGCACATTGTTAGGCGCCGACTCCGCTACAGTAACATCAGCAAGTTCCAGCGTCAACGGGAATAAAAAGCTCGCAAAAGTTGCTACAAAAGCAGCTACCAACGTACTTGCCATATACAGCACAACCACTGTTCTTATATTGGCGCCAACTCCACCCTTGGAATTTGCAATAGAACTAATGACAAGTATAAACACCAGAACAGGGGCTATGGCACGCAAAGCTCCCACAAACAATTCACCAAACCAACAGATAACAGAAGCTCCCGGCAACAAAATACCCAGAATAGCTCCAAGAAAGAGTCCCATTGCAATTCGCAAAACCAAACTTAAATCACACCATTTTTGAAATAATTTTTTCAAGATTCACTTTCCACCTTATCTCTATATTTGACTCTGTATATCCGCTGTAAAGATTCGTTAATACGCTCTTCTGATAAAGTTCCGTTATTTACGGCATCCAGAACTCCATTATAAGCAATTTCAAAATCCTCCGGCATCAAAATCATATCAGCACCTGCCTTAATCGCCTTAACTGCAGCATCATCCGCTGTATAATAATCGGTTATAGCATTCATATTCATGGCATCTGTGATTACCACGCCTTCAAAGCCAAGGCTTCCCCTCAAAATTTCAGTGATCATCTTCTCAGAGATAGAAGAAGGTGTGTTATCTCCTGTAATATTCGGCACGGACAAATGACTGACCATCACAAAATCCGCTCCCGCATCGATTCCTGCCTGGAAGGCCAGAAAATCCGATGTTTCGAAATCTTCCAGCGTCTTTTCTGTACTTGCCATTCCCTCATGCGTATCCTCTGACGTACTGCCAAGTCCCGGAAAATGTTTCAGGCATGCACTGACTCCTCCATTCTGAAGGCCTTCTACAATGCCAGCCACCATAGTTCCCACTTCTCCGCCATTGCTTCCAAAAGATCTGTCTCCTATCGTGGTATTTCCTTCTGTCAGCACATCTGCCACAGGAGCAAAGTCAAGATTAAATCCGTATTCTGATAGATAAGCAGCAATATTGCTTCCGGCCTCCACGGCCTTTGCCTCATCACCGGATGCTCCTATATCACTCATACTTCCTACATTATCAGCAAGCCCACTCTCTGCCACACGGCTGACAGTGCCGCCTTCTTCATCCACAGCTATGAACAGGGGATACTCAATATAGTTCTTCGTATTTGAAATCATTTCTGTAAGCTGGTCTTTGGATTTCATATTCTGTTTAAAATATACAAGACCCCCTACCGCATACTGGGTAAGCTTTTCTTTCGTAGTATCTCCTGCCTTGATTGCCACATCAGTTCCTGTCAATGCTTCAGGTGTAATGATAAACAGACCGGCTACCTTATCCTCAATGGGCATCTCCTGGATATGAGCATTCACGATTTCATCAAGGGGATCTGCTTCCTCCACAGGTTCCTGCGTTTCCACCGGGGCCTCTATCGTTATCGGTTCTACCTGCTCGGCACTCATCTCCTCGAGCTGCTCCTGCAGTTCCTGGGCATGCTTTTTATCATTCCATACCGCAAGCCCCTTATGAATACCGATTCCGGCACCTGCTATAATGCCTGCCAGAATAATGATAGTACTGATATACACTATAATCTGATTTCTAATGCGCCGTTTTCTTCGATAGTCCCGTCTGTCCATTTCTTCATCAAATTCTTCTCTATCTAAATTTGCCATAATTTCTCCTTTACTATCAGTTAGTAAGCCGTATATTGCATACATTGATATGATACATTATTTATCGTATAATTTCCACAGGAAATTTTCTAATGTAAAAAAAACAGGAGAACACACGTCGAAGCGGGTATTAATCTTTCTCATTAATACCCGCTTCTAAACTATACTCTCCAATGGTTTTACCTCTTTTCGTATAATTTTCCATATTCAGTTTTGTTTTCTCTTTCGTACTTCTCTCTTCTTCTTTTGTACCAGTTGTACTGTAACGGCTTATCTTCTTTTTCTTAAGTGCTTCGTTACTTTTTCTTCTGTGATCATACGATTGAGGCTCGTTTCTTTAGTACTTATTTCTTTTGTACTTCAAAACTTACATTTTCACATTTCTTACTGTTTTTATCGAACAGCTAATCTTATGTTTCCAAGGGACCTTGTTCCTTTCTTTAGATTTATCTATGTGAATTTGTTTTTGTAAGTTTAGTATATCTTAGCTTTTGCTATTTGTCAACACATTTTTTAAATTTTTTATTTATTTTTTCATTTTTATTCTTTTATTTCATTTTTTATCAGTTTTGTTGTCGTTTTTTGTAAAATTTTCTCAAAATTTGGCAATGGCAGTCTGAATACTTTCACAGAGTCCCTGCCAGTTTTAAATGACACAGCCGAAATATAGGAAAATTTATCCTTTTCATAAAGTTCTTTTTTTACTATACTTATATTGTTGATAAGATGTTCAGGCATCTTAATAATTTAAGTTTACAGGAGGTCGGATCATGACACCAAAACAACTTGCCTTTCAGTCTGCCGCTGAAAGCGTTATTAAAAATCTGGAAAAAAGAAACATGGAAGGCTACTTCTTTGAAGACAGCGCGTCCTGCGTGAAGGCAATTACCGATATGATGGAAGACGGCTCTGTGATCAGCTGGGGCGGCAGCGAATCCATCAAGGAATGTGGTCTTATGGATGCTTTACAGAAAGGTAACTATACTCTGATTGACAGACTCACCGCAAAGTCTCCTGAAGAAAGCAGAGAGCTCTATGTAAAGGCAGTTCTTTCCGATTATTATCTTATGAGTACGAATGCCATTACTTTAGACGGAGAGCTGATCAACATTGACGGCAACGGCAACCGTGTTGCCTGTTTAATACACGGTCCGAAACATATTATCATGGTAGTCGGCATGAATAAGCTGGTAAGCAACGTGGAAGCCGGTTATGCAAGAGTACGCGACATCGCCACCCCTGCCAATACCAAAAGACTAAATAAGAATACTCCCTGCTTCCACACCGGAAGATGCGGTGACTGTCTTTCCCCTGACTGCATCTGCAATCAGGTGGTCATTACCAGAAGAAGCGGTCATGCAGGAAGAATTAAAATATTCTTTGTGGCAGAAAATTTAGGTTACTAAATATCATTATAAAAAAGGTATTTCCTCCACTGTGATCAATTCACACCGGAAAGAAATACCTTTTTTCTTAATTATCAAATCAACGGATACTTATCTGTCAGCTTCTGAACGATTGCTCTCGCCTGCGGAATCTTCTCCTCGCCGCCCTTGATGATCAGGGCGATTGCTTCTGCGATCTGATCCATATCCTCCGTATTCATACCTCTTGAGGTAACAGCCGGTGTACCAAGGCGGATACCGCTTGTCACGAAAGGAGACTTGGGATCATTGGGAATCGTGTTCTTATTTGCCGTGATATGCGCTTCATCCAGCATTTTTTCAACAGCCTTTCCTGTCAGATCATAAGGAGTAAGATCAACCAGCATCAGGTGGTTGTCCGTACCATCGGATACGATCTTAATATCTCTGCTCTGCAGTCCCTTGCAAAGAGCCTGTGCATTGTCAATGATGCCTTTCTGATATGCTTTGAATTCATCGCTCAGTGCTTCCTTAAAGCATACAGCCTTTGCAGCAATCACATGCATCAGAGGGCCGCCCTGGATACCGGGGAATACTGCCTTATTAAAGTTAAACTTCTCTGCCGCTTCCTTATTTGCAAGGATCAGACCGCCTCTGGGACCTCTTAAAGTCTTATGAGTTGTGGTTGTCACAACATCCGCATAGGGAATCGGGCTTGGATGAAGTCCTGCTGCCACAAGACCTGCAATGTGGGCCATATCTACCATAAGGACAGCACCAACCTCATCTGCCACTTCTCTGAATTTCTTGAAATCAATGGTTCTTGCATAAGCGGAAGCACCTGCAATGATCATTTTGGGCTTACACTCCAGTGCAATTTCTCTCAATTTATCATAATCAATAAAGCCTTCGTCATTTACACCGTAAGGAACAATGTGAAAATACTTACCGGAAACGTTGACCGGGCTTCCATGAGTCAAATGTCCACCGTGATCAAGGTTCATACCCATGATGGTATCACCGGGATTACATACTGCAAACTGAACGGCAAAATTAGCCTGTGCTCCCGAATGAGGCTGCACATTGGCATAATCACAGCCAAACAGCTCCTTTGCTCTCTCGACAGCAAGATTCTCCACAACATCTACGCACTGACATCCGCCGTAATAACGCTTTCCCGGATACCCTTCAGCATATTTGTTGGTAAGGGGACTTCCCATTGCTGCCATAACTGCCTTACTTACCCAGTTTTCAGATGCAATCAGTTCAATGTGGCTGTTTTGTCTTTCCTGCTCATCTACAATTGCCTGTGCAATTTCCGGGTCTACATTTCTTACTTCGTCAAGTGAATACATGTTTTTTCCTCCTCGCTTGTACATTTTATTTGATACATTATGTTAGAGTATAGCACGAACTTTTCAAAAAAGGAACCATTAAACTTAACACATTCTTAAAAATAACTAAATATCTGTGAAAACTGCTTTACTATAAAAAGGAATGCTGTTAAAATAGGGAAAGATTTTACGAAGGTGAATTTTTATGTACTATATTATAGTAAATCCAACCTCCAAATCCGGGCGCGGAGCCAAAATCTGGACTGTACTTGAACCGGCATTGGAAGAAAAAAATATTGCCTACCAGGTCTTCTTTTCACAGGAGATCGGACATGTCATGGAAATTGTCCGAAATCTTACAGCGCCCCTTACCGATTGTCCTGCTGCAGAGCCCATAAAGCTGATTATACTCGGCGGAGACGGAACCCTAAATGAAGCGCTTCAGGGTATTTCCGATTTTGACAGAGTGCAGATCGGCTACATTCCTACAGGGTCAAGCAATGACCTGGCAAGAGATTTGGGACTTGGCAAAGATCCTCTTTCCATTCTTGACCGGATTTTATCCTGCAGACAGACTACGCGGATGGATATCGGCTGTGTTACTTACGAAAGTATTTCAAATGAACATTCAAGACATCACAGTGAAGAGTTTTTACAGAAAAGATATTTTGCCGTCAGTTGCGGCATTGGTTTTGATGCTGCTGTCTGTGAAGAGGCATTGGCTTCCGGCTTCAAGAATATACTGAATAAGATAGGACTTGGTAAATTAACCTATCTGACAATTGCTTTAAAACAGTTGATTGCAGCAAAGAAGATATCCTGTGATATCTATGTTAACGAGGAAAAACCGGTTCATTTAAAGCGTTTTCTGTTTGTTGCCGGAATGGTTCATCAGTATGAAGGCGGCGGATTTATGTTCTGTCCCGGGGCAAGCTATCATGACGGTATGCTGGATATTTGCGTTGCAGGAGATCTTTCCAAGCTTCTGATTCTTGTCGCACTGCCCACAGCCTTTTTCGGAAAACACTATATGTTTAAGGGAATTGATAAATATTCTGCCTCTGTGCTGAAGCTTAAGACTTCTGCCCCTCTCTGGGTACATACAGACGGTGAGGTTTCCGTCAAGGCAGATTTCATCACTTTGACCTGTGAAAAAGAAAAATTACAAATGTTACTATAATTACTATAAATTGAGGAGTTTTTGAGGAGTTTATTTGAGGAGAAAATTATGAAAAAGTTTTATGAAAGGTATAAGCATGCCATACCGCTTTTTATTTATGCAGTCATTTATCTAAGCTGGTTTACTTATCTTGAAAGAACGGTAAAAAGACCTGAAAATCTGATCCATATGAGACTGGATGACAAAATCCCCTTCTGCGAAGTTTTTATCATTCCCTATCTTTTGTGGTTTGTTTATGTCTTTGCCGTTGTGATTTTTTTCTTTTTTAAAGATAAACAGGATTATTACAGAACCTGTACCTTTTTGTTTACGGGAATGACCATTTTTCTGATTGTTTCCACACTCTGGCCAAACGGCCAGCACTTAAGACCGGGCAGCATGCCAAGAGACAATATTTTTACGACGCTTGTTTCCATGATTTATAAAACGGATACGCCCACGAATCTCTGGCCCAGTATCCATGTATATAATTCACTTGGCGCCCATTTTGCAATCCTAAAAAACGAAAAGCTGCGAAGGAAGCCTGTGGTTCACATTGGTTCACTTGTTTTATGTGTTTCCATTATTCTTTCCACCATGTTCTTAAAGCAGCATTCTGTATTTGATGTGCTTACCGCTTTTATCATGGCAGCTGTTATGTATATTGTGGTATATGGTTTTGATATTGTTACTGTATGGCAGACGCACAGATACGGAGAAAGACGTCATCGGATCCGCCAGGTACGATTCTGAAAAACAGCGCCGGTTCAAATGAACCGGCGCTTATTTTATAGATTCCTCACTGTCTAAAATCAGTAAATCAATTGAAATTAAAAAATCTTCTGCATATCTTATAGCCTTCCACAGAAATCATTCTTCCTCCCTTGCCAGGAAGATTCATGCACTGTCCAAGGAGTCCGAACCGTAACCGCCTGTACAGAATCCAGTCTTTCTTTTTCAGATAATTCCACAATTCCCTTTTCTTTTCCAGATTTTCTTCCGTCCCTGATTTGATCAGCAGAATTGATGAAATTGTAGTAATAATATCCAGATAACTAAGCATATACTGATCAAGCTTCCGGTTTGAAGCCAACACATTTTTATTTTCCGACATATAATCGATCATGATCTTATTCACCTTGATCTGCTGGTCGATTCTGCCTATCATGATTTCCTCATTGACAGACTGGTCAACCCTGCCGATATAATACCGGTAGAAATTAACATCCAGATAGTACATATTCTTGACGGAAGGCAATGGTTCAAACACATAGAGATTATCCACATAAAAGGTATGTTCCGGAAGCTTAAGTCCGCATTCCCGAAGCAGCTTTGTTCTGAAAATCACCGAGTGCATCAAAATATAGTGACCTTTATAAAAATGATGGATATCACTCCAGGTAAACAGCTCATTCCTTGGCAGTATATGCCGGTAATGCATTACCTTATGGCGGTTCTCCTCTGTCTTTTCATATACAAAATTACTGATCAGCATGTCCAGCGTCTTTTCAGTTCCTGTCAGTTCCTTCAAAACAGCGAGAATCTTCTCATAAGCATCCTCTTTTACCCAGTCGTCACTGTCCACCACCTTAAAATAAAGCCCTGAGGCATGTTCAATTCCGGTATTCACTGCCGATCCGTGACCACCGTTTTCCTTATGTATCGCCTTAATGATAGTAGGATACTGCTTCTCATATCTGTCTGCAATGGCAGCTGTCTCATCTGTTGACCCATCGTCCACGATCAGTATTTCAATATCCTCTCCGCCAGGCAGCAGAGAATCAATGCACTTTTCCATGTAAGCCGCTGAGTTGTAACATGGCACTGTAAATGATAAAAGCTTCATACATTAAAACTCCATTCCTCTTTTTTCGTTTCTTTCCGTAACTTTCCTACCCAGTATAGCATAGCCGTTTTAAAAATTACATGAGCAAAGCTTAATATTTTCTAAATTTTGCTGACGACACGCTCTATTGCCCCTATCTGCTTTTCTCATAAAAAGCCTGTAAATATGCATTGTACGCAGAAGGAATGGGATACTTGTCCCGTGCCTCATTCCGTTCCACAAAAATAAAGTCCGTATTGTTTTCTCTTCTGTCCAGTTCATCCACTCTGACAGAATACCCTGTCATATGCCATTCCTTGTGAGTAAAGATATGTCTGCTTTCGGCAAGAGGCTCTATCCGCAGAACCGAAAGACCGATTTCTTTCAGCCATGCAAGGACTTCTTTCTCTGAAAGATGCCCTTCTATATTGGGAAATTCATACATGCCTGCCAGCAATCCTTTGGAGGGGCGCTTATGCAGGGCAGCTTTGTTTTCATCCCTGATGATAAGCACGGTCTTCTCTTCTATGGTCCTTGGCTTTTTCTTTGCCTTTACCGGAAATTGCAGTTCTATACTCTGTTTATGTGCCATACAGATTGTTTCCCAGGGACACTCTCTGCACTTTGGTTCTCCATTTGGAATACAGACCATAGCCCCAAGCTCCATTAACGCCTGATTGAAATCGCCGGGGCGGTCCTTTGGCATAACCGCCTGCAAATCCTCCTCTACCTGTCTCTTAACAGACTGCTGCATAATATCTCTGTCATCACAGCGGAGCCTTGACAGTACTCGCAGCACATTGCCATCTACCGCAGGTACAGACTTTCCGTAAGCAATAGACGCTATGGCTCCCGCCGTGTAGCTGCCGATTCCTGGAAGCTTCAAAAGTTCCCCATAATCGTCCGGCATTTTCCCGCCATATTCTGTCATGATTTCTATGGCTGCCTTATTCATGTTTCTGACTCTGTTATAATATCCCAGTCCTTCCCAAAGCTTAAGCAGCACTTCCTCCTGCGCCTCGGAGAGCTCCTTAATCCCCGGCAGGCTCTTCATGAATCTGTCATAGTAAGGCTTAACCGCTTCCACTCTGGTCTGCTGGAGCATGATCTCCGACACCCAAACATGGTAAGGTGTAGGCTCCTCTCTCCACGGAAGGATACGCCTTCCCCTGTCATACCATGTAAGCAATGGCTCTGCAATCCTGTCAAGAAGTGATAAGCATACCGGCACCTCTGCGTCAATCGTCATACTGTCCTGCGTGACAAGACAGTCATACGCTATAATCTTCACGCCTGCTTTCCTTGCTTCTAAAAGAGCATCCGCAAATTTCGGCTGTGTCTGCCTGTTTGGGGTAAAAAATCTGACACCTTTCATCTGGATTACAAACATAATATATGCCTGATAGCCCGCTTTTACCGCCTCGATCAGTTCATAAACATGCTTTACAGCCCTCTCAGAAGGAGCATCGGGAAAAAGCACTACATTCTCCTGTTCCAGAGTAACGCCCTTTACCTCCATGAAAATTCTGTCTTTTTCCGTTTCTATATAAAAATCAAATCTTGAATTTCCGTAAGTAGTTTCCGGTCTCACAAGAACCGCATCGGGAAACAACTCTTTCTTAAGCAGCCATTCTCCCACTGCCCTGTTAGGCGCCTGGGAATCCATATTGATCAGCCTTGCTCCTTTTCTGACCGTCACAAGATCATACAGAGTACTCCTTTCAGGATTGCCGCTTTTTTCCAGAAAGACCTCTGCATTGTCCGTAAGAAGCTCCTTGCAGCGGCCTGTATTTTTTACATGTACCTTTTCCCTTTTTCCATCGATATTCACATATGCAATAAATCGATTAGGTCTGCTTTCAAAACGTCCCTGTACGATATTTTCATATTTCATAATACAGTTTCTCCGCACCCGGCATATGTATTTTCGTATCCCATGCCGGATAGTTTCCTTATCTTAGTCTGGTACACTCAAATTTATCATATAAAAGCAGACACTTGCGAAGCTCCGCATACCGCTCCTCGGTATCACCTTCCTTGACTTCAATGTCAACCGCCATTGCCATAGTATTGATCATATCATCTGTAATCCGGTGATGGAGAGATGCAAGAATATCAAGTCTCTCCTCATAGCTTCCTGCGTCCAGGAACTGAAGAACCAGCGGATCAATATCTAAGACCTCCTCACTTTCTTCCCGGGTCACCTCCGCAGTATCTGCGAGGTCTTCAACCCACTGCGGACTGTGCTGCTTCACCTGCTCTCTTTCTTTGTTTTGCGCAAAATCCCGGGGTTGTAAATTTACCTCTCTTTCCATCAGCTCAAACCGGTATTCCTGAACGGCTTCCGGATACTTGACATGATCCACCTTTTCAAGGAACATGGACAGAGGTCTTGCATATATCTTAAAATCTCCATACATGGCCTGATAGATTACCAGCTGTTCCCCCGTTTCCGTATGCTCCGCAAGGGAAATGATCTGATATAAATTACCTTTAAAATGCCTGTAAATCTGCTGTGGCATAGGTATGTTCGCCATAATTAAACCTGCCTCCTGAAATGCTATGATGCTTCCGGTAACAATTCAGCCGCCTTTCTTGCAAAACGAAACTGTTACTGTTTCTATTATAGCCCGCGGATTCTCTCTTGTCATTCCTCTTTTCAAAATCTTCATTAGAAAATTGTGCCATTCAGCCATGAAGGAATTCGTAGCAAAACCCACACGCACCATCCGGAAACGCAATTTCACTGCATCTTGCAAGGAGTTCCTGCTTTTCCGCTTCGGATAGCTTATCAATTCTTCCGTGATGTATCGTCACAGTATAAGTGCGCACTCCCTCTTCATCCGTCACATGAGTCATGGTAATCCCACTGTTCTCATATCCTCTATCGGTGAGCAAAGATCTGACCTCCCGTACATAAGCAGCTTCCATTTCTCTGTAATATTTCTCTTCAATCCTGCTTGCCTGACCACTCTGGCTGATCACTGTGCCCGATATGCAGAATGCAATTACAAATACAAGTATGACAGAAACAATAATGGTAAAGGGTATTTTTCTTAATTTTCTCATAACAGTATCCTCCTGCTTCTTACAATTCTTTGTCCGGTTGTTTCTAAAATAAGGATACTATATATGGTGTCCGATAATACGGACTTTGACATGTTTTGACACAAAAATGCCGACCCCTTTGGGCCGGCATTTTAAAATAAGTCATGGTATATTCAGATGTTTCCGACTGATTCCGCTATCTGATCAATAATTTTCCTCACTGATCTCGAAATAGCTCTGCGAATGAGCACATACAGGGCAGATTTCGGGAGCCTTGGTTCCTACAACGATATGTCCGCAATTGCGGCACTCCCACACCTTGACCTCACTCTTCTCAAAAACAGCTGCTGTTTCCACATTCTTAAGCAGCGCACGATAACGCTCCTCATGATGCTTTTCAATTTCACCAACCATACGGAATTTGGCAGCCAGTTCGGGGAAACCTTCCTCCTCAGCTGTTTTTGCAAAGCCGTCATACATATCTGTCCATTCGTAGTTTTCTCCTTCAGCTGCTGCTGCAAGGTTAGCTGCTGTATCACCGATACCGTTCAGTTCCTTAAACCACATTTTTGCATGCTCACGCTCGTTTTCGGCGGTTTTTAAAAACAACGCCGCAATCTGCTCATAGCCTTCCTTTTTTGCTACAGAGGCAAAGTAAGTATATTTGTTTCTGGCACCTGATTCACCGTCGAAAGCTGCCTGAAGATTCTTCTCACTCTGTGTTCCTGCATATTTATTCTTCTTTTCTGCCGTAACAGGCTCAAGATTCTCACCTGTTACCTTACAGCGAGGACATACCGGTGTTTCTCCTTCCTTTACTTCAAAAACCTCTCCGCAAATTTTACATCTGTACTGACTCATATTTGTATCCTCCTTATTATTTAAATCTGCAAAAGCAGTATTTACTTCTTCATTTACCTGTCCCACATGGGGAATATCCGTGTATTTGGCGATATCCTCATCCACTGTGACAAGGTTTCTCACTGACAGGTCGTGCACGGAATGATTGCCTGTCACCCTTGCAAAAGTTCTCAGCTCATCAAGGGAAACATTCAAGAAATTTGCCACTCTCTGGGCTGCGGCATCTACTTTAAGTCTCTCCCTAAGCTCCGGATTCTGGGTAGCCACACCAACCGGACAATTTCCACTGCCGCAGATCCGATACTGCTGGCAGGCTGCTGCAATCAGCCCCGCACTTGCAATGGCAATGGCATCCGCACCCATGGCCAGCGCCTTGGCAAAATCTGCCGACACCCGAAGTCCACCGGTAATGACCAGTGAAATATCGGAGTGAACTTTATCCAGATATTTTCTTGCCCTGTGTAATGCATAAATGGTAGGCACTGTGGTCGCCTCCCTGAGGAACAAGGGGCTTGAACCTGTGGCACCGCCTCTTCCGTCGATGGTAATAAAATCCGGTTCCGCAAATACACAGTATTCCAGATCACGCTCTATATTTCCCGCTGCAATTTTGATTCCGATGGGGCGGCCCTCCGACCTGGTTCTCAACATATCCACCATATCGCGAAGATCCTCTTTGGAATTGAGTTCCGGGAACTTGCTGGGACTCTGAATATCCTCTCCCTGCTTTTTCCCACGGATGGCGGCTATCTCTTCCGTCACTTTCTCACCCGGAAGATGACCGCCCATTCCGGGTTTGGTTCCCTGCCCGATCTTGATTTCAATGGCATCACTGGAACGCAGGTTTTCATCGGTCACACTGTATTTATTGGGAATATACTCAAATATGTATTTGTAGGAGGATTCCTTTTCCTCCGGCAAAATGCCGCCCTCTCCGCTGCACATCGCAGTCTTTGCCATTGCTGAACCTTTTGCCAGGGCAACCTTCACTTCCTTTGACAAAGCACCAAAAGACATGTGTGAAATATAGACAGGACTCTCCAGTACCATGGGCTTTTTCGCATGTTTTCCGATCACTGTCGCAGTATCCACAAAATCTCCGTCATTCAGCGGAGGCGGATTGAGCTGTGCTCCCAGAAGCAGAATATCATCCCAGTTGGGAATCGGCATTCTGGTACTCATAGAACCTCCGATAGACTTTCCTGTCACTGCCATTTCATGGATTTCCTCCATGTACCTGCAGGATTCATCATGCCTTGCTGTTGCGCTGTCATAATCAAGATTTCCCGAGTAAGTCCTCACCGGTTTCTTTTCCGTTTCAGAAACTACCGGCTCAAGATTGGAGACGGGAAGTTTGCAGACCGGACAACAGGTCAGTTCAGAAACCGGCTTTCCTTCCTTCTCCTCATCATAGATTGCACCACAGACTTTACATTTGTAGATTGCCACATCTACACCTCCTTCTCGTTTTTATCCTTACTACCGCACTCCGGGCACAATCCTTCGAAGATCATACGGTGCCTGCTGATCTTAAACCCGGTCTTTTGCTCCATTTCCGCATCATACTTTGGCTCATAATCCAAGGGAGCATCAAAGACCTTTTCACAGCTTGTACAAAACAGATGATAATGAAGGCTCCGCCTAAAATCGTATCGGTTTGCAGCCGGCACCTTCACCTCCGTAATTTCTCCGTCCTCTGACAGGATTCCCAGATTACGGTATACTGTACCGCGGCTGACCTTTTCATCCTTGGCACGCACATCCATATAAATCTGATCTGCCGTGGGATGATCGCTTCTCGACTTAACAGCATCAAGGATCATCTGTCTCTGCCTTGAATTTCTTTGTCGTTTCATCTTTGCCGCCTTTCAATATAATAATAGGACTTAGTACTATTATAAAGGTGAACAGATTTTCCGTCAAGATGAAATCTTCTCATAGCTCTGTCTTTTTTATAAATATTATTAAATAAATATAAACTTGTTGTCAATATATCA
>JBJEMT010000066.1:12153-23986 GCA_051879815.1 Suilimivivens sp. | reverse complement strand
TCTTCCTTGTTGAAAAACAGTGACATAAAAAAATCCTCCTTTGAATCATCACAGGAGGGGCCCTTGATGCTTCCCTACGCCGGCATTATCCGGGTCAGGTAATGAGGGTTAGAATCCCGCCTGCGGCGGAAATTCAATCTCAGCTTTAGCTCCCCTAGCGATAAATTAGTATATTTGTTTAACGAACTAACCATAAAGCTTATATCATTATTTGTCAATAGCAAAATCCAAAGACAGGGCAAAAGAATATATTATTTTCGACTTGACCGGCTTTCCCGTCAGTCTCTCAAGTGCCTCTGCATAATAATCCAGCTGTACCTTATAGCGCCTGATCAGTTCTTCTTTTTCCTCCACCCGGTCCGTCTTGTAATCTGCCAGGATAATATGATCCTCCTCCTCAAAAAACACATCGATGATACCCTGTATCAGTACCATTTCCGATTCAGGAAATTCCCTGTTTAAACGGTTTGCCGGAAGACCCAGCACAAAGGGCTGCTCTCTGTGAAGTTTTCCTTTTGCATCTGCCGCCATCATCCGCTTTGCAAGGTCTGTCTTTAAGAAGGAAAGCAGCTTTGATACCGATACCGCTTCTCTCCATTCCGGGGAAAGCTTTTCGCTTTTCTCCAGGTCATCAAGCTGACACAGCAGTTCTTTTTCTAAAAGACCACTTTTTCTATCTGTCTGTGCATCTGACTTTTCCCGCATTAAAAAATAGATTTTCTTCAGATCAAGCAGCTCCATTACCTTATGATAAGCACTGCCCCGGTCAGTACCGCTCATTCCCTCTTTCTCTTTGATAAAGGAAGGAATATAGGGAACCACTTCCGGCTCTTCATACAACACTTTCGTAAAAGCTGCTTCTGTTCTGCCGCCTCCCCTCTCGTCCTTATCCATCTCATCTATTGACTTATCAGATAAATGTTCTGCTCCTGCTTTCTTCAATTCTGACACGGTAGTCTTAACAAACAAATTGGAAAGAGCTTCGTAAGGATAGCGTCTTTCAAATTTTTGTGACAATTCTGTCATAATCTGATTGTCTAAAGGAGACAACAAAAGCTCCTGCTTTAGTTCATTCACTCTTATAGTCTCTTCTATGCCGGATATCACTATATCCCCTGGACAGATCCATGTGATCTCTTTTTCGTCCACACAAGGCAGTATAAAGTCCAGATAAGAGGAAGCAGAAGCAAGGACTGAAAAAGGGACCTTTTCAGAAGAAGTATTATTGCTGTTCATAAAAACCCGGTTCTGCTCCAGTTCCGACTTTTGCCTGTCGATGTCAGCAATTGTGGCAGTAAGGATCAGTTTTTCCCTTGCACGGGTCATGGCAACGTAAAGAATACGAAGTTCTTCCGAAAGACTGTCAAGCTTAAGTTTCATGGCGATCACATTCTTTCGCAGTGTCTTGCTCTGCACTCTGCGCACACTGTCAATATAGTCCACACCGATTCCCATATCCACATCTGCAATAAACCGGCCTGTAGTATCCTGCATATTAAATTTCTTGGAAAGACCTGCCACAAAACAGACAGGGAATTCCAGACCCTTGCTCTTATGAATGCTCATAATGCGGACTACATTGGCATTTTCATCCAGAATATCTGCTTCCCCGTAATCCACCTGATATTTTTCCAGCTGCTCCATATAACGCAGGAAATGAAAAAGACCATAATAGCTGGTGTTTTCAAAAGCAGACGCCCTTACCAGAAGCATCTCCACATTGGCTCGTCTCTGCTCCCCACCCGGCTTTGATGAAACATATTCCAGATACCCTGTTTCCGTAAGAATTTCCTGAATCAGCCTGTGAATGGGCGTGTAGGCCGCCATTGCTCTCCAGTTTTCTATGTAGGAAAGCAAATTATTAATTTTAGATTTAATTTTTTCTCTATTTAAGCCCCCTGCTGCATCCTCCGGATTTTGGCTTTCATCTGCAAGTTTAAGCTTCTCATTGGCCTCCTTCAAATTTTCATAAAGGAAACTTCCTCTCTTCCCACGGCTTCTGATCCAGGCAATTTCATCATCACTGAATCCCCCAAAGAAAGACTTCATGGTTCCAAAAAGCGGAATATCCTGAAAAGGATTGTTCAGCACATGCAAAAGCTGCAAAAGCTCCCTCACTTCGGCAGCCTGAAAATAACCTGTTCTGGAAGATACATAAGCAGGAATTCCCTCTTTTTCAAAGATTCCCTTGAAATCCTCTGCCCAGCCTGATGTGGTACGGAGCAGAATCACAATATCACTGTACTTTACCGGACGGAGCAGCCCTGTTTCCTTATCTGTGACCTGAAACTCCCGGATCAGCCTCTTGATTCTGTCTGCGATTGCAAGCGCCTCCTGCTCCCTTGCAGACAGAAGGCTCTCCCGGTCCTTTCCCATCAGTATCATTTCCGTTTCATTACCTTCATTTTCAGGATAAACTGCGCCCGGATATAAAGCTGCGTCATCATCATATTCAATCCCGCCAAAGTTTCTGCCCATTATCCTCGTGAACAGGTTATTCACGCTGTCTATGACCTCTTTACGGCTTCGGAAATTCTTATGCAGATCAATGCGTTGTCTATCCGAGTCAGCTTTTGTATAACAGGTGTATTTTTCAATAAATAACTCTGGTCTGGCTAATCTGAATTTATAGATGCTCTGCTTCACATCCCCCACCATAAAGCGGTTAAAGTGACCTTCTTCTTCTCCTGATATGCTTTGTAACAATAATTCCTGTACCAGATTACTGTCCTGATATTCATCTATGAGAATTTCCTGAAAGAACTGCCTGTATTCCTTCGCTGCAGCTGTTGCCACATATGCTCCGCTGCTTTCATCTTTTTTCAGGAGAATATGCAGGGCAAAATGCTCCATATCGTGAAAGTCGATGATATTTTCTGTCCGTTTTCTTTCGTCCAGCATTCTCTTGAATTGCAACACAAGCTCCATTAATGTCTCTACCGGTTTTTCTGCCATATGCATACGCAAAAGAACCTGCTCCAAAGAAAGCTGGAAATAGCTTTCCTTTAAGCTTTCCACCTGTTTCTTTACTTCATTTCTGATCTGCTTTGCCCTTTCCCTGCACTGCGCATCTACGCTTTCATCCTTTTTACCCGGAAGCCGTCCAAAGCTTATTTCATCAAAAGCTGAGGAAAGTGCAGTGAAATTTTCTTTTTCTGAGGCTTTTTGCAGCATTTCCTGTTCTTTTTCCAGCAATTCTCCATAAAACCAGGGGCCCTCCGGTCTGTGGGCAAGTTCAATCGCCTGTGAAAGACTTTCTGCACATTCCTCCAGACAAATTCTGGCATAATCCACAAGATATCTGCACCAACTGCTTTCTTCTATATCGGTAGCACCTGTTATTTCATAATCCTGTTTTCTCTCTGACAGCCATTCCTCAGGCCATGGATTGCTCATGGAAAATTCATAAAGCTTTTCAATATATTCCTCCAGCTGCTTATCATTGCTGCCCCCTGTGAAATATTCCACACAATTCAGAAAATCTGCATCTTTTTCTCCGTATTTCTCCTCCAAAAGTTCTGTCAGCACATCCTGCTTCATCAGCTTAAGTTCTCCCTCATCCGCCACACGGAATCCCGGGTCAAGGCCGATATCATTAAAGTTATTGCGAATAAGAAACAGACAGAAGCTGTCAATGGTGGTAATCTGAGCATTGTGAAGCAGTGCGGCCTGTTTTTGCAGATGCTCATTTTCCGGCTGTTCTTCCAGTTTTCTGTCAATCGCCTGGCTGATTCGCTCTCTCATTTCCGCTGCTGCCGCATTGGTAAAGGTCACAACAAGGAGCCTGTCAATATCAATATGATTCTTTTCATCCAGAATCATCTGAATGATACGCTCTACCAGCACAGCCGTCTTTCCGGAACCGGCAGCCGCTGAGACCAGAATATTTCGACCATGCAGGTCAATCACTTTTTGCTGCTCCGGTGTAAACACTACTGCCATGCCTGTTCCTCCTTCCGCATTTTCTCCATCGCTTCATCTTCGGATAGCTTTGGAAGATTTCTTGTCTCAAAACCCGGTATCTTTTCATCAAAGCCACACACGCCCTTGTAAGCACAGTATGTGCAGGCAGTCCCTGTTCCCGTTTCACAGGGATTGAGTTCTATATTACCCGAAAGAATTTCCCTGCCAAACTGCTTAATCTTCTGATTGACAAAAGAAGAAACCGTCTCATAATCTTCCTTTGATATTACGCTGGAGGATGCACTGAAACTGCCGTCCTTTTTGCGCTCTACCGGTATCAACAGCGATTTGTCCGAAAATTCCCGATCAAGCAGACTGATAACTTTTTCCTGGTCATTGACTATTCCGGTTGTCCTGAGTTCCTTTAAAAGCTTGTCATTGATTTCTTCCGGTGTCATTTCCTTCTCTTCTTTAATCATGGGATCATCCACATGATAATAGAGAAGAGCCGCAGGAACAATTTCCTTGTCCGGATGCTTTTTCTTTTCTATTTCCGTGGCAACATTCATATAGACTACCAGCTGAAGCTGAAGTCCGTAATACAGCGCAGCCAGGTCAAATTTCTTATTGCCTGACTTATAATCAATAATCTTCACATAAACATGGTCTTCATCTTCGCAGGTATCAATTCTGTCGATTCTGCCCCGAAGCTTCATCTTCTCCTTTTCTGTAAGGGCAATATTCACTGTCTCAAGATTTTCTACCCTGGAAAATGACATTTCAAAATGTGCCGGAACAAAAGCACTGCCTCTCAGCTGGCTTTTCATTGTCCGAATTGTCCGCTTTAAAATGCGGTAAATCCGGTCTATCATGTATTCATAACGAGCGTTACTGTAAAGGATTGTCTCCCCGTAAGCAGCCACACTACTCTCAAGCGCTTCTTTCAGCAGTCTGTCTCCTTCTTCCTCCGGGAAATCAAACCAGGTATAAGCATTATCTGAAAGTTTTCCTGCAAATCCTTCAAGCACTTCATGGTAAATGTTACCAAGATCCACCTGTTCAAAGCTGTATTCTTCCCGTTCTTTCAACATCAGACCGTATTGCAGGAAATGTGAATAAGCACAGGCAGCATACTGCTCAAGACGGCTCACACTGTTCTCCAGCATACTGCCATAGATTGCTCTTGCCACCACCTGACTTAACGGGGAATGCTGATACTGCATAAAAGCAGCTTCTGCCATTTTGTCTGCCAGTTCCCTGTATTCAACCTTATCTTCATAAACTTTAAGTAAAGTGGCGGTTTCCTGCACGCCACCGCTTTTTTGGTTCCCTTCACGATAATGACGCAGCTCCTGTGAAAGAATCGTAAGACCATCCCTTGGTCCCACAATCTGTTTTACAGGAGAAAAGCTACTATCCGGTCTTGTGACCTCTATTTCAGGATAAAGGCGCTTAATCATATCGATCAGATAAGAGGGACGGATACTTTTTCCTTCACTGCTTACTCTTGCATAGGACAAATGGAGCTGCTCGGAGGGTTTTGTCATATTCATGTACAGATACAGTCTCTGAATATACATCTGCTGTCTCGGAGTAGGCGCCAGTTCAAATTCAGATTCCTGTAAAAACTCTCTGTCAATGTCGGAAATAATACCGCCCTTTGAGTTGTTTTTCGGAATATTACCGTCATTTACCCCAAGGAAAAAGAGAACCCTGACCTGTTTCAGCCTGGTTCTTTCCATATCTCCCACTACAATTCTGTCAACGCTGCCGGGAATAATTCCGATTTCAATTTCTGAAAAACCGGCATCCAGAATATCCGCAAATTCCTGCATGGTAAGTTCTTCTTCCGCTAAAAGTCCCTCAATCTGCTCGAAAAGTTCCATGACAAGCCGGTAAACCTGGGCATACTCCTTTGCCTTTTCCATATCGCCAAGGCTCTTAAAATAATTCTCATAACCTGAAAGTTTCTCCTGGATTCTGGCACCTACAATAAAATCATATAAAGTTCTGACATATTCCCCCGCTGTTTTTTTCTTTTGAAGAAGAGGCGAAAGCTGCTCCATCAATTTCTCTCTGGTTTGATTTAACTGTTCCAGCAATAACAGTTGTTCTTCTTCATCTGCCACCCTGGGATTTCTGGTAAATGCCCGGCTCCATTTTCTTTTTCCCTTAATACCGAGTGCCAGCACATAATTTTCCAGTCTGTCGATTTCCTCATTGGTAAAATCCGCAAGACCGCTTCGCAAATAATGAAATACTGCCTCATAGGAAAAATCAGTCAGACAGATTTTCAGACTGCTTCTGATAAATTCAATAAAGGGATTGAGCAGAAGACCTCTTGTTCTGTCCATAAACATGGGAATTTTATATGTTTTCCCTTCTCTTTCCAGATAATCTGCATAGGTCTCCAGATTTCCTGCAACTACGGCTATCTCTCGATAGCTGTATTCGCCTGATAACACCAGTTCTTTTATTTTAATACAGACCTGTCTGGCTTCCGAAGCAGGACTGACCGCCTCCATAATACTGATATTATCTACTGTTCCCTTATAGGGCTTCAAAGGATAACGAAACAGATGCTTTTCCAGATGAGAAAGTTCCGGATTTCCACGAAACCGGAAAAGCGGTTCTTCCCTTAACCGGATATCCTCTGTTCTCTCTACACCGGACTCCTTTGCAAGACGGCACAGATCCTTTACTGTCTTTTTACTCAGATGAAACAATTCCTGATCTCCTGCCATTTCAAATGGATCCCCATGAATATCAATTGTTATAGAAACAATGACCCTTTTAGTCAACTCCATAAGTCGCTGAATCAACCTGTTTTGAATAGGCGTAAAGCCGGTAAAACCGTCAAATACCACCACGCTGTCTTTGATGATATCCGACTTTTCTACCGCTCTTGTCAAAAGCTCCAGCGTTTCCTCCGTAGTAACGAACTTATTTTTTATATAAGAAAGAAAACCTGCATACAAAATTTGCAAATCTCTCAGTTTGTAATACAGCGTTCCTCTCTCTTTTGCATAATCTGCCAGCTCGCTGACCTGATCGGGCGCAATTCCATACTGCATAAATTCGGAAAGCGCAGACTTCACCTCATGAATATAGCCGATCTTGTGGAGATTTTTACCGATCAACGGCAGTTCATCCTGCAAGTTTGCCGCTACCTTCCGAAGCACCAGACTTTTACCGGTATCATCAAGCACGGGCTTTGTACCAAAGCCCGTTTCCTCAAAGATCCTGTGTGCAAGCCGTCCGAAGCTTAAAACATCAATATTCATAATCCCCTTATTTTCACTGGCATTCACCAGATCAAACTGAGTCTGCATGGTAAACTGGTCAGGCACCAGGAACAGAAAGTTTCTTTCCGGCTCCCTGGCTGCCCATTCCACCATATCAGTATGAAGTTTTTTGCTCTTGCCTGAACCGGAAGGGCCGAAATAAAATTGCAATGACATGAGAATTTCCTTTCTGCCAAATAAATCTTTTTTAATTACAGATTATATTCTTTAAACAATTTTTTCTGATATTCCCTGTCACTTACCGCTTTGCCGATTTCATCTGACCGGGATTCTTCAATCAAAAGCCGGATCAGCCTGTTTACTCTTTCTTCTCCTTCTTGAATGCCTTTTTGAATGCCTTCTTGAATGCCTTTTTCTTCAATTGCATCACTTAAATTGCACATTTGCCTCATGCCCTCCTTTACTTCTCTGGTAAAATGAGCTGATAATCCTAGTATAAGATGAACAACACTTTTTTACAATAAAAATTCCCCTGCTATTACTGTATTGTTTCAGGTTGAATGATCCGGCGAAGTGCCGCTTCGAATGCTTTTGGCATTTGATATTCAAACAGGTTCACAAGAGCTGAACGCTCCCGATGAATCGACTATAACACAGTATAAGCAGGGAAACAAATTAAAAAAATATTAAATTTTATTTTCTATAATCCTGTCTGACAAACGGTTCACTGATCTCCTCAGAAAGAAGCAGCTTATATTTCTGAGGATGGCGGTAGGCATTGCCGTGCACTTCCCTGCTTCTGTACTCTCTGAGTTCATCTACAGGAAAATCTGCCATATAGATTCCTTCTCTCTCTCCCGCCTCAATAATCATCGTATCTCTGGAGCCGGATTCTGAAGGTCTGTAGGCAATGCCGTCAAATGCAGAGGAATGACCATTACAGTCAGGCTGTCCGTAAGGATAATTCACCGTTGCTATACCTACCATATTTTCATAGGCACGGGCACGCAGCTGGGAAAGACGGTTAATCTCCATGGGACAGGCATTAGGCACCAGAATAATTTCCGCACCTTTCAGCATCAGAATTCTTGCGCTCTCCGGGAATTCTCTGTCATAGCATATCATTGCACCTACTTTCACGCTGCCCTGCTCTGTGTCAAGGTCTGCCACATAAAAATCATCCCCCGGCGTCAATCTGCATTCCTCACCGAAATCGCAGGTATGTACTTTTGCGTAAACAAATTTCCTTTCACCGAAACGGTCAAACAGGCAGACAGTATTTCTCGGTAAGGGTTCATATTCCTCCAAAAAGGTAACACCGATAGCCATCTTTAGCTCTTTGGCAAGCATTCCAAAAGAATTCACAAATGCACTGTCTGCAGAGACAGCGCTTGCCCTCAGTTCACTGATATTCTCCGGAATACTATAACCAACACTCCACATTTCCGGAAACAATGCAATGTCGGCACCCATTTTCTTTGCTTTTCTACAGTATTCAAATCCTTTCTGTCTGTTCTGCTCCGGTGTTTTCTCCGGCAGAAGCTGTAATAATGCCACTTTTAAACTGTTCATGAATGACTCCTTTCAGATACAGGCTTCTCCTGTTTTATCGATATTTGGCATATATCCTCAGATCATATATATTATCACCTTTACAAACCGCATTCTTCATGATTCCCTCAAGGACGAATCCATTCTTTTCCAGCACCCTTTGGGATGCCTTGTTCGGTTCAAATACCTGTGCCGTTATTCTGATAATATCCAGTTCTTCAAAAGCCAGCTTACACATTTGTTCCACCGAATAGGTCATAATTCCTTTCGACCATTGATTGGCAGCCAGCATAGCCCCGATTTCAGCATCCTTGCGGTTTACATCTGTTTTCTGATCAATCGATATATTTCCCACAACTTCTCCGTCCACCAAAATGGCCCGGTAAATTCCTCTGACTCCGTCCTTTTCCGAAGTCATACCGATCCACTGTCTTGCATCCTCCTGTGTATAAGGGCAGGGTAGTCTGTCTGAAAGATAACTTCTATCCACTTCATTGCAGATTCTGATCAGATCCTGCATATATTCCATATCCCACTTTTTCAATTCCATTTTCATGATACGCTTTCTGAATTTTTCCAGTCTGTAATGACCTTCACCGTCCAGTAGCTTCCTTCCATTTTTATAATCATACCCAAGTTTACGGTAAAACTCAACCCCTGTGATGGAGGCTGATTTGACTTCAGTGCTTCACAGCCACTGGATAAATCCTGTCTTATCGTTTCTGTTATATCCTGCCTGTTCATAAAACTTCATGGTGCTTTCTTTTTTGGAACCGGTGAGCAGCATCATCTTGTAGCAGTTTTCCCTGACTGCAATTTCTCTGGCATAGTTAAGGCAGGCCGTTGCCAGACCTCTTTTTCTGTAAGATTCGTCGGTTATCACATTTTCAATCAAGGCATAGGGTCGCTGGTCATGCGTCAGATTCGGAATGATCACACAGACACAGGCGGCTGCATATACAGCCTCATCAGGCCTTCATAATCCTCCCCGGTTACTTCTCTCACCATGTCTGTTTTCCTCCTGAAATTTTATTTGCACAAGCTTCCCTTCCACAGATAGCATTTCCAGATTTCCATCCTTTTTCTATTCCATTATCAGAATAAATCTTTACTTTGTCAATCAACTTCTACCTGCCCTGACTACCATACCCGTCTTGAAAACATTCCATTCTTTTCCATATTTACAATCACTGCCAGTGCAACCGGACGTCCATTCTTGGCATCATCACATCGGCGAAAATATGGTGTGAAAGATCCGGTGTGGGTAAAAACAGGAACTGTGATAACAACGCATGGTGGTCCCGGAGCATTGGGATTAGCAGGATTCACCCGCTTTGAATGATACAATAAACGGGGGATTGATTTTTCTGAATCTGGAACGTGAAAGACAGGAAATGTCTCTGACCGTCTTTATTCTATGTCCAGACAGTAACAGTACAGTTTAAGCCTTCTTTTCAATACAAAAAAGACTGTCCGGAACGTATCTTTTCCATAATCTATATCTCACTTTTCCATATTTGATTTACAATAGTATGTCATGTAATTATTTCAGGTTTATTTGAATTTTGTTTGAGAATTATTAAAAGGAGCTTTGATCATCACATGCTCAAAGCTCCTTTAGATTTTATTCTTTATTTATCATAGCATATCACAACATTCAGTGAATGCTCCACATCTGCTGCTGTCTCAATCGCTTCCGGCAGCTTTTCCCAGGGAAATTCATGGGTAATGATGGACTCGATATCCCATCTGCCGCTTTCCATGATAGCCATCACGTCCCTCACATCCTCCGGCATATAACCGCCGCTTCCTATCAGGGCGTGCTGTGCAAAAGTCATATTTAATATATCTACCGGACGTTTCCCCGCTAATACAGCAACCACTACTATCCTGCTCTCAATTTTTCCCATCTGCTGATAAAGATCAAGAATGCTCTCTGCCCCTGCAGCATCTATGTAAATATCCACATTCGCAGTGACGCCGTTTAAGGATGGTGCTTCCCCAAAATAACGGATTGCTTTTTCCTTCAGATCCTCTTTTCCGTTATTGCAGATTTCCATTCCAAGATGCTCTGCTTTCTGCAGCCGCAGGTCGGAATGGTCACATATCATTACCTTTTCGCATCCAAAATATTTCAGTGCAATGGCTGCTGCAATTCCGATGGTTCCGGCACCAAAGACAATCGCATTTTCCCCTTTCCTTGGGAAGGAACGTCTTGCAGCTCTGCAACCAACCGTAAAAGGTTCAATCAGACAGGCTTCCTTATCAGAGATTTTCTCACTCACCTTGTAGATCTGTTCATTCCACTTTGGATTCGGTAACAGCATATATTCCGAAAATCCTCCCAATGTTCCGGCTCTCTTTGGATCACCCTTTGCCAGCCTCGGATAGGGATAGATTCTGTCTCCGACCTTGATGTCTGTTACTGCATTTCCAACTTCAACTACCTCGGAAACCACCTCATGCCCGAACTCTCCTCCAAGTGTAATGCGATGCCCTGTTCCGGGTCCATGAGTATATACGGCAACATCCGTGCCGCAGATACTGGCATACAGATTTTTTACGACAATATCATGCTCACCGGCCTTTGGTGTCTCCAATTCTCCAAGTAAAATATTTTTCTTTCCATTATAAATCGCTGCTCTCATCATTATTTCCTCCATCCTATCCCAGCATCATGATATCCGATATAATCAGTTCATATCGATATTTTTATTTTGAGGAATTGTAACATAGATTTGTTTGAGAATTGTTAAAATTTTGCTAATAAAATATTAAAAGCTGATTTTCTCTGCAATCAGTAAAGAGTATTCACCTGTTGTTCATCAATTTTACCTGCGAGAAAATCCTCCCAGAAGCTTTTTGAACCTGCAAACTTTAAATCTGCATCTTTATCAAATCTTCCAAGGAAATCCCATACCTTCTGACACTCTTCCTGATTCTCATATTCTATTTTCCAAAGTTCCCTGGTAACTCCATCTGTACATTCACTGCAAATAATGCCTTGCTCTGTGAATGCAGTTATCGTCCAGGTTTTCTTTTTTTCATCATTTTCGTCCAGGGTTGCGCACTCTTTTGCATTCTCTGCTTCACTGATACCCACTGTGGTATCTCCGGTTAATGCCAGTTCCTGT
>JBJEMT010000066.1:0-12053 GCA_051879815.1 Suilimivivens sp. | reverse complement strand
ATTCTCTGCTTCACTGATACCCACTGTGGTATCTCCGGTTAATGCCAGTTCCTGTACCTTTGATAAAACATCCGGTGCTCCGCCCACTATCCCATTTGCCGCAGCAATAAGCGCTGCCTTAGATGCAGCAATTGTTTTTGAATCAGCAGGAGCATTTGCCGCACCTTTCATAATAGCTTCTTCCTGCAGTTCTTTCACCTTTTCAAGTTCTTTCTTGCGGTCATCTATGTACTTATCAACATATTCTATCAGTTCATCCCACTGATCATCTGACATTTTCCTCCAGTCGTCTTCCTTTTTTATGTTTTCTTTCGTCAGTTTATGTGCTTCCATCATGGTATCTTTCAGCATCTTAAACACATCTGCTGCACTTAACGTCTCACCTGTTGATTGTTTTTCCAATGTATTGTTTACCCCGGTTCCGTTTGCAATCTGTGTATTAACTTCCATTTTGCTCCTTTCCGCAGTCATCTGTCATTCACTTCAAAAAAACACTGATTCAAAAGACATCAATCCTTCGAATCAGTGCGCTTCCTTGCTCCTTTGATGAACATATCGGCATATACTATAAAAACATTAACCCTGAAATGCACTATTTTCACAATCCTTATTTATGCTATAATTCATCATGTGATTAATTTAAACGGAGGAATCCAGATGAAAACATCTACGGAAATTGCTTCTGCTGCCGATTTAGTCGGGGAGGAGCAAGCAATAGAATACATCGCAAAGGCAGGATTTGACGCATGGGACTTCTCCATGTTTGCCATGTGCGGCTATGATTGGGACAAAAAGACAGCACTTTTAACAGATCACCCGCTTTCTTCACCAGGCTACCTTGCTTTTGCCGGCATAAAGAAGCTTGCTGACAGCGCAAGGAAACTGGCGGAAATGTTTGAAGCCGGGTAAATTATTATCCTTACAGATACCTAATCATCTCTTTTACCGAATCAAAAATCAGATCCGGCATCACATCGGACTCTTCCACATCCTGCATGGTAGCTTCACCGCTCAGTACCAGAATTCCGGTGTAGCCGTTGTTCACACCTGCTGCCACGTCGGTGTAGAGCCTGTCCCCTACCATGGCAGTCTGCTCTTTGGTGACACCTGCTCTTCTTGCCAGATAATCCATAATATCACCGCTTGGCTTTCCGATCACATGATCCGGATAACGGAAAGCAGAGGCGTGGATAAAAGCATGAATGGCCCCCGCATCGGGAATAAAGCCTGTTTCCGTAGGGCAGTTATAATCCGGGTGTGTGGCAATATAAGGTAACCCGCTTCTGACAAAATCGCACACCTTGCACATTTTTCCATAGTCAAGAGAAGTATCAAAACCTGTCACCACAATCTCCGGCTCCCTGTCGTCCAGTACAATCCCTTCCTCTATAAATTCATGGGTCAAAAGCTCATTTCCAAGCAGAAACACTCTCTTGCCGGGATAATTACGTTTTAAATAGTCTATGGTCGCCTGCCCGGAGGTTACAATCCTGCTTTTGTCCACAGAAAGCCCCATACGTGCCAGTTTTTCCACATAATTTTCCGGTGCTTTGGAGGAATTGTTGGTAAGAAAAATATACTGCTTTCCCGCTCTTTCCACTGCATCAAGGAATTCCCGAGCTCCGGCAATCCACTTTTCGCCAAGATAGACCGTACCGTCCATATCCAGCGCAAAACAGGTGATTTCCTTTAGTTTTCCATGTTTATCTTTGTTGATTTCCGGGATTCTCTTCATCATCTGCTCCTGCTATCGTTATTTATTTCATCTGCTTCCTGTGATTCAGGCAGATGCCAATTATAGTATACTCAAAAAAAAGGGAATGTGCAAAGCATTGGAAGAAAAATAGAAGACAAACCGGACAAAAGGGAAACGGCGGAGAGAAAAAAGCCGCTGCAAAGCAGATAAATGTCTGCGCTGCAGCGGCTCTCATTTCATGACCTTATGATTTTTGACAAATCCTATACCTCAAAATTCACACCGGTATCGGAAGGCTTATCCTCATCAAAACTGTAATCCTTACCGGGCAGAACCGCATTTAAGATGATACCTATAAGGGCACCGACTGCAAGACCGGAAAGACTGATATTTACGGAACCGATGCTGAATGAGATGGAACCTGCACTGCTGTAATTGATACCGATGGAAAGTACCAGGATCAGCGCTGCAATGATAACATTGCGGCTCTTTGAGAAATCCACCTTATTCTCTACTACATTACGAACACCTACCGCAGAGATCATACCGTAAAGTACCAGTGACACACCGCCAAGCGTTGCAGTAGGCATACAGGAAATGACTGCTGCAATCTTGGGTGAGAAGGAGAACAGAATAGCAAACACTGCTGCAATTCTGATTACCAGGGGATCAAAAACTCTGGTAAGGGAAAGCACACCTGTGTTTTCTCCGTAAGTAGTATTGGCAGGTGCTCCAAAAAGGGAAGCCAGTGTAGTAGCAAGACCGTCGCCTGTCAGTGTTCTGTGAAGTCCGGGATCTTTAATAAAATTCTTCCCAACAGTGGAAGAAATCGCTGAAATATCACCGATATGCTCTACCATAGTTGCCAGAGCGATAGGCATAATAGTGATCACCGACGTAATAAGCAGGGAAGCATCTGCTTTTCCAATCAGAGAAAATACTGTGTTATTCCAGTGAACAGGGAGTCCGATCCATGCAGCTTCCTTAACAGGGGTGAAATCTACATTGCCGGTAACAGCTGCAATCAGATAAGAACCAACAACACCCATAATGATAGGGATAATCTTGATCATTCCCTTACCCCAGATATTGCAGATAATCACTATGATAATAGCGATAATTGCAATCCACCAGTTAGATGCACAGTTTTCAATAGCAGACTGTGACAGGTTAAGTCCGATTGCGATAATAATGGGACCTGTGACAATAGGCGGGAAAAATCTCATAACCTTATTGATACCAAATGCCTTGATCAGTCCTGCAAGTATCAGATACAGAAGACCTGCACATGCCACGCCAAAGCATGCATAGGGTAAAAGTTCCTGTTCCCCATTTGGTGCAATTGCCCAGTATCCTGCCAGGAATGCAAAGGAAGAACCGAGGAATGCCGGCACCTTTCCCTTAGATAAAAAATGGAACAACAATGTGCCGAGTCCTGCGAATAACAGTGTAGTGGAAACATCCAAACCTGTCAGTGCGGGAACGACTACTGTTGCTCCAAACATTGCGAACATATGCTGTAATCCGAGAACCAGCATTTTGGGAACACCGAGTTGTTTTGCGTCGAAGATGCCTTCTTCGCCGACCATGACTTTTTCTTTACTCATCTCTATCTCCTCCATATGTACTTTTTCATTTTCAGCGTTACCGCCTAAAATCCTTTAAGCAATAACATATCAAAAAATGGCATATCCGTCAAGCAGATATGCCACTTTTTCCCCGGCCTTTTAATCCGGGAATTTTCGACTGTTCCGGTCAGTTATACTGCACGTGTAGCCTTCTTTAACCAATCCAGTTCTTCTCCTTCAAAGAATGGCTCCAGTTTTTCATAAACTTCCTTATGATACTCATTCAAAACCGCGATTTCCTTCCGGTCCATAGCACTGATATCAAGACCGTCGAGGTCAATGGGAACATATGTCAGATCTTCGAATTCCATGAACTGTCCATACTCATTGTTCTCACCTTTTCTGCAGAGAAGCTCATTTTCAATTCTGACGCCATGACTTCCTTCTATATAGATACCCGGTTCATCAGTAGTTACCATTCCCTCCTCAAACACCCAGTCATTGTCGCTGCCCGGCAGCACTTTATACCGGAAGCTGTTAGGTCCTTCATGCACATTCAGAAGATAACCCACACCGTGACCGGTTCCATGCTTATAATCGAGACCTTTCTCCCAAAATACTTCCCTGGCAGCAAGGTCAAGATTGACTCCCTTACAGCCATATAGGAATTTTGTGCTCTTAAGGCGAAGCATGGCCCTTACCACCAGCGTAAAATGCTGTCTCATTTCTTCTGAGATTTCTCCCAGAATAAAGGTTCTGGTAATGTCAGTGCTTCCCTCATAGTAATGACCGCCGCTGTCCACCATGAGCATGCCTTTTGGCTCGATCTGCGAATAAGATTCCGGTGTCGCCGTGTAATGGATGATGGCACCGTTAGCCCCATAGGCACAGATGGTAGCAAAGCTTGGCTCGATGTAGGATTCGTTTTCGGCACGCAGATCTTCCAGATAATCAGATGCACTTAGCTCTGACATGGAAATCCTTCCCACATTTGTTTTCAGCCAGTACATAAATCTGGTTACCGCAACGGCATCCATCAGATGAACCTTTCTCAAATTCTCCTGCTCAGTTGTGTTTTTTACCGCCTTCATTATTGTGGTCGGATTAGGCTTATCGATGATGTCCGCATTTCCCAGGTCTTTTTTCAATCGATAGTTGATCCTGTTTTCACATACAAGTATCTTTTCCTGTGGCTTTTCCTTTACTCTGTCGGAAACATATGTATAGAAATGATCATATGCCTTTAAAGTGATATCATTTTCGCCAAGATATTTTTTTACTTTTTCATCAAAGGCACATTCCCCTGCAAAAAGGACAGCTTCCTTATGCGTAATCACTGCATAGGATAACAACACAGGACAGCTTTCCACATCTTTCGCCCTGAGATTAAAAAGCCATGCAATATCATCAAGAGTGGTAAGCACATGAACATCTGCCCCTTCTTTTTTCATTTTTTCCCTGAGTCTCTTCAGCTTAACCTTACAGCTTTCTCCACTGTATTCTTCCGAAAGGACAAATACAGGTGTGAAATTAAGGGTCGGTCTCTCCTTCCAGATTTTCTCTGCAAGGTCAAGGTCATAAATTACTTTTCCGCCCTTCCCGGCTGCAGTCTTTTCAAAATCAAGACCTTCTCCCGCAGTGATAACTCTGCCGTCAAAACCGATATTTTGTCCCTCTTTTAATTCCCGGTTTACATATTCCTGCAGCGTAGGAACAGAAGGCTCACCCATTTTCATCAAGGTGATACCGCTGCCTTCCAGCTGTCTGGCAGCCTGAATAAAGTAGCGTCCGTCCGTAAACAATGCCGCCTTATCCTCAAATACCACCAGTGTTCCCGCAGATCCCGTAAATCCGCTGAAATACTTACGCACCATAAAATACTCACTGACATATTCACTGTTATGATAATCCGATGTGGGAATGATATAACAGTCAATTTCAGCCTCCTTCATGGCAGAGCGAAGCCCTGCCAACCTCTCCTGTATCATGTTTTTCCTCCTGTCATCTATTTATCGTTTCATTTTTGGTTTAAAGATCAAGCTCGCCAAATATCCGAAGATCAGTGCTGCCGATGTACCAACAGCCCCTGCTTTGAAACCGCCGGAAAACAGCCCCATAAAGCCATCCTGCTCCACTGCTTCCTTCACGCCCCTCATCAGTACATTACCAAAACCAAGAAGGGGAACTGAAGCACCTGCTCCCGCAAATTCCACAAAGGGATCATACCAGCCAAAGAAACCGATCACGGCACCAAGACATACCAGAAGCACCATGATCCTGCCCGGCATCATCTTTGTTTTTTCCATTAAAATCTGTGCCAGCGCACAGATCAGTCCGCCTACCCAAAAAGCATTAATATATTCCATAACAACCTCCGATTTTCATTGATTATGGAATATAGCATATCCTTATTTTGCCGTTTTATGCTTTTTCCCGGGAAGCTGTACCAGAATCACTGCGGCAAATACAAACACACAGCCAAGCAGTTCTCGGGCACTCAATTTCTGTTTCAGGATTACCCAGCCTGCCAGTGCGGAAAACACGGATTCCATGCTGAGGATCAGGGAAGCGATAGTAGGATCGATATCCTTCTGTCCGATCACCTGAAGGGTATAGGCAACTCCGCTTGACAGGATGCCCGCATAAGCAAGGGGAATAATGCCGTCAATCAGACTCTGAAAGGTTGGCTGTTCAAAAAAGAACGCTCCGATGATCCCGATAAGCCCCGCTGTCAGGAACTGGAGGCATGACAGTTCCACACCATCTGCCTTCGGTGAAAAATAATCAATCACCAATATATGTATGGAAAAAAGAACAGCGCAGATAAATACAAGAGCATCTCCCTTTGAAAGCGCCAGTTTTTCACTCATACAGAGAAGATACATTCCTGCTGCCGCAATCACGGCGCCGATCCACACCTTGCCCGGAATTTTTTTCTTTAAAAAGATTCCGAAGAAAGGAACCAGAATAATGTATAGCGTGGTAATAAATCCTGCTTTTCCCACCGTGGTATATATGATTCCGTACTGTTGGAACAGGGCTGCACTGCAAAGTGCCAGTCCACAGCACACGCCGCCGGTTACGGTGGTTTTTAAATCTGCAGGGGCAATCCCTGCCTTTTTGTTGTTCTTTCGCCTTAACATCACCACAGGTAAAAGCACAAGGCTTCCCATCAGGAACCTCGCACCGTTAAAGGTTAGCGGCCCCATATAGTCCATACCGACGCTTTGCGCCACAAAGGCAACACCCCAGATAAATGCTGCCAGAAACAAAAGGAGACTGCTCTTTAGTGAAAATTTTTTCATGTTCTACTGCTCCTTATACTTTCTACTGATTTCTTCCACAATTTCCCTGATCTGCTTTTTCTCACAATCAATGGTGATATCCGCATATTTTTCGTACAAAGGACTTCTTTCCTCATACAGATCAAAGAGAGTAAAGCCTTCCTTTAGCACTACCCCCCGCTCATGAAGATTTCCAAGGCGCTCCTTAAGTTCTTCATAAGGCAGTTTCAGATAAACCACACTGCCCGTCTTCCCAAGGTGTTCCATGGCAGCTTTCCCGTAAACGGCGCTTCCGCCTGTTGCGATCACATGACGGGTAAGTTCAAGCGATGCATTTATTTCATTTTCAAGCATAAGAAAACCTGCTTCACCTTTCTCTTCTATGAGCTGATGAAGCAGCTTTCCCGTTTTCTGCTGGATAACCAGGTCGGAGTCCGTAAAGCTGTAACCAAGCTTCTTGGCAAGCACGACCCCTACGGTACTCTTTCCTGCACCCGGCATTCCTATTAATATCACATTACTCATAATAAATCCGCAATCCTTATTCCGTAAGACTTGCAATGACCTCAACTTCACAAAGAACATTCTTGGGCAGCTGCTTTACCGCTACACAGCTTCTTGCAGGCTTACCGGTAAAGTATTTTTCGTATACGCTGTTAAACGCACCGAAATCTGCCATATCTGCAAGAAAACAGGTGGTCTTAACCACGTGTTCATAATCGGTTCCCGCTTCCTTTAAAATCTCACCTACATTTTCAATCGCCTGCTTTGCCTGAACAGTGATATCCCCCTCTGCAATGGCTCCTGTGGCAGGGACAATGGGAATCTGTCCTGAGGCAAACAAAAGACCGTTTACTATAATTCCCTGGGAATAAGGTCCGATGGCTGCCGGAGCCTTATCTGTTGCTACTTTTTTTAACATAATACTTCTCCTCCTTACTTATTACATTTTCACGGCTGAACTATTCATCAAATTCTGCCGTCACGTAGAATCCTCTTTCATTCTGGATCACACTGATCACTTTGCCATTTCTGGATTTCAGCCTCTCCCTGAAGGGAATATTGCCGGACATGGCAAGTGACGGGTCGATGGTGTAATAATAGTTACTTGGCAGAACACCTTCTGTCACCGTAATCGCATCGCCCTCATGAAGGAGCCCTGGCCGCTCCATCTTAAATACCATAGAACGCATTTCCATTCCTCCCATCCGTACATGCAGTTCTATTTTAATCAACTTTTTCTTTTTTTTCAATACTTTCTGCAAGGCAGTCACAGTTTTCTGAACAGCTCTGTCAGCCGCCTGATAAGAAAATTCCCTTTGCAAAATAAAAGAGACTGCCGAACAGCTTTCCAAAAGCCGCTGCCGTAACTGCCACAGAAAGGCCATGGTGAAATCCGATCCTCCTTGCAAAAATGGGAATGGAATCCAGCATTTCCGCAATAGCAAAGGCAAGACATCCGATAAAGATTCCTGAGAAGAAACCAAAAATAATCAGAAACGAAAATCCGATTCCTTTCCAAATTTCTACAGTCTGTGCGCCAAACAGCTGATTTGTAAGTACATAACTGCCTATTTTCCCATAGTCGGAAAATACACTGGCAAGTCCTCCGATTATGGTTCCCAGAATCACTGCTTCTTCCAGTGCCAATGCCTGATCTGCCACATGCATTTTTCCTGCAAATCTCGGAATCAGACCTACAGAAGCAAGTACCGTAAACACTCCTGCCGAAGAAAGCAGTCCGAAAGAACAGCCGGAGAAAGCAAGAACGATCTGTTTAAGGAGCGTCAATAGTCCTGCCCTCCCTGTCCGCCGTTTCAATGAGTGCCTTATTTACGTCAGATTCATAGATACGCATTTCCACTTCAATCGGTGTAGGGTCTTTGGTCAGTCTTTTTCTTCCCACATGGTTAAAGAAAAGAATAATTCCCACAGCAAGACCAAGGGAATAAGAGATCTCCAGAACACTGTATCCGTCAGAGGGATAGCCCATTACCATCTCATACACACTTGCAAATACTTTATTGATACTGATATCATTGTGAAACGCCATAATCGTAAATCCGGTTCCAAAAAAACTGATCAGACCCACAAAGATAAGCTTTAGCATTTGAGCGGAACTTTTATGTCTGTCTATATTGACCAATTCGATCAATATAGCATTCTCTCCGATGCTTTCCACGATTACATCGGGACACTTTTTTTCTATCAGCTCTATCACTTTTAAAACACTGATCACCTGTCGTTTTTCTTCTTTTTCCTGAAAACTGTATACTTCAAGGTTCTTTGCCTTTTCACTGACACTACTGTCAGAACAATAAACGGAGGCAATGTCCTGCACCCTCACGTGTTCTTCCATTACCTCCGCATTCTGCTCTGCTTTTAAATATAAAACCGTACCTGATGTCATTTTGTGCCTCTCCCTTTTCCGAAAGCACAACGCTTTCCTATACGGGCTAGTATACGCATCAAACTTATTTCTATTCCTGTTTTACTCCAGCCTGAACTGCATGATCACGGGATCGTGGTCGGAAAGCTCATAGCCCCAGTCCATATTGGAGTAATAATTGACTGTCACATTGTCAGAAACAATAAATCCATCCAGTGTCGCGGTATAGGAAGTCTCCTCATCGTAAGGCTTTTCTGCACTTCTGCAGCTGTTATGAGCGATATCGTCTGCCTTGGCACTGTCGATTGCCAGACGGAATCCCTCTGGCAGACTTTCTCTCGGGAAAGGATATACCCACTCCGGCGCATTCTCATCATTATCTGTTTTCAGATTGTGATTAAAATCACCTCCGCAGATGACATAGTTGCCCAGTCTGTAATCAGCCTCCATATCCGCATAAAGCATGGAAAGCTGGCCTTCCCTGCTCTCAGCACTGCTGCCATAGGCAGACATATGAATATTGTAAATGCAAAGGCTCTTTCCGCCCTCCATGGGAATCCTTGAGATGGAATAACATCTGTCAAGATCCAACAGTTTACTGTAGGATTCCGAAACAGGAAGACTCCTTCTCATAGCATCTGTAATCTCATTTCGTGAGTAGGTCACGATTCCCGACTCATTGGCACCGTGGGGCTGCCATGGCGGGAAAAATAAAAACGGGGAATCATAATTCTGGGCATAGGTATAATAATACCCCTTTACAAACTGATTCATCAGTTCCAGTTCATTCACATGAAAAGAGCGGGTACCGTCCACGTCCACTTCCTGCAAAAGTACGAAATCGGGATTAACATTATTGATAATCTCCCCCATACCGCATACACCGGCAATCACACTTTCTTCATCCTTAGCCCAGGAGGATTTCCCTCCGTCCATAAAGAAGCTGTAATCCTTGCGATAAGCGCCAAAACCGATATTGTAAGTCATGATCCAGTAATATTTTCCGGTTTCAATCTTCTTTTCATCTTCAAAATAGGAATTGGAACCGTTTCTATTGACTTCTAAAGTCAATTTGTCAGGCAGACGATACCAGGTACTGAAAACATATGCCGCATAAGCAAAAAAAGCAATAAGTAACAGGATAATAACAATTCCGATTCGTTTCAGTGTTTTCTTCAAGCTGTAATCACTCCTGATTCTTAATCCAATAAGGCGGTTTGCAAAGCATACCGCGTCTAATGATTTCACTATAACACATTTTTACGGAATATTCCATCTTACTTATTGCTTTCCTTAGTATTCAGTTTTTATTCAAATGATGATCACTGTTCTTCAGGAGCTTCCATCTGTGCCTTCTGCACATCTTCAAAAGCAGAGTACATGGGTTCTTCCTTTGATCCGTGCAGCGTGCGGTTCACATAATTTTTTGTGATCTTTCCTACGGTTCCCGAAAGTGCCAGAACACCGATCAGGTTAGGGATCATCATCAGACCGTTGAAGGTATCGGACAGATCCCACGCAAGACTCAGGCTCATGGTACATCCAAAGAAAGTAACAATGATAAATACCACCTTATATACAACCATTGCCTTCGTGCCAAATAAAAATTCAAAAGCTTTGGAACCGTAATGACTCCAGCCAAGTACCGTGGAATAAGCAAAGAGAAGAATGGCAATGGCTATGAATTTTGGTCCGATAGAACCGAAAACAGTGGCAAATGCCTCACCTACAAGCCCGGAACCTGCATTTTCGGAGATCATCTTACCGGTTTCCAAGTCGACAAGCCCGGAAGACAGGATTGCAAAAGCTGTCAGGGAACAAACCACAATGGTATCGGCAAATACTTCAAAGATACCCCACATACCCTGACGGACAGGCTCCTTTACGTTGGAATTTGAATGAACCATAACAGAGGAACCAAGGCCGGCTTCATTTGAGAAGGCTCCTCTCTTAAAGCCCCAGGTGATTGCCATGTTAATGCCATAGCCAAGAACACCGCCGCCGACAGCTTTCATGCCGAAAGCTCCCTTAAAGATGGCGGTAAATACTTCACCAAACATATTGATATGAGCGACGCAAATGATCAATGCACCGATCACATAAAGAATTGCCATAAAGGGAACAAGCTTTTCCGTTACCGCAGCTACTCTCTTTAAACCGCCGAGAATTACAAGCGCTGACAGTACTACGATGAAAATACCTGTCACCCAGGTAGGAATACCAAAGGCTGAATTCATATTACCTGCAATGGAGTTGGTCTGGCTCATATTACCGATACCGAAGCTTGCCAGCACGCAGAAGCAGCTGAACAGTATGGCAAGTATGGAACCGATCTGCTTACAGCCTTTTTTTGCTCCAAGACCGTCCCTTAAGTAATACATGGCGCCTCCGCACCATTCACCTTTATCATTTTTGCGACGGTAAAAAATACCAAGCACATTTTCGGAATAGTTTGTCATCATACCAAAAATCGCCATGATCCACATCCAGAAAATAGCACCGGGACCACCGGCGATAATAGCAGTGGCAATACCTACGATATTTCCGGTTCCTATGGTAGCCGCAAGTGCGGTACAAAGGCTTTGGAACTGGGAAATGGCTCTGTCTTCCTTATCCGTGTGCTTTGTAATATGTTTGTCGGAAAAAATAGCGCCGATGGTGTTTTTCATCCAGAGTCTGATATGTCCGAACTGGAATCCCTTGTTTACAATGGTCATTACTACGCCGGAAATGAACAGCAGAGCGATTCCGAAAACACCCCATACCACTCCGTTTACGGCATTGTTGATACTTGTGATAGTTTCTATCATATGTACTCCTCCTTCATATAAAAAGCAGATAATCCGAAGATTACCTGCCATTTGTCCCTTAGTTCACGCATGAAGTCACAAGCCTCTCCGGTATCACTTCTTCGTGAATACTGCTTCATTATATTAGATGTTAACATTTTGTTAAGATGATTGCAAGTATTTTTTCATCTTCTCGCTCACCTTTAAAATATCAATTTATAGTTTATTCAGAACAACAGCCTGTTCCCCTTTTCGCATATCTCATAGATCTCATCATACTTTTCTTCTATCAGCGGTGTTACTTTTTCTGTCCGTTTTCCCAGCACC
>JBJEMT010000065.1:0-5833 GCA_051879815.1 Suilimivivens sp. | reverse complement strand
AAGAACTTCAAAAACTGAATATTACCGAAAGAAAAGTATGTATTATTACGGATTCTCATGTAAAAGGATTCTATGGTGATGAAATTATGGAACTCTTAAACGGTAACTGCAAAAAAAATGTTATTTATTCTTTTTCCGCAGGCGAGGAGAATAAGACGCTGGATACGGTAAGGGAAGCCTATCGCTTTTTGATAGAAGAGAAATTTGACCGGAAAGATATTCTGATTGCTCTTGGCGGCGGTGTTGTAGGTGATGTAACCGGATTTATTGCAGCAACATATTTAAGAGGAGTGGACTTTGTTCAGATACCCACTACTTTGCTGGCACAGGCAGATTCCAGCATAGGCGGCAAAACAGGAGTGGATTTTGACGGGTATAAAAATATGGTAGGCGCATTTTACATGCCAAAGCTGGTATATATGAATGTTTCCACGTTAAAAACGCTTGATGACAGGCAGTTTTTCAATGGTTTTGCGGAGATAATGAAACATGGGCTTATAAAAGACGGCGCATTCTATGAATGGCTTCTTGATAAAATGTACGAGATCTGCGACAGGGAAGAGGAAACTCTTCTTGAAATGGTTCAGAGAAGCTGCATGGTCAAGAAGCTTGTTGTGGAAAAGGATCCTACAGAAAAAGGAGACAGGGCGCTCCTGAATTTCGGCCATACCATTGGTCATGCCATTGAAAAAGCAAAGAAATTTACTCTGTTACACGGTGAATGTGTGGCGCTTGGCTGCGTAGCTGCTGCTTTTATTTCCTGGAAGCATGAATGGCTTTCCATGGAGGAATACTATGAAATAAGAGATATGTTTGTTCCTTTTAATCTGCCTATTACCGTAGAAGAAATTGATCCGGAAGAAATACTTGCCTTCACAAAGTCAGATAAGAAGATGGAAGGCTCCATGATCAAATTTGTTCTTCTTAAAAAGGTAGGAAAGGCTGTTATTGATCTGAATGTAACAGATGAAGATATCCTGAATGCAGTAAAGGAAATTCTCTATGTAGAGGATGGCGAATAAAAAAACAGAAGGTGATTGCATGAGTAAAGAGAAAGGAAAGCTTTTATGTTTTGATCTTATACTGCTGATCGTATTGGTAGTAATCGACCGCATAACAAAACATCTGGCAGTGATCAAATTAAAGGATCGACCTGCTTTCAATATTATTGATGGTGTACTTGAATTCAATTATCTTGAGAATAGAGGAGCAGCCTTTGGTATGCTGCAGAATCAGAAAATGCTTTTTGTATTTGTTGCCCTTGTATTTTTAGGGGTGATTGTATTTGTGCTTTTTCGTACGCCTGACGACAAAAAATATTTAAAGCTTCATATTCTGTTAACGATGATTGCCAGCGGGGCAATAGGAAATATGATCGACAGATTGAGATTGGACTATGTTGTTGACTTTATTTATATTGTACTGATCAACTTTCCCATTTTCAATGTTGCAGATATGTATGTGACTTTTGCGACCTTTATACTGATCATTGAAGTGCTGTTTGTGTATAGGGAAAATGATTTTAACTTTTTAAGCTTTAACCAGAAAAAATTCAGGGAATTAAAATAATTTATGGCAGAAGAATTACAGGAATTTCATTTTATTGTTTCAGAAGAATCAGAGGGAGAGAGAATCGATAAGTATTTAAGTGAACTTATGGATTCGCTTTCCCGTTCTTATATTCAGAAACTGATGACTGATGATAATATTACAGTTAATGCTAAGGCAGTCAAACCTAATTATAAAGTAAAATCGGAAGATGAAATTAAGTTATATCTTCCACCTGCCATAACTCCAGATATTGAACCGGAAAATATCCCCCTGGATATTTTATATGAAGATAATGATGTCATCGTGGTAAACAAGCCAAAGAATATGGTTGTACATCCGGCACCCGGACATTATTCAGGGACGCTTGTTAATGCACTTCTTTATCATTGCCACGGTAACTTAAGCGGCATCAACGGAGTGCTCAGACCGGGTATTGTCCACAGAATTGATAAAGATACCACAGGCTCTGTCATTGCCTGCAAAAATGATTTTGCCCATGCCTCTATTGCAGAACAGCTGAAAAAACACAGTATTGTGCGTAAATATCATGCAATTGTCTGGGGGGCATTAAAGGAAGAAGAAGGAACCATTCATACATTGATTGGCAGGCATCCCAATGACCGCAAGAAAATGGCGGTTGTAAAAAACGGCGGCAAGGATGCCATCACCCATTACAGAGTACTGCGGCATTTTGAAAAATATACTTATGTAGAATGTATACTTGAAACCGGCAGAACCCATCAGATCAGGGTGCATATGGCGAGTATTGGTCATCCGCTGCTTGGAGATGAAACCTATGGCGCAGCCTTTAGAAGTCCGTTTCGGCTGGAGGGGCAGTGTCTTCACGCAAAGACGCTTGGCTTTCATCATCCTTCAACCGATGAATATATTGAAACTGATGCTCCGTTACCGGAATATTTTATAAAACTTTTAAATATTTTATAATAGATTGATTAATCTTCATTTTTTCCATTGATTAATTTTTATTTTTACAGAAATTAGTTGAAATATAAAGGTTTTCATGGTATTATCATTTAAGTTAATGAAAATTTAATTTTTATAAATTTTAGTTAAAGAAAATCTTAATATGATACAAAGGGGTATGAATTATGGAAACGGCTGAATACCTTGACCGGCTCCTTTTGCGTTATTCCGGGAGTTTCGACATTTATCAGCCTTACGTGATAAATGGTAAAGAGTACCCTGCGTACGGGTATTTTTTTTCGCACATAGAGAAGTACATTCTGGTTCGCGAAATCAATATGTGGTCAACCAGAAGCTATGAACATATTTTGTTCATGGAAGCAGAAGAGTGTACAGATGAAGTGATGAAAGAAGCGGAAAGTATCATTCGGGATTATATGGAACCTGTACTGGTCCGTAAGAAGGAAAAACTTCCCGAACCAAATCATATGTCCAGTTATCTGAATGTAGTGATCATTTCAAAAAGAACGCTTCCGAAAGCGATTGCAAAGAAAATAAAGCATTATCGTTTTGAAAAAGGTTACAAATTTAACATGAGAGGTTTTTCGCGGGGAACGATACTTTGTGTTTCTCTGGAAGACCGGAAATTCTGCAGTAATTACCATGGACGTTCCAAAAGAGCGATTTTTGAAGGCGTCTTTAAGGATGTGGATGAAGGAAAGGTAGGATTTAAACAGTTTATAGAGGAGAGAGGTATCACTCCATATAAACAGGATCTTTCCGGAAAATAAGCTTATATGCAAATGTTTATACATTTGCTTTATATAAGAAAATGCTCAAAACATAAGAAAAAATTTATTAATTAGGAGGGATTGTTGTGAGCGCATTATTATTAATTATTTTAGCAATCGTAATTTTGGTTGTAGCTTACCTTACATACGGCCGTTACCTTGCTAAAACATGGGGACTTGATCCCAACAGAAAGACACCTGCTTACGAATTGGAAGACGGTGTTGACTATTGCCCCGCTAAAACACCTGTTTTGATGGGACATCATTTTTCATCCATCGCCGGTGCGGGCCCTATTAACGGACCTATTCAGGCAGCATTTTTCGGATGGGTACCTTGTTTCTTATGGATTGTTATTGGTGGTATCTTCTTTGGTGCCGTTCAGGACTTTGGTGCATTATTTGTATCCATTCGTCATGAAGGTAAATCCTTAGGTGAAGTTATCGAAGATAATATCGGACACAGAACAAGAATTCTGTTCACCGTATTTGCATGGCTGGTATTATTACTGGTTATCGCAGCATTTGGTGATATCGTTGCAAACAGCTTCATCGGCGCAAGCCATGGCGGAAGTGCCAGCAACGGTTCTGTAGCAACTGCATCTTTACTGTTTATTCCTTTAGCTATCGGCTTTGGTTTTCTGGTTTACAGAAAGAATGCTCCCATGGCAGTAGCAACTGTACTTGGTGTAATTTTACTTGCTGTATGTGTTGGTATCGGTTTAGCTTGTCCTTTGGATCTTCCTAAGAACTTCTGGATTGGATTTGTATTTATTTACATTATCATTGCATCTGTAACACCTGTATGGATTCTGTTACAGCCCAGAGATTATTTAAGTTCATTCTTACTTTATTTCATGATGGCTGCAGCTGTTATCGGTATTATTGGTGCAACAATTGTTAATCCTGCATCAACTACATTCCAGACACCTGCATTTACAGGTTTTGCAGTAAACGGAAATTATTTATTCCCTACACTGTTTATTACCATTGCCTGCGGTGCTATTTCAGGTTTCCATTCACTGATTGCATCCGGTACAACATCAAAGCAGCTGTCCAATGAAAAGGATGCTCTTATGGTTGGTTATGGTTCCATGTTAATCGAATGTGTACTTGCAGTTATTTCCTTGATTGCTATCGGTACACTTTCAAGCAATGGTTCTCAGGCTGCTGTTCAGGAAGCATTAGGTCTTTCTGCAATTTCACCTACCATTATTTTCGGTACTGCAATTTCTAACTTCTTTGCAACCATCGGATTTGGTCAGGGAGCAGTTAATGCAACAAAGACAATCATTATGCTTGCTGTAAGCTGTTTCTGCTTAACAAGCCTTGATACAGGTACCAGACTTGGTCGTTTCATGTTCCAGGAATTATTCGCTGGTACAGAAGCAGGCAAGAAGCTGAAACTGGACAATATGTATGTTGCAACAGTTATTACTGCATTCTTTGGATTTGTACTCTGCCTTGCAGGATACACCAAGGTATGGCCTTTGTTTGGTGCTGCTAACCAGTTAGTTGCAGTTCCTGCATTCCTTGCACTTGCAGCTTATTTAAAGAAGATTGGAAAGAACAACAAGATGCTTTATATACCTATCGTATTCATGGCATGTGCAACACTTTCTTCCTTAGTATTGACATTTAAGAAGAATGTTGGAGAAGCAATTAGTGGGGCTGTAACAGGTACAGCACTGTTTACTGATGTTCTTCAGAGCATTATCATTGTTCCTCTTGTAGTTCTTGCTGTTATTCTGATCATCGATGGTGCAAAGGTATTATTTGCTAAGAAGGCACAATAATTTAATTGTATGTTTTAAGTTGTAAAAAATTAGGACACTGGTATATGCCAGTGTCCTTTTTTTCTGACAATGCGTTGAATTTTTTGTATATTTAGAGTATACTGTAATCATAAGTTAACTATAGGAGGGCACCATATGAATACTATAATTACTATCGGCAGACAATTTGGTTCTGCGGGACGTGAGATAGGAGAGAAGGTTGCCGATTATTTTGGCATTAAATGTTACGATAAAGAGCTTCTGAGCAGGGCGGCAAAGGAAAGCGGTTTTTGTGAAGAGATGTTGGAGAATCATGATGAACGTCCTACCAGTTCCTTTCTTTACAATCTTGTTATGGATACGTATTCATTTGGCTACAATGCATCCCATTTTGTTGATATGCCAATAAGCCATAAGGTATTTTTGGCACAATTCGATGCCATTAAAAAAATTGCCAGTGAAGGTCCTTGTGTGATTGTAGGACGCTGTGCAGATTATGCATTAAATGATCTTAAAAACTGTGTACATATCTTTATTTATGGTAATGAAGAAACAAAGACAAAGCGTATTATGACTAAATATAATCTTGATGCTGCTAAAGCGAAGGAAATGTGTATTAAGAAGGACAAACAAAGACAAAGCTATTATAATTATTACTCTTCAAAAAAATGGGGACGCGCGGACAGCTATGATCTTTGCATTAACAGCAGTATTTTAGGTATTGATGGTACTGTTAAGCTGCTGATACAGTATATTGAAGATTTTGAAGCAAAGAATAATTTATAAAATATAATG
>JBJEMT010000064.1:0-5939 GCA_051879815.1 Suilimivivens sp. | reverse complement strand
AGAGTATTAAAGCTTGCAAAGGGCTACAGAGGAGCCAGAAGCAAACAGTATAGAGTAGCAAAGCAGTCCGTAATGAGAGCTTTGGCTTCTTCTTATGCAGGTCGTAAGGAAAGAAAGCGTCAGTTCAGACAGTTATGGATCGCACGTATTAATGCAGCAGCAAGATTAAACGGATTATCTTACAGTAAGTTTATGTATGGTCTTAAGGAAGCAGGCGTAGACATTAACAGAAAGATGCTGGCAGAGATGGCAGTAAATGATGCAGAAGGATTTAAGACCCTTACAGAACTTGCAAAAAGCAAGCTTGCATAGTTTCTATGGAACAGATGAAAGACCTTATGAAATGATAAGGTCTTTTTTCTATTAAGAACGGAAATTCGGATTAAGGAAGGAAATACTTGATACAATGAGAAAAAAGAGGATATGTTCCTGTATCTGTCTGGCATTAAAGTACCTTTTTGCAATGCTGTTTCCGATTTTAACAGTAACGGTACATAAGATGACATGGCGTTATGTTGTAATCGCACTGGCAGAAGTGTTTTTGATCGCCTTATTGACAGATCTGCTTTGCCATATGAAAAGGTGGATAGGTTATATTTTTAATGTGTCGGCGTTATTGCTGATGAATATTCAGTTTGCGGTGCTGTACTGGGGAAGCACATTTGTCAGTGCAGTAATGCTGGCAAATTTGGATTCTGTCAATGCGCTCAGCGGAAAAATCTTTAGCTATGGGCTGTCGGTCGCATTGATTCTTCTGTTTACATTTTTACCTGTATTTCCCATTAAAGGCAGTAAAAAAATGATGGGTACGCTTTGGATTACTGCAGGTGTGTTATATGCCGGAATTATTTTCACAGGTATTATTGAGTATTCTCCTTATCGGGCGGTTTATATGCTTTGTCAGCAGCAGATGGCGCGGAGCAGGGCGGTAAGCAGCGCAGTAAGTGATGTGGCTGGCACCATGGCTGGTGATACGCAGTCATCTCATGAGGAAAATGAATTTTATGCCGATACTGTGGCAGACTATTTTCAAAAGCCGGAAGGAATTTCGGAAAAGCCCAATGTGATACTTATTTTTGCGGAGGGAATGTCTCAAAATATTATTGAGGATCCAAGAAATATTATGCCGAATGTCTCAGCGCTGCAGGATGCTTCTATCAGTTTTGCAAATTATTACAATCATACATTTGCAACTTATATGGGGCTCAGCGGACAGCTTTATTCAGGTTATCAGCTGGAAAACTATGATGTAAATTATCTGGTTTCCATTCAGGATATTTTTAAAAGCGTCGGTTATCATACTTCTTTTATCAATACTGAACCGAAAAATAAAGAGTTCTCGGATTATCTTGCAAACTTTGGATTTGACGAGTTGCTCTCAGACGAAAGCAGAATAGACGGCATGGCCGATGCACTCAGTGACAAGGCGGCTTATGAGATGCTGTTTGAGACAGCTCTTGAGCAGAATGAAGACGGGGAACCCTTCTTCCTTGCAATGTATTCCTTCGGTACTCATGCCACTTTAGACGGTGTCTTTGAGGAATTTGAGGATGGATCAAATGCGTTGCTGAACAGATTTTATGATCTTGATGTACAGATCGGAACATTCATGGAACGGTTCAATGAAAGTAAATTATCTGAAAATACAATTATAGTTTTTACATCAGACCATGCAACCTATCAGGATGCAGATTATGTCACTGCATTTCCTGAGTATGAGAGGGATAATCCCTCTCTTGACCGTATCCCTTTGTTAATCTACTACAAGGGCATTACACCGGAAAGCTATGATGTAAACGGTCGCAACTCGTTGGATATGGCACCCACAGTGCTGGATTTTCTCGATATCTCCGCACCAAATTATTTTCTCGGGGACAGCTTGTTTGCTTTAGACAGTGAGAGTTCTTATGATGTATATTATGAATCTGTGGGAACATATTATTGTACGGCAGGCGGAGAAATCAACATCCTGTCGGCAGAGCAGCTGCAGGAATTCCAGAAACAGCTTGCAAAATACAATGCCGTAAAACTATCTGATGATTTATTCTATGAAGAATATGAAAAGGCAGCGCACGTCTATGCTAATGTGAATGATGATCAGACTGCAATCATCGCAGAACTCTACAATGCAGATGCATGGGACACGATCAGTTATGCCGTGTGGAGTGAAGAAGACGGACAGGATGATCTTTCATGGACTGTGGTTCCGGGAAATCATGAAAATTATTTCTCCTATGAGATTGATCTGACTGCTTATGATACAATTGGTGTTTATTATGTCCATGTTTATGGCAGTATGGACGGTGAGGAAATGACGTTTATCGGTGAAACAAAAGTATATGTCGATAAGGATAGTAATGTGGTATGATAATTTCATGATAAAGTTGAGAGGTGTATGATGAGAGTTTTTGAAAAATTACAGCCTGAAGATGTGTTCTGTTATTTTGAAGAAATATGCAGTATACCCCATGGTTCAGGCAATACTAAGGAAATCAGTGACTATCTTGTGAATTTTGCAAAAGAGAGAAATCTGGAGCATTATCAGGATGAGATCGGAAATGTCATTATCATAAAAGAAGCTTCCAAAGGATATGAGGGTCATGAACCTGTTATGCTGCAGGGACATATGGACATGGTGGCGGTCAAGAAGCCGGACAGTGATATTGATATGAAAAAGGAAGGGCTTCGCCTGAGGACAGATGGGGACAGCGTTTATGCGGAAGACACCAGCCTTGGCGGTGATGACGGAATCGCAGTTGCCTACGGTCTGGCGCTTCTTGCGGGAGAGGAATATAAGCATCCGCGCATGGAACTTGTGGTTACGGTGGACGAGGAAGTGGGAATGGACGGTGCCAGAGCTATTGACCTTTCGCCCTGCAGGGCACATACGCTGATCAACTTGGATTCTGAGGAAGAAGGATATTTTCTGGCAGGCTGTGCAGGTGGTGCCAGAGTAAACTACAGCCTTTCTTATCAGGAAGAAAATATAAAGGGTATTCCCTGTACTATTAAAATTTCAGGCCTTCTTGGAGGCCATTCAGGTGCGGAAATCCACAAGGAGCGAGGAAATGCTGATTGTCTGCTTGGAAGAGTTCTGACCACTCTGAGAAAGAAAATTTCTTTTTCAATCGAATCTCTGGAGGGCGGTTTGGCAGACAATGCCATTCCAAGAGAAGCCAAAGCTTTGCTTCTTTTAACGGGACAGGAGCCTTCGGAAAGTAAAGCAATGGCAGAAGAGGCTGTTCTAAAAATAGAAAAGGAACTGAAAACGGAGCTTGCGGAAAAAGACCCTGATGTTAAGGTGGAAATTTCTTTTGATGAGTTAACAGAAAGAATGGTTATGGGAGAGAAAGCATCAGCTTGTATGACAGCATTTTTAAACAGTATTCCCCATGGGGTGCAGGCGATGAGCGGTGCCATGGAGGGACTTGTGGAAACCTCTTTAAATCTTGGTATTCTGGAATGCAGGAATGGAAATTTTCATGCAGGAATTTCAGTAAGAAGCTCCATCGAAAGCGCTAAGGAAGCCTTAATTGACCGATTGAAGAGCATAGCAGAACTCGCAGGTATAGATGTGGAGATAACAGGAGATTATCCGGGCTGGGCCTACCGCAAGGATTCACCCCTTCGTGAGAAGATGGCGGAGGTTTATGAAGAAATGTTTCATAAAAAACCGGAGATTCAGGCAATTCATGCAGGTCTTGAATGTGGTCTTTTTGCAGATAAAATAGAGGATCTTGATTGTGTATCAATCGGACCGGATATGAAGAACATTCACACTACGGAAGAAGAACTGAGCATCTCATCAACAAAGAGAGTATGGGAATTCCTGATCAGACTTTTGGAGGAAATGTAATGGATTTAGGACGAAAGAACCTTAAGAAAATCAGAGGACTGATTATTTTCACGGCAGTTGTTATTTTGATCCTGATAAAGTTTGACTGGCTTTGCCGGAGCTTGTTATTTCTGCTTAACATTGTAAAACCTTTTTTGATGGGAGCCGTCTTTGCTTTTATCCTTAATCTGCCCATGAGATTTTATGAAAGAAAGCTGTTTGAAAAAAAGGGGCAAAGTACAAGAAAACAGGCTGCTTATGCTAAAATAAAAAGACCGGTGAGTCTGATTCTTTCCTTCCTTTCGGTGGTGCTTGTGATTACCCTTGTGATCATAACGGTGATACCTCAGCTGGTATCTACAGTTAAGGTACTGGCACAGGAAATACCGGTATTTTTCGAAAATGTTATAAATGGTCTTAAAACTTTGGCGGCTTCTGATCCTGAATATCAGGAGCAACTGAGTAATATTGAGATTCAGGAAATCGACTGGCAAAGTGTCATTACCGCAATTGCCGACTTTTTAAAGAACGGTATGGGAAGCATTGCGGTAACTACCTTTTCCGTTGCAAGCAGTATTGCAAGCGGAGCAGTAAATTTCTTTATTGCACTGATTTTTTCCTTCTATATTTTAATGCAGAAGGAAAAACTGGGGAATCAGCTGCAGCGCATGACTCGGGCTTATGCAAAACCGGCTGTATATGAATGGATCATGAAGGTAGCAGCACTTTTGAACCAGAATTTCAGCAGATTCATTACAGGGCAGTGTGTGGAAGCGGTGATTCTTGGTGTCATGTTTGTGATTGCAATGACCATTCTTCGTTTCCCCTTTGCCATTATGATAGGGGTAATGATTGCTTTTCTGGCACTGATTCCCATTGTAGGTGCTTTTATCGGCTGTGCAGTAGGTGCTTTCCTGATACTGGTGGACAGTCCCGCCAAGGCAATTGGTTTTATTGTATTATTCCTGATCTTACAACAGATTGAAGGCAATCTGATTTATCCCCATGTGGTAGGAAATTCGGTGGGTCTTCCTTCTATCTGGGTGCTCGCCGCAGTTACCATCGGCGGAAGTCTCATGGGTATTGTGGGTATGCTGATCTTTATCCCGCTGCTTTCCACAGTGTACGCACTGCTTCGGGAAGATGTGAATAAGAGAAATGAAAAAAGAAGTCTGCCATAGGCAGACCTCTTTCTTTTGCGAAGATAAATTACAGGTAAGGATTACTGTTGGAGCCATCTGATAAGGAACCTGTATTTGTATAAGGATCCTGATAAGTGCCACCATTTGCAGGTCCGGAAATCTTACGCTTCAGTACTTCATATAACTGTGCATTTGTCAGATTCTGATAAGGGCATACATAGAAGATATTCAGGATGCAGCAGGTAAGTGCACCCAGGATAGCCCATCCGATGAAGGAAAGATCCAGAACCCAGGCATTTGCCTTGTCACCGTCCATCATCTGCTTAGTAAGTGCAAAAGCTTCCTTCATATCAAGCCCGGGATTTTCCGCAAGCAGATAAGGTATCATGCGGTATTCATATGATTTTATGATGCCGGGAATCACAAATAACAGGCTCCATAAAAAGGTATACAGGTTTTTAAAGAACATGACCTTAACCACATTCATATAGGAATTGGAAAAGGCAAAAACAACTTCGTTAATGGTTGCAGGCTCTCTTCCGCACATCAGGAAGTAACGCTGGCATCCTACCTGCAACGGAGCAAATACAAAGATAGAAAGTACAATGCCGACAGCAACAATAATCAACACAATAACCAGTACGGCAGACAGTGCTGCCAGAAAAATCTTCAGATCTTCCGGCGAGCTGAAAGAGCCGGAGCCTGATGAATTTGATGAAGAACCGGAAGATGAAGCAGAGGAACCGCTGCCGCCTCCGTTACCGCTCACAAAGCTGAAAATAAGTGAAACCAGCACAGCCTTCCAATAATTTACACGCAGGATTTCCTTTGCGCGTTTTTTGAGTTCACTTCGTGACCACATAAACATTTCCTCCCTCTAATTGTAATGTACATAGATATAATAATATAATACAAATAAAAAGCAGTTATTTCAATATAGAAATAACTGCTTTTCTAATCAG
>JBJEMT010000063.1:24190-25655 GCA_051879815.1 Suilimivivens sp. | reverse complement strand
AGATGAAAAGTTCACAAGCCTGGAGGCAGCCCAAAAGAGAGTGGAAGAATTAAAGACTGCAGAATATGAAGATGCAAGGCTGACGGCAGACACGGCAGCGCTCGCAGAGCTTAGGAAGGACTTTGAGAGTCGCGGTTACGAAGTGAAAATCGAAGATGGAAAGTTGACAGCGACATTAGCTGGTTGGACTGATACTGATTCGGGTTCATTAGCAGCTGATCCAACTATTGGCTTGAAAGTTAAAGGTGCAGATGGAGCTGAGTATACTATTAAGTCTATTGATGGTGAAAATCTTGTTCTTATTGATGCTTCTGGCAATGAATGGACTGCTACGTGGGAAAAACATGATTCAGATCCAATAACTCAGGAACAGTATGATTTGCTTTCAGAAGAAGAACAGGCTAAATATATTATTGCATCTGAGTCAGAATCTGTAGCTCAAAGATATTTGTGGATTGAGGGTATCGGTACAGACGATAAGCTTTATACAAGTTATGGACGTGGAAAAAAACTTGTTGAATATGATGGAAATGACACTAAGATTGTAGGTGGTATTGAGTACGTTTGGGAATCTAGTGTGAATGCATATGTTAAAGTGATTGCTAAACAGTTTATTGAACCTAATACAATAGTAAATATTGATAATGCTTCAAATTATAATATTATTGCTCTTAATGATTGTTATAATAATGGACATATTAATGGTTCAATTTATGTTGGCGGAACTTATACAGGTAATCAGTTTGTTGATGACGATGCTTGTGACGCAGACGGAAATCATTCTAATTCGTATATTAATGATAATCAATCAACTACATCCTTTAAATCATATACTGATTCTAAAGAACAAGCACAAGACTCATATATTCAACTAAGTGATGAGGATGTAAGCAATACTGAACAATACTGGAAGCAGTATACACAATTAGTACTTGATATTTGTGAAAAAGGATATACCCCAAATGCGCCTTCAAATGTTACAATAGTGGATTTAGGTAAATTAAATGTATATGATTTTTGGAAGTATGGTATTACTATAGGTTCTGATGGATCCTATATATTGAATCAGAATTATACATCTGGTAGATATGGTGAGGTGCTGTCTTCTAATGCTTCTAAAGTTATGTTTGTTACGAATGAAGAATGCACTATTAATGTTAGTGGTCTTACAGGTATAGTATTAGCACCAAATGCTAATATAAACATCACAACTAATAGAGAAGGTGAGTTCGCTGGTACTGTTATAGGAAAGAATGTTACGAATTCTTTTGGTGCTGAAGGTCATTTAGCGATGATAGATCTTGTGGGTCAAGAAAAAACAATAATTGAAAAAACAAGAACTTATAAGACTGAAATTAGAACATGGAATGGTTCATTTGAACACGAGGATGATATTCAGGAAGTATCAAAATACTTAGTAAATGCAAGTGCATTGAATAAGGAGGAATCAAGATACTTAGTAAAT
>JBJEMT010000063.1:18960-24090 GCA_051879815.1 Suilimivivens sp. | reverse complement strand
TGCAAGTGCATTGAATAAGGAGGAATCAAGATACTTAGTAAATGCAAGTGCATTGGATAAAAATGAGTTACGTTATCTTGTAAATGCAACAGCACTTAAGGAGATTGAGAAACGCTTTAAATTATCAGCTGATGCAAATACTCATAAAGTATTTTCTTTATCTGGTGTTAAAACAACAGTTACTGATCTCTATGGTGAAAGAATTTCTGAAGGCGATGATGACACCGACACAGATACGGATACCGACACCGACACGGATACTGACACGGATACCGACACTGACACAGATACTGACACCGATACAGATACGGATACTGATACAGATACGGATACCGACACTGACACAGATACCGACACCGACACTGATACCGACACTGATACTGATACGGATACCGACACCGACACAGATACCGATACCGATACAGATACGGATACTGACACAGATACGGATGATGATGGTGAAGTGCTCGGAGCAAGAAGAGATGATGACTCTGCAGTTTTAGGAGCAAGAAGAGGTGTAGAATATGCAGTTCTTGGTAAGAGACGTAGACCTGAGACCGGAGATGGCATGGCAGTAGCTGGATGGCTTTTCAGTCTGATTACATCTTTAGGTGCTGCAGGCGCATCGGGAAGAGCTCTTAAGAAATCTCGTAAGAAGAAAGAGGAATCTGAAGAGAAATAATTTGATTTAGAGGTTACCGGCAAAGGCGATTAGCTTTTGCCGGTTTTTCTTTTTCGTGTTATAATTTGCTTATGGGGGATTAATTATGAAGACAAATCCGAAGACAAAACATAGTAAAAAATTTATAGAGGAAAAGAATAAGCTTATTTCTAAAGCAGTTTTCAATAGAAAGTTGGATACGATCAGAAACAGTATCTGTGAATATTTAAAAGATAATCCGATCAATATAACATGTGGTGATATCAAGGATGAATTTAAGTATACTGTCTTTATTTCGGTTTCCAATGGAAAGAGCAGGGCACGGGTGTGCCATGCTTCAGCTTCAGATTTTGAATCTTCCTGGGAAAAAGTATGCGAAAAAATTAATATGGTAATCGATAAATATAAAATCACTCCTGTCTGGGTGAAAGCAGATATTGTTGATTTTGTTCAAAGGATTTTTTATCCCGATATAAAGGATGCTTTCCTGTCAGCGAAATACCGGAACTTTTTCAGAATGGGATTTTCCCTGGATCCAAGAATGGATTTGGCATTTTTGGAAGCGGAAGCTAATTCATACGGTCTTTATGATTATTCGGTGATACCGATGAAAGCATCAAAGCCGGGGCATGAGAATGTTCCTTGTATTAACATTGAGCGGGTAGCGGAATATCTGGAGTGGAATGACAGGAAAACAATTCCCCTGATCTTGCCATATACTTATTTTTTTAATTGTAAATGCTTTTTTATGGATGCAGATAAGGAAGTGTATACGCTCTATGATGCCGGCATACATTGTGGAAGAAGAATTACAGAAGAACTCTCTTCTGATTTTGTGAAAGAGATACTCACAACATCCTCTCAATATTTAAATAGGCAGATGTTACAGACTAATAAGTTCATTTATGGCTATTTTCCGTCTTTTAATGCTGTTATGACTTCTTATAATATTCTCCGCCATACAGGCACCTTATGGTCCATGATGTGCGCATATGAAGTTACAAAAGACAATTCTCTTATAGAAACGGTCAATAAAGCTATCGATTACCTTCTTACGCAAATTAAGTATAAGGATGAAGAGACTGCGTTCGTCGTTGAGGAAAAGAGTAAAGAGATTAAACTTGGCGGTAATGGTATTGCTATCATTGCTCTTTCAAAACACATGGAAGTGTTTGGTGATAGAGATTTTACTGAGATAATTAGTAAACTTGCAAATGGAATTTTGTCTTTACAGGATAAAAATACCGGAAAAATGACGCATGTTTTATACGCTGATAACTTTGAAGTAAAAGAGGCATTTCGTACGGTATATTATGATGGTGAGTCTTCCTATGCACTTGTAAAGGCATATGATATTTCCGGTGATGTGAAGTATCTAGATGCTGCAAGATTGAGTATAGATTACTTTATAGAAAAAGACTACGTGGTATACAGGGATCATTGGCTGGCTTATGCGATGAATGAGTTTACGAAATTTGTGCATGAAGATAAGTATTTTACCTTTGCACTTCGTAATGCATGGGAGAATCGTGAAAAAATCAGGAAACAACAAACCTCATACCATACATATCTCGAGCTTATGCTGGAAACTTATGATATTTATCTTAGAATGAAAAAGGATAATATTTCTGTTGACTATATGAATCAGATTGATGAAGCTGAGTTTGTTGATATTATTAAGTATCGCGCTTTTCATATGCTTGATGGTTATTTTTATCCTGAATATGCAATGTATATGGAAAGGCCGGACAAAATATTAGGATCCTTTTTCGTTCGCCATGATGATTTCAGGGCAAGAATAGATGATAACCAGCACTTTATTGACGGATATGCAAAGTATTATAAGCTTATACTGGGGAACAAGTTCATGTAGTAATTTTGGCAATTTCTACATGAACTGAAATTACCGTCAAAAAAATAGGTCAAAAGTACTTGAAATTGTCTGCAATATGGTATAGGATATATCTAGAATAATAGTTAATAGTATAACTATGCTTTTTTATGTAACTATTGATAATTATGTGTAAAGGAAATTAAAGGGAGATTAAAGGTATGGGCAAAATTTCAAAACGAATGAAAAAAATGCTTGCTATCGTATTGGTGGAAGTAATTGTTGCCGCCAATGTATTTGTTTCATACGCAGAAGATAGTAGGGAAGACGTCATTCTTGAAATGAGTGAAGCAGCTGTTGCGGAACTGGTTGAAAGTAATGGTGAAGAAGTCCAAGAAGATGACGTTGAAGAAGTCCAAGAAGATGACGTTGAAGAAGTCCAAGAAGATGACGTTGAAGAAGTCCAAGAAGATGACATTGATGGAAGTGACGTTGAAGAAGCCCAAGACGATGACATTGATGGAAGTGACGTTGAAGAAGCCCAAGACGATAACGCTGAAAAAGTGAATGAAACTGAAGAATATACTGATGAAGATGATGAAAATGATAGCGAAGTAGTTCAAGAGGGAGAAATTGAAAAAACATTAAAAGCAGTTTCTCCACAGTATGAATGTATATGTATAGATAAGTGTACGGTAGATGATTATAATTCAGATTGTCCGCTTTGCTCTCAAACAGGATCGGCAGAGGATAAATGCAGTTTCCTTGAAAGTAATTGTGCAGGAAGTGAGAGTGATGTGTCAGAAGAAAATAATAATGAAAGTAATGATGCAGCACTTGTTAACACGGAGATAGATGATGATGAAAGCGGTAGTTCAACATTGTCTAATGACATGGAAGAAGATAATGATATTTCCGATAGTGAGAAAATTAATGGTGTAAATACAGTAGAATCTGAAATAACAAATGAGATATCTGATAATGTGAAGGAAAGTGATAATACAGAAAATATAAATGCGGCCTCAGATACATCTGGAACAACAACAGGGGGAGTTGGTGTAGAACCTACAGAGGAAGAAACAGAGACATCTGACGCGAATGTGACAAATGAAATAAACCAGCAACAAAAGAACGCAATTTCCATAGGTCAAAACGTTGTTTTAGCTGCTATGGAATCTGGAGACGAGACTACATTTGAACAAAGTGCTTATTTTTATGCAGCTAGAACTTGCGTGCAAATAAAGGAGGCTACCGAAGAAATTTCCCAAAAATTTGTAGATGCTACTGGTAATGAGCTTTCAGATGAGGAAATTGATGCTGTTAAGAACTTTCTAAATAGTTTGTCAGTTACTACAGATTATGTTATTTATACTGACACATATGAAGATACTGATGAGGGAAGTATAAACCATATAGATGGGAATATTGCAGTTAATAATCTCGACAGGGATCTTGGAATATTAAAAACTGAAAATGTTCTTGGTGAACAAACCTCTTATGTTGGAGGTGGAACAGGACAGATTAGTATTATTGATCAAGGCACCGCTACTATAGTAGTTGGTGATGCTAGCGTTATTGAAAATACAAACTATAATGGTGGTGGCAGTGCTGAAAATAATTCGATAGTTTTAACTGATGTAACAGATGAGGCTGCCATTAAAGAGGCATTAGAAAATTCTAATGTTAATGTAGACGAATTTATTGAGGAAATGAAAATATCTGCTAATCTTGAAAAAATATCAGATGCAGCAGAACAGGTTAATAATATTATTCAGGATGCAGAGTTGAGTGATGCATCAGCTATTGAAGCTGTTGGAACGATGCTTGAGAATAATATTTTGAGTCAAGGAGATGTGGTTGTAGCTAATATTTCAATCAAAAGTCTTAATAGTAGCAGTGAAAATTCGTTAGATAGTAATGCATTAGAAAAACTCATAAAGCAGAATTCAGGTGGAGCAACAATTATAATTAATCTTATTTTTGATGATGAGGAAAGTGATGTTGATTTTGTAATCAATAAAACGATTAATACTGATTCATATGCATCAGAAACAGGATATTTGATTTGGAATTTTGGAGATTATGATGGAAAAATCTCTATTGAACAAAAATTTGCAGGTGTTATTGTTGCACCTAATGCGACAGTTTATTCCTATGGCGTATTAGATGGTAGAGTTGTGACTGATACATATGGTCATACGCAGGAAACTCATCAGGCAAAAGAAACGGCAACGCCAACGGCAACACCGGCAGCAACACCAACGGCAACACCGGCAACAACACCAACGGCAACACCGACAGCGACACCTACAGCAACGCCAACAGCGACACCTACGGCAACGCCAACAGCGACACCTACGGCAACGCCAACAGCGACACCAACGGCAACGCCAACGGCAACACCGACAGCAACGCCAACAGCGACACCGACGGCAACGCCAACAGCAACACCGACAGCAACACCAACAGCGACACCGACGGCAACGCCAACAGCGACACCAACGGCAACGCCAACAGCAACGCCAACGGCAACGCCAACAGCGACACCGACGGCAACACCGACGGCAACGCCAACAGCAACACCGACAGCAACGCCAACGGCAACACCGACAGCGACACCAACGGCAACGCCAACAGC
>JBJEMT010000063.1:0-18860 GCA_051879815.1 Suilimivivens sp. | reverse complement strand
CGACAGCAACGCCAACGGCAACACCGACAGCGACACCAACGGCAACGCCAACAGCAACACCTACGGCAACACCAACAGCGACACCGACAGCAACACCAACGGCAACGCCGACAGCAACGCCAACAGCGACACCTACGGCAACGCCAACGGCAACGCCTACAGCAACACCAACGGCAACGCCAACAGCGACACCGACGGCAACGCCAACAGCGACACCTACGGCAACGCCAACGGCAACGCCAACAGCGACACCGACGGCAACGCCAACAGCGACACCTACGGCAACGCCAACGGCAACACCGACAGCAACGCCGACAGCAACGCCTACGGCAACACCTACGGCAACGCCAACAGCGACACCGACGGCAACACCTAGCGCAACGCCAACGGCAACGCCAACAGCAACACCAACGGCAACACCTACGGCAACGCCAACGGCAACACCTACGGCAACACCGACAGCAACGCCAACAGCGACACCTACGGCAACGCCAACGGCAACGCCAACAGCGACACCGACGGCAACGCCTACGGCAACGCCAACAGCAACACCTACGGCAACGCCAACGGCAACACCGACGGCAACGCCAACAGCGACACCTACGGCAACGCCGACAGCAACACCGACGGCAACGCCAACAGCAACACCTAGCGCAACGCCAACAGCGACACCGACGGCAACACCTACGGCAACGCCAACAGCAACACCAACGGCAACACCTACGGCAACGCCAACAGCGACACCTACGGCAACGCCAACGGCAACGCCAACAGCGACACCGACGGCAACGCCTACGGCAACGCCAACAGCAACACCTACGGCAACGCCAACGGCAACACCGACGGCAACGCCAACAGCGACACCTACGGCAACGCCGACAGCAACACCGACGGCAACGCCAACAGCAACACCTAGCGCAACGCCAACAGCGACACCGACGGCAACACCTACGGCAACGCCAACAGCAACACCAACGGCAACACCTACGGCAACGCCAACAGCGACACCGACGGCAACGCCAACAGCAACACCGACGGCAACGCCAACGGCAACACCTACGGCAACGCCAACAGCGACACCTACGGCAACGCCAACGGCAACACCTACGGCAACACCGACAGCAACGCCTAGTGCGACACCAAGCGCTACGCCAAGCGCAACCCCTAGTGCAACGCCAAGTGCAACGCCTAGTGCATCGCCAAGCGCTACACCTAGTGCATCGCCTAGTGCAACACCTGAAGTGACGCCTAGTGCGACACCGGAAGCAACGCCAAGTGCAACACCGGAGGCAACTCCCAGTGCTACACCAGAGTCAACACCTGATGTAACACCGGCACCCAGTGAAACACCGGATAATACTCCTGAACCTGAAAATACTCCGACACCCGATGAAACACCCGAACCGACTGGTACGCCTAATCAGACAACGCCTCCTGCAGTGACATCTGAAACTCAGGTATTAGGTGCAACAAGAGTTGAGACAGGAGGAGCGGTTCTCGGTGCAAGACGTGGTTCCGATTATGCAGTATTAGGTAAGCGTAGATTACCTGCAACAGGTGACAGTATGGCAATCTTTGTATGGTTGCTAGCTTTAGTAGCTGCTGCGGGTGCAGCGATAGTTTCACTTGTGAAGATGCGCAGTAATAAAAAGAACGGTAAATAAGGAGTAGTACAGTATGTATAAAAAGTTGATATTGGTACTTGTTACCGGAGTCTTAATGGTTCAGATCATTGGATGCGGAAACAAGAGTAATCAAGAATCAACTGGAAATGAATCAGCAGTGGGAAGTTCCACTGCTGATTCTGATAATAGCCAGGTTGATTTGGTGGATATAACGGAAAATTCAGATATACAGCAGGGAACTGAAATGGATGAAGAAGTTGTTTGTGAACCGGCAGATTTATCCTGTGAGTTGCCAAACGGCTTTGAACCATATGAAGGTGAAGAAGGCGTATATGTATACAAGACTTATCCAAAGGATGTTTCCACGATCAGTTATGTGATTTCCGAAAGCGATGAAGATATTACACAGATGACACAGGATGAGTATAAAAAACTGTTAGAGGACGATTTTCTGGATGCTTATGGTGATGATGTAAAGATTATCATTAACTCCTTTGAAAACATCAAGGTAGATAAGAGAAATGGTATCAAAATTAAGCTGGAATATGAATTTAAGGGAGTGGAATATGAACAGCTTAATTATATTATCTATAACGGGGATGAGACCCACAGCCTGAACTTTACGCAGGAAAAAGGTGAAAAGTGGATGGATGATTTTGAAAAGTGTGGCGATTCTCTTCATTTTCAGCCGCGAGAATAAAGAAAAAACAAACGGTGCTTGGTTCTTCTACAACCTTGCACCGTTTGTTTTTCTTTATTCTTCAGGCAAATTAGCAATCGCCCGTACATTAATTCCGTTTACCTCTACCTGATCATTGATTTCAATTACCAGACAGCGTTTTCCGTCCACCATCATGGTATTTACCAGGTCGGCTCTTTCAGGATTGACCTTAACGACTACATCAGGTGTCTTTACTTCAAAGGATCTTGTGCTTGCCACATTGCTCACAAATAGAGCAGTATCTTCTCCGGCAGCGGCATCATAAAGTTTATCAAAATCCGCAAGCTTTTCTTCAGATGCGCCGCTCTTTTCAAGAAGATTTTTAACTTCCTTTTTATCAAGAGTTAAGGGTTCGGGGATTTCCTTGTGCTCCTCAATCATCTCTGTGAGATTTTCATGAATGCTTTTTACCACTTCATATTCACAATCATCACCGAGTGTTTCTTCGATAATTGTTTGGAAGGTTTCCTTTTGTCCGCCCGCGGAAAGTGGGAGAGTACAGCCTAAAATACCTTCTACAAATTCAGAATGTGGTTCTTCAGGGTTTTTGTTAAAAAACAAAGTACTGTGAAGATCTGTACATCTGTCGTTAAAGGAAGGAAATAAGAAGCCGGTTTCCGGCATGTTTACAACCCAATCCCTGACCCGATTATGAAATTCATTGGTCTGTGTATCATAACTTAAGCCCGGCTTAGAGAGCGCCACGGGGCAGATGCAGCACATGATATATTCATATACAGTATCGGAAGCATCATCCATGGTGAGACCGTCGGTGGTTTTACCCGGCACATCATAGGCATCATGAATCAGCAGAATCAGATAGTTTCCGACGAATTCATAGCAGCTGATAATACGGTCATAAAATTCTTCCAGAAGAGCATCGTCCTTTAATTTGCTGTCTCGCAATCGGAGCAGAAATTCCTGCGTGCCGCCTTCTTCTTCCGTATGCATGAGAAAATCCAGGTTTAGAAGATTTTTGCCGATATTGCCGGATAAAGTCTTCCTTAGCAACTCAAAATATTTAAAGATTTCTTCCTCCGGCAGAGATAGAAAAGCTTCCTTAAATTCTGTCTTCTTATTTTTTTCACCATCTACATAGCACCCGCAGATTCTGGTAATAGAGCAGTTGCTTGGTGTAAAAAGACGTTTGATCTCATTAATTTCCTGTTTGATCATTTGTGTTGTTCCCCCTCTGTATTTTCACTTGTGCGGAATCTATGCAGTTTCTTTTTCTTCCTGCTGTGCTTTCAGGTTCTTCTGGGCAGTAGAAAGCATCAGCTTGATACGGTTCAGCTGATTAACCTCGCTGGCACCGGGATCATAGTCAATGGCAACAATGTTACTTAAAGGATATTGTTTACGCAGTTCTTTGATGACACCTTTTCCTACTACATGATTGGGCAGACATGCAAAAGGCTGCGTGCAAACGATATTGTTAACACCACTGTGGATCAGCTCCACCATTTCGCCGGTCAGGAACCAGCCTTCACCGGTCTGGTTACCGATGGAAACAATAGTTTTGGCATATTCCACAGTCTGGTAGATTTTCACAGGAGGGTTAAAGTTTTTGCTTTTTTCAAAGGCTTTTCTGGCACTGCTACGCAGGAATTCAAGCGCCTCAATACCGGCCTTTGAAATCAAGGCAGTCTTTTTACTCATACCCAGCTGATCGGCTTTATAAATCTGGTTATAGAAGCAGTAGAGCATAAAGTCAAGAAGATCGGGAACAACAGCTTCCGCACCTTCTGCTTCAAGCAAATCTACAAGATGATTATTTGCTGCAGGAGCATACTTAACAAGGATTTCGCCAACAATACCCACTCTTGGTTTAACTTCACCCGTAACGGGTATTGCGTCAAATTCGGCAATCATCTCGCGGCACATTTTCTGAAACTTAAAGAAGTTCATGTGTTTTCCCGATACAAAGTCCTGACAGCGCTTCAACCATTTCTGATGGACAGCTTCCACACTTCCTTTTTCCTTTTCATAAGGGCGCATACGGTATACACAGCGCATGAAAATATCTCCGAATACGGCGCCGTAAGCTGCTCGCATCAAAAGTTCAAGATTCAGATGAAATCCGGGATTGCTTTCAATTCCTGCCATATTTAAGGAAATAACAGGGATCTGCGCCATGCCCGCTTTTTCAAGTGCACGGCGGATAAAGCCCACATAGTTGGTTGCACGGCATCCTCCGCCTGTCTGAGTCATGATAACGGCAACCTTATTTAAGTCATATTTTCCCGACAGCAGGGCATCCATGATCTGACCTACTACCATAAGAGAAGGATAGCAGGCATCATTATTAACATATTTCAGTCCTACATCCACGGCATGCTTGTTATCATTGGGCAGAACCTCGAAGTGATAACCGCAGGCATTAAAAGCAGGCTCCAGAACATCAAAATGAATGGGAGACATCTGTGGACATAAAATTGTGTAGTTTTTACGCATCTCCTCAGTAAAGGCTACTTTGTGGATCGCAGAGGAACGAATGGTGCGTTCCTTATGCTTCTGTTCCCGGACACGGATTGCGGACAGAAGAGAGCGGATACGGATTCTTGCAGCCCCAAGGTTGTTAACTTCATCAATCTTCAGGCAGGTATAAATCTTATCGGAGCCTGAAAGAATATCATTTACCTGATCGGTGGTAACGGCGTCCAGACCGCATCCGAAGGAATTCAGCTGAATCAGATCAAGGTTATCCACTGTCTTGACATAGCTTGCGGCAGCATAAAGTCTGGAGTGATACATCCACTGGTCGGATACAATAAGGGGACGTTCCGGCTTTGCCAGATGAGAGATAGAATCCTCTGTCAATACCGCAATATCATAGGAGTTGATCAGTTCCGGAATACCGTGATTGATCTCCGGGTCAATATGATAAGGGCGGCCTGCCAGTACGATACCACGTTTTCCGGTTTCTTTCAGGTAGGCAAGAACTTCTTCTCCCTTTTTCTGCATATCCTTACGGGCAGAAGCAAGTTCTTCCCATGCAAGATGAACGGCTTCTATAATCTCTTCTGTGGAAATTTCCGTAAATTCTCTGGTAAGTGCATCACAGATCGTCTTTTCATCCCGGAAGGACATAAAGGGATTGCGAAGAACCGCTTCCCCTCTGCCGATTTCTTCTACGTTATTTTTGATATTTTCCGAGTATGAGGTAACAATTGGGCAGTTATAGTGATTGTTGGCTTCTTTAAATTCGTTCCGCTCATAAAACAGAGCAGGGTAAAAGATAAAATCTACCTTCTGGTCAATCAGCCATTTGACATGGCCATGAGCCAGCTTGGCAGGATAACATTCCGATTCGCTGGGAATGGATTCAATACCAAGCTCATAAATTTTACGATTGGAAACAGGAGATAACACAACCTGATAACCCAGCTTTGTAAAAAAGGTAAACCAGAAAGGATAATCTTCGTACATATTAAGAACACGGGGAATACCTACGCGGCCTCTTTTGGCTTCATCTGCGGGAAGCGGTTCATAGCCGAAAACCCGTTTCAGCTTATAGTCAAAAAGATTGGGAACGCCACTCTCGTTTTTCTGCTTGCCTAAGCCCCGCTCACAGCGGTTGCCGGATATGTACTGACGGCCTCCTGTAAATTTATTTATGGTAAGACGACAGTTGTTAGTGCATCCCTTACATTTTGCCATACTTGTCTCAAATTGCAGAGTGCTGATCTTTTCAAAAGGCAGCATGGTTGTCTGATAGCCTTCGCTGTAGCGTTCTCTGGCAATCAAAGCAGCTCCGAAGGCACCCATGATACCTGCGATATCAGGACGGATTGCTTCACAGTCCGCAATCTTTTCAAAGCTTCGAAGTACGGCATCATTGTAGAAGGTACCGCCCTGAACTACGATATTTTTACCCAGTTCAGAAGCACTGGAAACTTTAATAACTTTAAAAAGTGCATTCTTGATAACAGAGTAAGCAAGCCCTGCGGAAATATCGGAAACGGATGCTCCCTCCTTCTGTGCCTGCTTTACCTTGGAATTCATAAATACGGTACATCTGGTACCAAGGTCAATGGGATGCTTCGCAAAAAGTGCTGTATGGGCAAAATCCTCCACACTGTAGTTTAAGGATTTGGCAAAGGTTTCAATAAAGGAACCGCAGCCGGAGGAGCATGCCTCATTGAGCTGCACACTGTCTACTGTCTGATTTTTGATTTTAATACATTTCATATCCTGACCGCCGATATCCAGAATGCAGTCAACATCGGGATTAAAGAAAGCGGCAGCATAGTAGTGGGCGACAGTTTCTACTTCGCCGTCATCCAGTAAAAAGGCGGCCTTTAAAAGGGCCTCCCCGTAGCCGGTTGAGCAGGAGCGGACAATTTTAGCACCTTCCGGAAGCAGTCCGTAAATTTCCTTGATGGAACGGATTGCTGTTTTTAAGGGGCTTCCGTCATTGCTGCTGTAAAAGGAGTAAAGAAGGGAACCGTCTTCGGAAACGAGGGCAATTTTGGTGGTGGTGCTGCCGGCATCAATGCCAAGATAGCAGTTGCCCTTGTAGGAAGCCAGGTCAGCTGTGGCAATATGATGTCTGGAGTGTCTTACTTTAAATTCCTCATATTCAAGCTCGGAAGCAAAAAGCGGCTCCATACGTTCCACTTCAAATTCCATTTTGATATCAGAAGAAAGTTTATTTACCATTTCTTCCATAGTGTAAAATACATCTTCTTTGGCGTTCAATGCAGAACCGATGGCTGCGAAAAGATGAGAGTTGTCAAGCTCGATGGTATGCTCTTCATCTAACTTCAGGGTTCTGATAAAGGCAGCCTTTAATTCGGATAAAAAGTGCAGGGGACCACCCAGAAAAGCAACATGTCCGCGAATGGGCTTACCACAGGCAAGTCCGCTGATAGTCTGGTTGACTACAGCCTGAAAAATAGAAGCCGCAAGGTCTTCCTTGGTTGCCCCTTCATTAATGAGAGGCTGGATATCAGATTTTGCGAAAACGCCACATCTGGCTGCAATGGTATATAAAGAATGATAATCCTTTGCATATTCGTTCAATCCGGCAGCATCTGTCTGCAGTAAAGATGCCATCTGGTCGATAAAGGAACCGGTACCGCCGGCGCAGATACCGTTCATACGCTGTTCAACATTTCCGCCTTCAAAATAAATGATCTTGGCATCCTCACCGCCAAGCTCAATGGCAACATCAGTCTTTGGAGCCAGTTCCTTTAAGGATGTGGCAACTGCAATTACTTCCTGTACAAAAGGAACCTTGAGATGATTGGCAAGTGTGAGACCGCCGCTTCCGGTGATCATTGGGTGAAGTATGATGTTTCCAAGCTTACTATAGGCATCCTTAAGTAAAGAGGATAAGGTTTCCCTGATATTGGCAAAGTGACGCTGGTAATCAGAGAAGAGAATATTATGTGCATCATCCAAAATGGCAATTTTTACCGTAGTGGAACCGATGTCAATTCCCAGTGTATAATGCTTATGATCCATGAAATAACCGCCTTTCTTATTAATGCGAGTTCAATGAAAATTTCTTCTTATTATTATGTAATCAGGACAAACTGACACATTTAGATATTATACGACACTCATTTGCAAAATGCAACGCACGAAAATAAACATTCTGTTAAGAAAAAATAGTGTATTTCTAAAATTTTTTTATGTAAGTTTACAATTTATTATTGTAATGGTAAAATCAAAATATTGAGATGGAGGGTACCTTCTATGAAACCTATGAGTAATTTTGAAAAAAAATTCGGTAAATATGCCATTAAAAATATATCTCTTGTATTGATCCTGTTTTACGCCTGTGGTTATCTGATTAACTGGATCAATCCGGTGATGCTTAATTATCTGACACTGAATCCCTATGCCATTTTATTTAAAGGACAGATATGGAGACTGATTACCTGGCTGATCGTTCCGCCGGAAGGTTTTAGTTTTTTTACTTTGATCATGCTGTATTTTTATTATTCCATAGGTACTACGCTGGAGCATACCTGGGGTACTTACCGGTATAATCTGTATCTGTTCCTTGGAATGATTTTTACTGCCATCGGTGCTTTTGTCATGATGGGATATGTATATCTGTTTCAGGGAGAAGTGGTAGCAGCTCTTGGGGCAGAAAATTATTTTGCCGTGCTTTCGACTATGTTCAGCACATATTATGTGAATATGTCCATCTTCCTTGCTTTTGCGGCTACTTTCCCCAATATGCAGGTATTGCTGTTCTTCTTTATCCCGATAAAAGTAAAGATTCTTGGAATTATTTACGGGGCATTGCTGGTTTATGAATTTATCGTCGGCTATGGCAATGCTTATCTGACAGCGGCAAACCGTTTTGTGATCGGCGCTTCTTTACTGAATTTTATTGTATTTTTCTTTACCAGCAGGAATATGATCCATATGTCCCCCAGGCAGGTAAAGAGAAGGCAGGAATTCAAAAGAGAGGTCAAACAGTCCGCCAAAATTACAAGGCATAAATGTGCGATCTGTGGCAGAACGGAGGAGACCAATCCGGAACTGGAATTCCGTTTCTGCTCAAAATGTGAGGGTAATTATGAGTATTGTCAGGATCATTTGTTTACCCATGTTCATGTAAAATATCAAGGAGATAACAATAGATAAATGGAAGTAAGTCAGGAAGTATTATTTGCCAGAACCTTAGAGCAGGTAAAAAAACAGGCAAAGGAGCAGGGAAACTGTATTAAAAAAGAACAGGTGGAGCAGGCATTTGCGGCTCTTTCTCTGTCAGAGGATCAGCTTACCCTTGTTTTTGATTATCTGGAAAAGCATAAGATTGGTATTGGAGAGCCGCTAGATCCGGATGAATATCTTTCGGAAGAGGAAATTAATTATCTGGAGGAATATAAGAAAGAACTCACGCTTCTTGAAACAGTCAGTGAGGGAGAAAAGGAGGCAATTACCCTTTCTGCCATGGCAGGAGAAGCAGACGCACAGAAGAGACTGATCAATATTTATCTTCCTCATGTGGTTGAAATCGCAAAGCTTTATTCCGGACAGGGTGTTTTTCTTGAGGACCTGATCGGGGAAGGAAATGTTGCTCTAACCATGGGTGTTACTATGCTTGGCTGTCTGGAACACGCAAGGGAAGCAGAAGGAATGCTGGGCAAAATGATCATGGATGCCATGGAAGATTACATCAATGAAAATATGGCTGAAGCAGACAAGGACAAAAAAGTCCTTAACAAAGTGAACAAGGTGGCAAAGAAGGCAAAGGAACTTTCCGATGAACTTCGAAGAAAAGTAACGGTAGAAGAACTTTCCGTGGAAACGGGAATGTCGGAAAATGCTATCAGGGAGGCCATGCGTCTTAGCGGCTATACAATCGAAGAAATTGAAAACCCGTCCTGATGAATCAGGATGAGTCTGGAGAAAATAAATGTCAGATGAAGTAAAAGAAGAATTACAGGATAATGATTTTAAATATGTAATGATGGATATGGGAAATATTTATCTGGGTGCCAGATTTACTTACGAAGAGCTTATAAATCAGGAAATGGTTCCTTTTAAACTGAAGACCATCATTCGCCAGTACTTTCTGAAAGAGACCACCCCGGATACTTCTCTGGAGAGTCAGTTCTATTATCTGGAAAGAGATACTTTCCTGTATGAAACCTTCAAACAACTGCGGATTAAGGTAAAGGTAAATATACAGGTAAAAAAGAAGTCTCTGCTTGGAAAAACATCTTATAAATATGAGGAACAGATTTTGACTCTTAAGGAACTGACGGATATCAACCTTGCCAAAAAGAAAGTATCAGGAATGATCATACGTGAAATTATCATATCCAAACTGGGACTTATGACATTTAGTGTATAAAAAATAAAAAAATTACTTGATTAATTATGAGTTATTTGTTATACTCTATCTAACATCAGACGGACGGAAGATATGTCCGTACTGATTATTACAATCGGTAAAATTCCCCTTTTACACTGAGCGGGCACGAAATTATTTCGGCTCGCTCTTTTATTCATGATAATAGAAAGTTTGCACAGTGTGCTCTCTATTATTTTCCAAAATAGCATCAGCAGGAAAACAAACGCCAAAAAGAAAGGAAATGATTATGAGTAAGCAGATCAAAAACCTGACAGCATATGAAATTTTAGAGAAAAGGACCATTTCTGATTTAAATTCGGAAGGCTACATTTTAAAACATAAAAAGACAGGTGCACACATTACCTTACTGTTAAACGACGATGAAAATAAGGTGTTCTACATCGGGTTCCGTACCCCGCCAAAGAACAGTACCGGCGTAGCCCATATTCTGGAGCATTCCGTATTATGCGGTTCCAGAAACTTTCCGGTTAAAGATCCTTTTATCGAGCTTGCCAAGGGTTCCCTCAACACCTTCTTAAATGCCATGACTTATCCGGACAAGACTGTTTATCCGGTAGCCAGCTGCAATGATAAGGATTTCAGGAATCTTGTGCATGTGTATCTGGATGCGGTTTTTTATCCCAATATTTATAAGGAAGATAAAATTTTCAGGCAGGAAGGCTGGCATTATGAGATGGAAAACGATCAGGACGATCTGACCATCAATGGTGTTGTTTATAATGAAATGAAGGGTGCCTTTTCTTCGCCTGATGATGTGGTGGAACGGGAAATTATGAATTCTTTGTATCCGGATATTACTTACGGACTGGAATCAGGAGGTGACCCTGATGTGATCCCGGAACTGACCTATGAAGATTTCCTGGCATTTCATGGAAGATATTATCATCCATCCAACAGTTATATTTACCTTTACGGTAATCTGGATGCGGAAGAGTATCTGACTTTTCTGGATGAAAAATATCTGAATGATTTCGAAGCTCTGACAATCGATTCCGAGGTTGGAAAGCAGTCACCCTTTTCTGCACCAAAGGAGATTGTAAAGGAATATTCCATTATGGAGGATGAGTCTCTTAAAGAAAATACTTATCTGACCTACAATGTTTCTATGGGAACCAGTCTTGATAAGAAGCTGTATGTGGCAATGGATATTCTGGATTATGTGCTTTGTTCCGCTCCCGGTGCACCGGTAAAGCAGGCGTTGATCGATGCAGGCATAGGCAGAGATGTATACAGTACCCTTGAAAACGGTATTTATCAGCCCTATTTCAGTATTGTAGCGAAGAATGCCGATGCGCAGCAGAAAGATGAATTTATAAAAATCATAGAAAAGGAACTGGCAAAGCTTTCAAAGGAGGGACTTGATAAAAAAGCATTGAAAGCTGCCGTTAATTATTTTGAATTCAAGTATAGAGAAGGGGATTTCGGCTCCTATCCCAGAGGGCTGATGCTGGGACTGCAGGCACTTGACAGCTGGCTTTATGACAAACAGTCTCCTTTTATGCATATTGAGGCAAATGAAACATATAAGCAGCTGCGGGAAGCTATTGAGACCGGTTATTTTGAAGAATTGATTGCTTCCCTGATCCTTGAAAATCCTCACAAGACTATTATGACGGTGAAACCGGTTCAGGGGCTTACTACCAGGAAAGATTCAGAACTTCATGAGAAGCTGCAGGCTTATAAGAGTACCTTGAGCAAGGAAGAACTTCATAGTATTGTGGAGAAAACGAAAGCCCTTCGCGCTTATCAGGAGGAGCCAAGCTCAAAGGAAGCCCTTGCTACCATTCCGCTTTTAACAAGAGAGGACATGAAAAAAGAAGCAGCATCCTATGTCAATGAAGAGAAGAAGGTGGGAGATACCACTTTGCTGATCCATGACATTTTTACCAATGGTATCGGATATCTGAACCTTGTATTTGATTTACAGAAGGTACCTGCAAGGCTGTTCCCCTATATCGGAATTCTTAAGTCTGTACTTATGATGGTTGATACGAAGAACTACAGCTATGGAGAATTGTTCAATGAAGTAAATATTCATACAGGCGGCATCCGTTTTGTAGTGAACACTTATACGAATGCTGATCGTCTTTCCGAATGTAAGGTTACTCTTGAGGTAAAGGCTAAGACTCTTTATGAAAACAGGGATAAGGCGCTGGAACTGATGAAGGAGATCATTCTCACTTCAAACTATGAGGATGAAAAACGCCTTCATGAGATCATAGCGGAAGCAAAATCCAGAATGCAGGCTGCCATGACAAGTGCAGGACATTCCCTTGCAGCCATTCGCGCCATGTCATACTTTTCTATTTCAGCAGCAATGGCAGAGCAGATAAACGGTATTCCACAGTATCGTCTTTTGGAGGAGCTTGATACTGATTTTGAAAATAGAAAGGAAGAGTTAAAACAAAATCTGAAGGAACTTGCAAAATGTATTTTCAGACCGGAAAATCTTTTGTTTGATTATACGGGAACGAAAGAAGGACTTGCAGGCATCGAAGAACAGATTGAAAACTTAAAGAAGGGGCTTTTCACGGAGAAAGTGGAAGGAACGCCTTTTGTGCCGGAGCTTTCTGTTAAGAATGAAGGATTTATGACAGCAGGGCAGATCCAGTATGTATGCCGTGCCGGAAATTTTATCAGCAAGGGACTCCCTTACACAGGAGCTTTGAAGGTATTGAAGGTCATGATGGGTTATGAATATCTCTGGAATCAGGTCAGAGTAAAGGGCGGCGCTTACGGCTGCATGAGTAATTTCAGCAAAAATGGGGACGCATACTTTGTATCCTACAGAGATCCCAACCTGGAAAAGACGGTTGAGGTATATAAGCAGGCTGCCGATTATGTAAAGAATTATGATGCGGATGAGCGGACCGTTACCCAGTTTATTATCGGTGCTGTCAGTGAGCTGGATACGCCTATGACTCCACAGACGAAAGGAGCTTATTCGCTTGGAGGTTATATGACCGGGCTTTCTATGGAAAGGGTACAGCAGGAAAGAGACGAGCTGCTTGCCACAACAGCAGATACGATAAGGGGACTGTATCGCTATATTGAAGCTTTCATAAGCGAAGAGTGCCTTTGCGTAGTAGGAAACGGAGATAAGATTAAGGATAATAAGGAAATGTTTGGAAAAGTGGAACAGCTTTTCCATTAAGTAGAGGGAAGACTTATGAGAAAAAGAAAAATAGTTACCGGACTGAGCTTGATCATGGCTTGCACACTTTTGACCGCAGGGTGTGGAGCATCCGACTTTTCAAAGGTTTCAACAACGGAAGCTGCGGCAGAAGCATATGAATATGCTACAGATGATATTTACTTAAATGCAGGCATATCTTATGAAGTGGAAGAAGCGCCGGTAGCCGGGGAAGCGAAGACGGAAGCCGGCGGCTCCGAAAGTGAGGAAGTGCAGGTAAAAGACAACTCCAGAAAGCTGATCAGAAATGTCAATCTCAATGTGGAAACAGAAGAGTTTGATGTGCTGATGGGGACGATTACGGAAAAAACAGAAAAATTTGGCGGGTATGTGGAATCCAGCAGTACCTATAACGGCAGCTATTACTATGGCAATCAAAACAGAAATGCAAATCTGACCATCAGGATTCCGGCGGAACATCTGGATGAATTTTTATCTGCGGTAGCAGAGAATTCCAATGTGATCAGCAGGGATGAAAATGTTACTGATGTGACGCTTCAGTATGTGGACATGAAGAGTCATAAAGAGGCTCTGGAAACAGAGCAGACAAGGCTTCTTGAGCTTTTGGAACAGGCGGAGAGTGTGGAGGATATCATTACCATTGAAAGCCGGCTTTCGGATGTGCGTTATCAGATCGAGAGTATGGAATCCCAGCTTCGGACAATGGATAATCAGGTATCTTACAGTACCGTTTATCTTTATATAAGCGAAGTCACAAAGCTTACGCCTGTGAAAGAACAGACCACATGGGAAAAAATCAGCACAGGCTTTTTAGAAAGTCTTGAGAGTGTAGGACAGGGCATCAAAAACTTCTTTATCGGATTGATTATCAACCTGCCATATCTGGTAGTATGGGCAGTTGTTATCGTTATGGCCGTTTTGATCATCAGACTGATTCGGAAGGTGTGCAAAAAGAGGAAGGCTTTAAAGCAGGAAAAGAAGCTTAAGAAACAGCAGGAAAAGGAATTGCAGCAGTCAAAGACAGAAGATGTAAAGGAACGAGAGGAAAAATAAGTATGAATGACCAGTATAAATCCGGGTTTGTTACACTGATAGGAAGACCTAATGTTGGTAAGTCCACACTGATGAACAGTCTCATCGGACAGAAGATTGCCATTACCTCAAATAAGCCCCAGACTACAAGAAACAGGATACAGACTGTTTATACCTCAGGGGAAGGGCAGATTGTATTTTTAGACACACCGGGCATCCATAAAGCCAAGAATAAGCTTGGTGATTATATGGTAAATGTGGCGGAACGCACTCTCAAAGAAGTAGATGTGGTACTCTGGCTGGTAGAGCCAACCAATTTTATCGGCGCAGGTGAAAAGCATATTATGGAACAGCTTTCCAAAGTGAACACTCCGGTGATACTGGTGATTAATAAGATTGACACGGTAAAGAAGGAAGAACTTCTCGGATTTATTGACATCTACAGGAAAGAGATGGATTTTGATGAGATCGTACCGGTTTCTGCCCTGAAAAAGGAGAATACGGATGAACTGATCAAATGTATCATGAAGTATCTTCCTTATGGACCGGCATTTTATGATGAGGATACCATTACCGATCAGCCACAGCGTCAGATTGTAGCGGAAATGATTCGTGAAAAGGCACTGAGAAGTCTGGATGAAGAAATTCCCCACGGCATTGCCGTGACGATTGAAAAAATGAAGTGGCGTAAGGATATTGTGGATATTGAAGCTACTATTATCTGTGAGAAGGAATCCCATAAGGGAATTATTATCGGCAAGCAGGGCTGTATGTTAAAAAAGATTGGAACAAGTGCCAGAAAAGACATTGAAAATATGCTGGAAAGTAAAGTAAATCTTCAATTGTGGGTGAAGGTAAAAAAGGATTGGAGGGACAGTGATTTCCTTTTGAAAAATTTTGGGTATAATCAAAAGGAGTACGAATAGAAAAGAGAAAAAAGTAAACCCTAATAGCATGTCATTTGTTAGGGGGCACAAAGATGAAAGAAGTAAATTACTGGCAACAGTTTTTAAGGACAGGAAAAGTGGATGATTATCTGTCTTACCTGAAACAGAAGCAGACAGATGAAACGGCAGCTATGCAGGTGAAAGAGGGAGAAGATTCAGGTGCAGGATCTATGCAGCGTTACAGGGATGATATTGAAAGCGGAACCTTTCGGGGAATATGACCGGAGGGTAGTGATACTGACAAAGGAAAGGGGAAAGATAGCGGCTTTTGCCAAAGGGGCAAGAAAACAGGGCAGCAGACTGTTGGCAGCTACCAATCCCTTTTGCTTTGGAGAATTTAAACTATATGAGGGAAGAACCTCTTACAGCATTTCGGAAGCTTCAATCAGCAATTATTTTGCACAGCTTCGGGAAGATTTTGAGGGTGCCTGTTACGGCATGTTTTTTTTGGAAGTAATGGATTATTACACAAGAGAGAACAATGACGAGAAAGAAATGCTAAAGCTTTTGTACCAGTCTTTAAGGGCCCTATGCCATGAAGGGCTTGACAACAGGCTGGTAAGATACATATTCGAGATCAAAGCACTTTCACTGAACGGCGAATATCCGGGACTTCCGGAGAATCATAATTATCAGGAGTCCACGGTATATACACTGTCCTATATCGTAAATACCTCCGTGGAAAAACTGTATACTTTTATTGTTACGGACACTGTTCTTATGGAATTAAAAGAAATAGCCGATAAGTTCAGGAGCCGTTTTATTGACAGAAAATTTAAGAGTCTTGAAATATTGAACGAAATTCCATGTTGAAAAACGAAAATAAGTCATATATAATGAATTGGGTATAAACATAGATGTGAAATATAAGAAAAGCAGGAGCTGTAATGATCTTAAACAGATTTTTGTCGCAAAAGCATAAAATTACCAAAGCAGCGGTCTTAGTTTTGATAACAGGAGCAGTGGCGCTTACTGCCTGCGCCGGGGAAGAAGAGGAAAGCTTTGTTTCCCTATTGAAGGATGGCAGTGTGGATTCCACAATCGTGGAAGATTTTGATAAGGCTTATTATGATAAGGATGAATTACAGAAGATGATACTGGAGGAAGCGGCATCCTATAACCGCAGTGTAGGAGAAGGCGCTATCTCTATTGATAAGATATCTGTTGCAGACGGTGTGGCAAAAGTAAAAATGATTTATGCAGGTGCGGACGATTATGCAGCCTTCAATGACATGATTTTTTTTGTCGGAACTGTGCAGGAAGCAAAAGAGGCAGGGTATGATCTGAATAAGGTATTATCTTCCGCAACGGACAGACTGGCTACGGTGGGAATGTCCGATATGCTTGCCATGGAAGACGTAAACATACTGATCACGGATATGAAAGAACCTGTGATACTTAATGGCAAGGCACTTTATATCAGCGGAAATGTTACGGTGGATAAGAAATATAAGACAGTTTCTTTTGATGAGTCATCGGAAGGCCTGGCTTATGTTATTTATAAATAACAGAAAAAAGTACAATAAAAATTATAGGAACGAAAGGTATGAGTATCATGGAAAAGACAATGGACAAAATCGTTGCCCTGGCAAAAGCGAGAGGATTTGTATATCCCGGCTCGGAAATTTACGGAGGTCTTGCCAATACATGGGATTACGGTAATCTGGGAGTGGAGCTTAAGAATAATGTGAAGAAGGCCTGGTGGCAGAAATTCATTATGGAAAACCAGTACAACGTAGGTGTTGACTGCGCCATTCTGATGAATCCCCAGACATGGGTGGCATCAGGACATCTTGGAGGCTTTTCCGATCCTTTGATGGATTGCAAGGAATGTCATGAACGTTTCAGGGCAGATAAGATCATTGAAGATTATGCGGCAGAGCATAATATAGAATTAGACGGTTCCATCGATGGCTGGTCCCAGGAAAAGATGAAAGCATTTATTGAAGATAACAATGTTCCCTGTCCTTCCTGCGGCAAACATAACTTTACGGATATCCGTCAGTTCAATCTGATGTTCAAGACCTTCCAGGGTGTTACCGAGGATGCGAAAAATACTGTATATTTAAGACCGGAGACCGCTCAGGGTATTTTTGTTAACTTTAAGAATGTACAGAGGACTTCCCGCAAGAAGATTCCTTTTGGTATCGGACAGATCGGTAAGTCTTTCCGTAATGAGATCACGCCCGGAAACTTTACTTTCCGTACCAGAGAATTTGAGCAGATGGAGCTGGAATTCTTCTGTGAGCCGGATACCGACCTTGAATGGTTTGCATACTGGAAACAGTTCTGTATCGACTGGCTGAAGAGCCTTGGCATGAAGGATGAGGAGATGCGTGTGCGTGACCATGATAAGGAAGAATTGTCTTTCTATTCTAAAGCAACTACCGATATCGAGTTCCTGTTCCCCTTTGGCTGGGGTGAGCTTTGGGGTATTGCAGACAGAACCGACTATGACCTGACACAGCATCAGAATACTTCCGGTCAGGATCTGACCTATTTTGATGACCAGAAGAACTGGAAATATATTCCTTATGTTATCGAGCCCTCACTGGGTGCAGACCGCGTGGTGCTTGCATTCCTTTGCGCGGCATATGATGAAGAAGAAATCGGAGAAGGGGATGTGCGTACCGTTCTGCATTTCCATCCAGCACTTGCACCTGTTAAGATCGGTGTTCTGCCTTTGTCCAAAAAATTGAATGAGGGTGCCGAGAAGATTTTCCAGGAGCTTTCCAAAAAATATAACTGTGAGTTCGATGACAGAGGAAATATCGGTAAGAGATATCGTCGTCAGGATGAGATTGGTACACCTTTCTGCATTACCTATGACTTTGATTCCGAAACAGACGGCTGCGTAACCGTCAGATTCAGAGATTCCATGGAGCAGGAGCGTATTGCAATTGCGGATCTTGACTCCTATTTTGCAGATAAGTTTACATTCTAAGCATAAGATTGCAGATGATGATGAATGAGGAGACGAAATATATGAGACAATTCACTTCAGATGAACTGAGAAAGACCTGGAAACAATTCTATATAGAGCGAGGGCATGTAGATGTGGGGGCAGTTTCCCTTGTATCTGACGGCTCCACGGGAGTGCTCTTTAATGTGGCCGGAATGCAGCCTCTGATGCCCTATTTATTAGGTCAGAAGCATCCTTTAGGCACAAGACTCTGCAACGTGCAGGGATGTGTTCGTACGAACGATATTGATTCCGTAGGTGATAAGAGTCATGTGACTTTCTTTGAAATGATGGGAAGCTGGAGCCTTGGAGATTATTTCAAAAAGGAACGCTGCCAGTGGAGCTTTGAACTTTTAACACAGGTGTTTGGTTTCGATGCCGATCATCTTGCAGCAACCGTATTTGCAGGAGATGAGAATGCTCCCAGAGATGGGGAAGGTGCGCAGTACCGTATAGCTTCGGGCTTCAAGAAGGAGAATATTTATTATCTGCCGGCAGAAGATAACTGGTGGGGACTGGAGTATGGACCATGTGGTCCTGACAGTGAGATGTTTTATGTGGATGACAGGCCGGATT
>JBJEMT010000062.1:0-5992 GCA_051879815.1 Suilimivivens sp. | reverse complement strand
GAAGAAGCAAAATGGGTTCAGGCTAAAAAAGTGGAAGACATTTCAGGTTTTACACATGGTGTGGGCTGGTGTGCACCTCAGCAGGGCGCCTGCAAATTATCCCTGAATGTAAAAGAAGGTATTATTCAGGAAGCGTTAGTTGAGACGATTGGCTGCTCCGGTATGACACATTCCGCAGCTATGGCTGCTGAAATCCTTCCCGGATTAACTGTTATGGAAGCATTAAATACTGACCTTGTATGCGATGCAATCAATACAGCTATGAGAGAATTATTCTTACAGATCGTATATGGACGTTCCCAGAGTGCTTTCTCTGAAGACGGTCTTGCAATCGGAGCCGGTCTTGAAGATCTTGGTAAGGGACTTAGAAGCCAGGTTGGTACTATGTACGGCACCTTAAAGAAGGGTCCCCGTTATCTGGAAATGGCAGAAGGTTATGTAACAGGTATCGCACTTGATGCTGATGATGAAATCATCGGTTACAAGTTTATTAACTTTGGTAAGATGACTGACTTCATGAAGAAGGGTGATGATCCTGCAACTGCATATGAGAAGGCATGCGGACAGTATGGCCGTGTAGATGATGCTGTTAGAATCATCGACCCGAGAAAAGAATAATAGGAGGAATGATAAAATGGCATTATTTGAATCATATGAAAGAAGAATTGATAAAATCACTTCTGTTTTAAACTCTTACGGCATTTCTTCTATTGAAGAGGCTGAAAAAATTACAAAGGATGCTGGACTTAATGTATATGATCAGGTTAAGAAGATTCAGCCCATTTGTTTTGAAAATGCATGCTGGGCTTACACAGTAGGTGCAGCAATTGCGATTAAGAAGAACTGCAGAAAGGCTTCTGAAGCTGCTGCAGCAATCGGTGAAGGACTTCAATCTTTCTGTATTCCCGGTTCCGTAGCTGATACACGTAAAGTTGGTCTTGGTCATGGTAACCTTGGCAAGATGCTTCTGGAAGAAGATACAGACTGTTTTGCATTCCTGGCAGGTCATGAATCTTTCGCAGCAGCTGAAGGCGCTATCGGTATTGCAGAGAAAGCTAACAAGGTTCGTCAGAAACCCCTTCGTGTTATCTTAAATGGTCTTGGAAAAGATGCAGCAAAGATTATTTCCAGAATTAACGGATTTACCTTTGTTGAAACAGAATATGATCCTTATACCAATACAGTTAAGGAGATATCCCGTAAAGCTTATTCAGACGGACTTCGTTCCAAGGTTAACTGCTATGGTGCAAACTCCGTTCCCGAAGGTGTTGCTATCATGTGGAAAGAAAATGTAGATGTTTCCATTACCGGTAACTCTACCAATCCTACAAGATTCCAGCATCCCGTTGCAGGCACATATAAGAAAGAAAGAACAGAAGCCGGTAAGAAGTATTTCTCAGTTGCTTCAGGTGGTGGTACAGGCCGTACACTTCATCCTGATAACATGGCTGCAGGTCCCGCTTCCTATGGTTTCACAGATACATTAGGACGTATGCACTCAGATGCACAGTTTGCAGGTTCTTCATCCGTTCCTGCCCATGTTGAAATGATGGGTCTGATCGGTATGGGTAACAACCCGATGGTTGGTGCTACCGTAGCTGTAGCAGTAGCTGTTCAGGAAGCTGCTGACGCAGGTAAATTCTAAAATTAAGAATTAATATGATAGTAAAGAGGGAATGTCAGGTTTGACATTCCCTCTTGTGTTATCATAATAATATAATTTGCAGCAATTATGCAGGTTTCCCAAGATAATATCCCTGTGCAAGTCCTGCACCGGAACTTCTGAGATATGTATATTCTTCTTTTGTTTCCACACCTTCGGCAAGAACCTTGATATTCATGGAGTGTGCCATATCAACAATCTTTTTTAAGAGTCCCTGTTTTTTGGTATCCATATCGATATCGGAAATCAGACATCTGTCCAGTTTTATATAATCAGGCTCAATTAAAGCAAGAGAAGAGTGGTCATTATATCCTGTACCAAAATCGTCCAAGGCAATTTCAATCCCCTGATTTTTGATCTGTATTTTTTTCAAATGCCAGTAAAGAGGAGAAAAACGTGGATATTCCAGCATTTCAACTACAAGCTTGCTCTTAATGTCTTCCGGGAAATAATCAAAATATGCTTTCGATTCATCAGGGCGAAAAACCTCAGAGGGAAAAGAGTTAACACATAACTTTTCGTGATATCCGCGCTCATAATAAGCCATCGTAGCGCCAAAAAAAGTAGCAAGCTCTATGGTGTGAAGACGACACTTGGACTCATAGCGGTCTATTAATTCCATAGGCGTTTCACCCTCAGGCCGCATTAGAGCTTCATAAGCAATGATTTCCTCAGTTTCCAGATCATAAATCGGCTGAAAAGCAAACTTAATATGAAGTTTTTGTAACTCATTTAAAGTCGAAGCTTTTAGCTCCAGATTACTAAAGTTTATCATAGGTTCCCCCTGTGTTGTCTCCCGTAATTTATTATATCATAACTCAAAATTTCAATTATTTCTATAAAAAATAAAATTTTTGTTAAATTTTCCTCTATTTTTACAGTAGACATTTTCCACTTATTATCTTACAATAAGTATTGGTAATCTTTGTAAGTAAAAATTTATTTTAAATGTATGACAGAAAAGGAAAAGAAAATGAGTGAAGAAAACGGATTAATTTATTGTTCTCAATGTGGAAGTTCCAATCCTTCTACTTTTAAGTTTTGCAGTAATTGCGGTGCCAAACTTGAACAGCCGCAGAATTCTGTGTTTGATCAGCAGCCACAGAATACTGCTCCTGTTTATGAACGGGCAGAAGCAGAAATCGTCAGTGAGGGAGAGATTCCTCTTACACAGGATGAACTTAATATCAATTATGATGCTGAAGAAAGCGGAGATTACTCATCCGGAAGTTATGCATCCGGAAACTATTCTGCATCAAGTCCCCAGTATTATTCTGCATCAAACGGAAACAACTCTAATGTTACTGCCGGTTCAAACGGAAACAGTGGCTTTGCAATTGCGTCCATGGTGTGCGGCATAATTTCCCTGATTTGTTGTTGCCTGTCCTGGTTCAGTCTGGTGCTCGGCATTGCTGCAGTTGTACTTGGCGTGATTGCACTCAAACATAAATACGACGGTAAAGGGATGGCAATTGCCGGTATCGTTACAGGCGGCATTGGCATTTTTATCTGGTTGATTGTGATGCTTGTGGCAGGTTCCGGTTTCTTTACTTCTCTTGTAGAAGAACTGTCATATTATTAAAAGTATACTAAGATATGAAACTTGAGGTAAATGCAGTTTTTTACAAAATAGGTCAGTGGATATGGATTCCATTTCTCCTGATTGGGTTATGGTTTGCAAAATACGGTTACGGTCATTTTCATCAGTTGTTTGAATGTTCTTTTTATGCAATAACCGGTCTACCTTGCCCGGGATGTGGTGGTACAAGAGCTTTTTATTATTTATTTTCCGGTGATTTTATCAGCAGCTTTCGGTTTCATCCTGTTGTAATATATGGAGTTCTGGCATATATTCATTTTATGGGATTGTATTTTTACAGGCATCATTTAAGCAAAAAGAAGCTTACAAAGGAAATTCAGATTCCGGTTTATCTTTATCTTGCAATTGGTGTCATATTATTTCAGTGGTTAGTTAAGATTTTGAAAATCTTGCTATAAATATAATTTACTTAAGGAGGAGAAGTAAGCAATGGATGCAAAAACAACGGGTATTGTAGCTTATCTTACATGGATTGGTCTTATCATTGCTGTATGTGCAGGAGATAAGGAAGGTGCCAAGTTCCATGTGAATCAGGCACTTGTAATTCTTTTATTTTCCCTGCTCAGTGTTATTCCCTGCATAGGCTGGATATGGGGAATCTTCATGATTGTATGCTGGATCATGGGATTGATTGCTGCGATTAATCAAGAAGAAAAAGAAGTTCCGTTGATCGGTAAGATCAAAATTTTGAAATAAACTTAAAATGAAAGGGTGCCACAGCAGTGACACCCTTTTTTATCCAATGCGACTTTTATTGAGGAAAAATATCCATGATATCAAAACCATCTGATGTATCTTCCTGATCTTCTGTATCATCTGTATCCTCTACAACGTTCGAATCCTCCGAAACTTCAGAATCTTCTGTATCATAAACAAAAATATCTTCAGGAATGTCTCCGTGAAGAATGGAAACAATATATTGCACTCTTACATTTGCACGGTCATAGTTTTGCTTGGCAACATCAGCCAGAGCGGAATCATAAGTTTCGCCTTCAAAAGCCTGATGGTAGTAAGAAACAGCTTCCGTCATATATTCACTGGCCTCATCAGCAAGTTGTTCTACACCGGGGAAGCCTTCCGGTACCTCCAGAGATGCCATTTGTGCAAAGGATTTATCCATAGAATCAAGGAGTGATAAAAGTTCTGTTACTGCAGTGTCTGATTCGGGATCAATGGAATTTATGGAAGAATCAAAAACTTTTATATTCTCAAAGAACTGATTCATATTGGTTTTATAGAATTCCAGTTCTTCCTCATTACCGCAGCCGGATAAAAGCAGCGTAAAGCAAGTAAGTAAAACAGCAATAATCCGAAAAATAGCAGAGCTTTTTTGTGTTATATGAAGTTTCAAAATATATCCTCCCGGTAAAAGTGCATAATCTGTATATAAAGTAGCATAGAAAAAATCTTAAGTCAATAATTCTGTATTAAGCAAATTTACGCAATGATTGGAAGTCAGGAAATGTCAAAAAGATTATAATAGTTCAATTGTAGTTTTTATCAAATTATGTTAACATGAAAATCAAAGTGTGATTTTAACGTCTTATTGGAGTACAAAATATGAATGGCAAGGAATTTGAAAAACTGACATCTGAAAGGTTGATTTTTCTGGATGGTGCCACCGGCTCAAACCTGATCAAGCGGGGTATGCCGGCAGGTGTTTGTCCGGAGAAGTGGATTTTGGAGCATGAAGATATTTTCATAGGCTTGCAAAAGGAGTATGTGGAAGCAGGAAGTGATATCATTTATGCCCCTACCTTTACTGCCAATCGAGTGAAACTGAAAGAATACGGACTTCAGGATGATATTGTGCCTGTCAATACACAGCTTGTCGCTTTATCTAAAAAAGCTGCCGGTGATAAAGCTCTTGTGGCAGCCGATATCACTATGACAGGTGAGCAGCTAAAGCCTATGGGCAAAATGGACTTTGAAGAACTGATTGATATTTATAAGGAACAGATTCGTATTACCTGTGAAGCCGGAGCAGATTTGATCGTAGTGGAAACCATGATGAGCCTGCAGGAGACCCGGGCTGCGGTGATTGCTGCCAAGGAGGTGTGTAATCTGCCTGTTATGGCATCGTTGACCTTTGAAGCAGATGGAAGGACTCTTTACGGTACGGATGCGATAACTGCAGCGGTCACTTTAGAGAAGCTTGGTGTCTGTGCAATAGGTGCGAACTGTTCTACAGGACCGGATAAAATGGTGGATGTCATTACAGAAATTGCAAGGTCAGTTTCCATTCCGGTAATTGCGAAACCCAATGCAGGTCTTCCGTCCTTAAACGAACAGGGTGAGACTGTTTATGATATGGAAGAACCTGCTTTTGCAGAGGGAATGAAGGAACTTGTAAAAGCCGGAGCTTCTATTATAGGCGGGTGCTGCGGTACATCACCTTCATATATTAAGGCCTTATCGGAAGCCTTTCAGGGGCAGGAGAAGCTGATTCGAAAGGAACAGCTTACAAATAGACAATCGCAAACCGGGATCAGACGGCTTACTTCTGAAAGAAAAACCATAATTTTTGAAGCAGATTCTCCTTTTATGATCGTAGGTGAGCGAATAAATCCTACCGGCAAGAAGAAATTACAGGAACAACTGCGCCAGGGAAATCTTGATATGGTGCTTGAGTTTGCACAGGCACAGGAGGACTGTGGTGCTTCACTTCTTGATATTAATGTTGGAATGAGCGGCATTGATGAAAAGGATATGATGCTTAAGGTTTTAGA
>JBJEMT010000061.1:0-25871 GCA_051879815.1 Suilimivivens sp. | reverse complement strand
AGAGCAGAGGACTGAAAATCCTCGTGTCACTGGTTCGATTCCGGTTCTGGGCATTTTTTATTTCATAAAATTCAGATATACATCCTTTAGATACAGAAGTGTATTTTGAGGGTGTTTTTTATATTTAGTATAATTCATTAAAAAATAAGATATTGGGCAGTATGGCAGAAAGAATGTTTGTGGATTACATACGGCGGTCTGCCCTTTTGATGTGGAAGAGTAAAAAGGATGTTAATTTTTAATGTATTTATATGTTTTTATGCATTTATTTTGTTTTCTATGGTAGAATACATAATTGAGGGTAAAGTTAGTGCTGACTTAAATGAGGGATGTAAATGTGAAAAACTATAAAGAGAAACGTCAGAAACAATTAGATAAATATAAAAAGCAATACGAAGAAAGAAAAGAGTTTTATAGTCTCTTAAAAGAGCATGCTTCAGATATTATAGGTTCTGAAAACTTCAGAAGTACCAGAAACTATATTCAGCATGGTTCCATGCCGGTATACAGACATTGTATGGATGTGGCGGATCAGAGTGTTAAGATCAGTAAGTTTTTGGGTATCAATTGTAATGAGCGTGAGTTGATAAGGGGTGCGCTTTTGCATGATTATTTCCTGTATGACTGGCATGATAAGTGCAGAGAGAACTATCAGAAACTCCATGGATTTTATCATCCCGGTATTGCTCTTAAGAATGCTCAGAAGGAATATGATCTTTCAAAAAGGGAAAAAGATATTATTAAGAAGCATATGTGGCCGCTTACAATAGTTCCTCCTGTTTGTAGAGAGGCATGGATTGTGACAGCTGCTGATAAGTATTGTTCTTTATTGGAAACATTAAAGCTCCGTAAAGGTGCAAGGAAAGCAAGGATAGGAATTGCTAAATGAAAAGGGAGCTGTTTGAAGAATTAAAACGATATGGAGAAAGTGATTTTTATCCATTTCATATGCCGGGGCATAAGAGAAATCCGGATAGTGGTCCCTTTTCGGATATATATCAATATGACATTACAGAGATAGATGGTTTTGATAATCTGCATCAGGCGGAAGGAATTATCAAAGAAGCACAGGAAAGAGCTGCAGAGCTTTATCATTCAAAGCAGACATATTTTCTTGTAAACGGAAGCACATCAGGAATTTTGGCAGCAATTTCTGCCGTGGCAGAAAGAGGCAGAAAGCTGATTATGGCAAGGAACTGCCATAAGTCGGTGTATCATGGTGTTTTTTTGAATCACCTGGAACCGGAATATATTTATCCTGAAATGATTGAAGAATTTGGTATTTCGGATGGTATTAAGGCCTGGCAGGTGGAGGAAAAGATAAAAGAGGTTGTATCTGAAGAAGAAATTGCTCTGACAGAAGCAGGTAGTCTGATTGCAGGAATTGTTATCACATCACCTACTTATGAGGGGATTCTTTCTGATATAACAGGGATTGTCAGAATTGCTCACAGTTATGGAATTCCAGTGATTGTAGATCAGGCTCATGGTGCTCATTTTGGCTTTCATCCGGCATTTCCGGAAAGCGCTGTTACGGAAGGAGCGGACCTTGTGATTCACAGTGTGCATAAGACATTGCCATCACCTACGCAGACGGCACTTTTGCATGATAACAGTTCCATAGTAAACGGTGAAATTGTAAAAAAGTATTTAAAGATTTATCAGTCCAGCAGCCCTTCTTATATATTGATGGCAGGAATAGATGCCTGTATGGAAATTGTGAAAAAAGAAGGAAGGAAAAGACAGGAGCAGTTACTTTTCTATCGAAGTGAATTGACGGAAGAAGCAAAAGAACTGAAATACATTAGAATTTACCCTTCAATGATAGAAATGAAAAGAGATGGGAAAACTGTCAGTAAGGCTTTTGCGCCAGGAACGCAGGAGCCGGGACGTCTTTTGATTTCCGTAAGGGGAACTGGATTTACCGGACAACAGCTTTATGATGTGCTGAGGGTGAACTATCATTTACAGATGGAAATGTGTGGTTCCGATTATGTGATAGCTATTCTTTCCATGATGGACAGGAAAGAAGGCTTTGTGCGGCTGTCAAAGGCACTGAAGGAAACAGACAGGGCTCTTGAACAGAAACTGAGCGGACGGAAACAAAGCAGACAGAACCAAAAAGAAGCGGAAGACAAAGTATCCCTGGCATATCAGCAGTATCGGCCAAAGATAGTATTAAAGCCTGGTGATGCATATAGGACAAAAGGCAGATACATACCATTAGAGGAAGCAGAGGAAAAGATTACAGCGGATTTTGTAAATCTGTATCCGCCAGGAATACCGGTTTTGGTACCGGGAGAGAAAATCGATCACGGAATTTTACAAATGATCAAGGAATATCTTAACGAAGGCTATACCGTTCAGGGTATCGAAAGAAACAAAGCAGATGAAAGGTATTATTTAAAAGTAATTATTTAAAAGGCTTTGGCGAGAAATGTGATAAATAGGAAAGAGCAGATGGCATGAAAGAGAGGTTAATACTAATATGAGAAAGACAAAAATTATCTGCACCATTGGTCCTGCAAGTGAAAGCGAAGAGAAATTAAGAGAGTTGATGCTGGCAGGAATGAACGTTGCCCGCTTTAATTTTTCCCATGGAACTCATGAGGAGCATAAAGTAAAATTTGACAGAGTAATTAAAGTAAGTAATGAGCTTCAGCTCCCGGTGGCAACACTGCTTGATACCAAGGGACCGGAAATTCGTTTAAAAGATATTGAAGGCGGCAGAACAGAACTTAAGGCAGGCCAGCAGTTTGTTCTTACTACAGAGGAAATTCTGGGAAATAATGAGAAAGTAACAATTACCTATAAGAACCTGAAAAATGATATTTCTGTTGGTACAACCATATTAATTGACGATGGTTTGATTGAAATGGTTGTGGAAGACATTAATGAAACCGATATAATATGTAAAGTGATCAATGGCGGTCCCATTTCCAATCATAAGGGTGTGAATGTACCGGGAGCCATTTTGTCCATGCCTTATATCAGTGATGTGGACAGAAGTGATATTATGTTTGGCTGTGATATGGGATTTGATTTTCTTGCAGCTTCTTTTGTCAGATGTAAGGAAGATATTCTGGAGGTTCGTAAGATCATTGAAGAGCATGGAAGCCATATGAAGATTATAGCCAAGATTGAAAATATGCAGGGTATCCGTAATCTGGAAGAGATTCTGGAGGCTTCTGACGGTATTATGGTGGCGAGAGGAGACATGGGAGTTGAAATTCCCATGGAAGAGGTACCGATTGTTCAGAAACGCATGATCAAGCTGGCAGAGGCACTTGGAAAACATGTTATTACAGCAACGCAGATGCTGGAATCCATGATCAAGAATCCAAGACCTACAAGAGCGGAGACAACGGATATTGCAAATGCTATTTACGATGGCACTACGGCTATTATGCTTTCCGGGGAAAGTGCGGCAGGTCTGTATCCCGTGGAAGCGGTTAAAACGATGGCAAGAATTGCAGAGCGTACAGAGCAGGATATTGATTATAACAATCGTATGAAGCGCAGAAAGGAAATTCACAATTTTGATATTACAACTGCCATTTCCCATGCTACCTGTACAACAGCTATGGATTTGAAGGCTGCGGCCATCATCACGGTTACTATTTCGGGATTTACGGCAGGTATGATTGCAAGATATAAGCCCAGCTGCCCGATTATTGCCTGCAGTGTCAGTCCCAGAATCTGTAGACAGCTGAATCTTTCCTGGGGTGTTACACCTATATGGATTGCAAGGGAAAGTACGGCAGATGATTTGTTTGAGGAAGCCGTCCATGCCGCAGAGGAAGCGGGATATATTAAGAAAGGTGACAAAGTGGTGCTTACGGCAGGAGTACCTCTTGGTGTTTCCGGAAAGACTAATATGATTCGGGTAGTAGAGGTTTAATTCACATGGGAAAAATGGTATACTTAATGGGGAAGAGTTCTACGGGAAAGGATACGGTATATAAACGGTTGTTAGAAAATACTTCCCTGCATTTAAAGAAGATTGTTCCCTATACCACAAGACCAATCCGGGCAGGAGAAAAAAACGGAGAAGAGTATTTTTTTACAGATGAAAAGGGATTTGTAAAGCTGAAAGAACAAGGCAGGGTGATTGAAGACCGTGCCTACCATACATATCATGGCTTGTGGCGGTATTTCACGGTGGATGACGGAAATATCGATTTTGAACATAATGATTACATTATTATCGGTACGTTGGAATCCTTTGTAAAAACGAGAAAGTACTTTAGAGAGAATATAGTGCTTCCGATATTGCTGGAGGTAGATGACGGAGTAAGACTACAGCGTGCTCTTAACCGGGAAAGAAAACAGGAAAATCCCAGGTATCAGGAGCTTTGCAGAAGATATCTTGCAGATGAAGAAGATTTTTCCGCAGAAAAGATAAAGGAAGCAGGTATTATACGAAAATTTTCCAATGATAATTTGGAGAAATGTCTTTTAGAAATAGAGGATTATCTGTTACACTAAATATACCTGAGAAGGATGAAGAATTCGCCGGAAACGGGCAAAAGTGGAAGGAGGGTAACCGGTATGGATATTAAAGTAAATCAGGTAAATCAGGTTACCCAGCCGGAAGCAGCATCGCCGGTGAGGGAGTCGGACGGAGCCTTTAAATTTACGCTGGTCAGTCATGTGGAAGAACAGGAGCTGCAGGCAAGATTAACGACACTTATGGAAGAAATCACCATGCAGGGAGATAAGCTTGCCAAGAAACGTGATGTGCGGGATATGAAGAAGTACCGGGGACTGATCAAGGAATTTATGAATGAAATCATTAATCGTTCCCATTCTTTCAGCCGTGAAAATTTTCTGGACAGGAAGGGACGTCACAGAGTCTATGGTATTGTCCGCCTGGTGGATGAAAATCTGGATGAACTTGCCAGAGAGCTGATGAAAGATGAACAGGATCATCTGGCGATTCTTGCCAAGATAGGAGAAATCAGAGGACTTTTACTTGATATTTTAACATAGGGGGAGTGACTATGAGCAAATTTAAGGATATAGTAGGACAAGAACAGTTAAAAGAACACCTTCAAAATGCCATACGTTTAAATAAGGTTTCCCATGCTTATATTATTAATGGGGAAAGAAGCTCCGGTAAGGAATTTATCGCCAAAACCTTTGCTATGGCGCTTCAATGTGAAAACCGTGGTACCGACGGCCAGGATGTGGAACCCTGTGAGGAATGTCATTCCTGCAAGCAGGCAATAAGCGGGAACCATCCTGATATTATTTTCCTGACACATGAAAAGCCAAATACCATCAGCGTGGATGATATCAGGTCCCAGATCAATGGGGATGTGGCCATCAAGCCTTACAGCGGACCAAAGAAGATTTATATTATAAATGAGGGAGAAAAGATGACGGTGCAGGCGCAAAATGCGTTGCTTAAGACGCTGGAGGAGCCGCCGGAGTATGCTGTCATTATCATTCTTACCGCCAATGTGAATGCGCTGTTGCCTACCATTCAGAGCCGTTGTGTGCTTCTTAATATGAAGCCGGTAAGGGATGAGCAGCTAAAGGAATTTCTGATGCGGACCATGGAGATTCCGGATTACAAGGCGGATATCTGCATTGCCTTTGCAAGAGGAAATGTGGGAAAGGCGAGGCTTCTTGCCAAGAGCGAGGAATTCGACAAGGTAAAAGAGGAAGCGCTGTCTCTGCTCAGAAATATCAATGATATGGAGATTAATGAGATTGTTGCTGCCATTAAGAAGATTAATGAGTATAAGTTTGACGTGAATGATTATCTGGATATTTTCTCTATCTGGTATCGCGATATGCTGCTGTTCAAGGCTACCCATGATGCCAACCACTTGATTTTTAGGGAGGAAGTACAGTATATTAGAAAGGTAGCTGATAAGAGTACCTATGAAGGCATTGAAAAAATTATTGATGCCTTGGAAAAGTCCAAGCAGAGGTTAAATGCCAATGTCAATTTTGAACTGACTATGGAACTCTTACTGCTTACGATCAAAGAAAATTAGTGAGGTTGATAGATTTATGACAAAAGTAATAGGAGTGCGTTTCAGAACTGCCGGCAAAATTTATTTTTTTGATCCCGGTAAATTAAATATTAAAAGAAATGACCATGTAATTGTAGAAACGGCCAGAGGAATTGAGTATGGAACCGTAGTAGGTGATCCGAGAGAAGTGGAGGATAATAAGGTAATACAGCCTTTAAAGCCGGTACTTCGCATTGCAACGCAGAGAGATGATGAGCAGGAAGCCAATAACAAGCTGAAGGAAAAAGATGCTTTTAAGATCTGTCTGGAAAAGATTCAGAAGCATGGTCTTGAAATGAAGCTGATCGATGCAGAATATACCTTCGACAACAATAAAGTATTGTTTTACTTTACGGCTGACGGAAGAATAGATTTCAGGGAGCTGGTGAAGGATCTTGCATCCGTTTTTAAGACAAGAATCGAGCTTCGCCAGATCGGTGTAAGAGATGAGACCAAGATTCTTGGCGGTATCGGTATCTGCGGCAGGCAGCTTTGCTGTCATACCCATTTATCGGAGTTTGTTCCCGTATCTATTAAGATGGCAAAGGAACAGAATCTTTCTTTAAATCCTACTAAAATTTCCGGTGTATGCGGAAGACTGATGTGCTGTCTGAAGCATGAAGAGGAAACTTATGAGGAGCTGAACAGAAAGCTTCCAAATGTAGGCGATCATGTGACTACAGAAGACGGACTTAAGGGCGAGGTTTCAAGTGTCAATGTGCTTCGCCAGCTGGTAAAGGTCGTTGTAGATGTGGGAGATGAAAAGGAAATACAGGAATATAAGGTAGAACAGCTCCGCTTTAAGAGAAAACACAGAAACAATAAGGTGGAGGTTCAGGACGAGGAACTGAAGGCGCTGGAAAAACTGGAAAAAGAGGAAGGAAAGTCAAAATTAGATGACAACTGATGTACTTCTTAAAGAAAATGAGAGAGTGGATGATCTGCAGAGAAATCATTATAAGATCATTCAGGACCCCAATCGTTTCTGCTTTGGAATGGATGCTGTGCTTTTGTCAGGCTTTGCCAGGGCAGGGGAAGGAGATCAGGTTCTTGACCTTGGCACCGGTACAGGAATTATTCCGATTTTGATGGAAGCTAAAACCAGGGCTTATCATCTGACAGGACTGGAAATTCAGGCTGAAAGTGCGGATATGGCATCGCGCAGTGTAAGACTGAACGGTCTTGAGGACAAGATAACAATTGTAAATGGAGATATCAAGGAAGCGGTCTGCCTGTTTGGCGCTGCTTCCTTTGATGTTGTAACCTGTAATCCTCCCTACATGACAGAGCATCATGGTCTGACGAATCCGGAAGCACCCAAGGCAATCGCAAGGCATGAGCTGCTGTGTACCTTAGAGGATGTAATCAGCCAGAGCGCCAGATTGTTGAAGCCGGGCGGGAATTTTTTTATGGTACACAGACCATTTCGTCTGGCAGATATCATGGTGCTGCTTCGTGAATATAAATTGGAGCCGAAGAGGATGAAGCTTGTGTATCCGTTTGTGGATAAGGATCCGAATATGGTGCTGATAGAGGCAAACCGTGGGGGAAAACCCAGAATGACGGTTGAAAAGCCACTGATCGTATATAAGGAGCCCGGGGTTTATACGGACGAGATTTATGATATTTACGGGTATTGACGCCGGCTTGACAAAGATTGAAACAGAGATAAAGAGGAAAGAAAATGACAGGAACGCTCTATTTATGTGCCACACCCATAGGAAATTTAAATGATATGACGCAGAGGGTCATTGATACTCTGCGGGAAGTGGATGTGATTGCGGCGGAGGATACCAGAAACAGTATTAAGCTGTTAAACCACTTTGAGATTAAGACTCCCATGACCAGTTATCATGAATATAACAAAGTGGAAAAAGCCGATCAGCTGACAGCACAGCTTCTGAACGGAAAAAATATCGCATTGATCACGGATGCCGGTACACCGGCGATTTCCGATCCCGGCGAGGTTCTGGTTACAAAGTGTTATGAGGCAGGTATTCCGGTAACATCTCTGCCCGGGTGCTGCGCCTGCATTACGGCACTTACTCTGTCAGGGCTTCCCACCAGAAGGTTTTGCTTTGAGGGCTTTCTTCCTTCCGATAAAAAGGAAAAGAAAATGATATTGGAGGAGCTGAAAGAAGAGACCAGAACCATCATCCTCTATGAGGCACCTCATCATTTAAAGCGCACTTTACAGGAACTGTATGACACTGTGGGGCAAAGAAAGATTACTCTTTGCCGGGAGCTTACCAAGAAATTTGAGACTGTCATGCCGACTACGCTGGAACAGGCTATCAGCTATTATGGGGCAAATGAGCCGAAAGGGGAATATGTTCTTGTACTTCAGGGAAAGAGCAGAGAAGAAATCAGACAAAGTGAGCAGGCAAAATGGGAAGAAATGAGCATAGAGGAGCACATGGCCTACTATGAAGAACAGGGGATTGACAGAAAAAGCGCTATGAAAATGGTAGCAGCTGACAGAGGTGTAGGGAAGAGAGAAATCTATCAGGCGCTGCTGTAAATAAGCGGGTCTATTCAGCAATGTGGATAAAGAATCATTAATATCAGACGGGAGAACAGTATTATGACAATGGATGAAACCATTAAAAGAATCAATGAGCTATATCATAAATCTCAGGCAGAGGGATTGACAGAGGAAGAAAAGACGGAGCAGAAAGAACTGCGTCAGAGGTATATTGAGAGTGTTCGGGGAAATCTGCGTGGGCAGCTTGAAAATATGACGATTCAAAGACCGGACGGAACCATTGAAAAGGTGAAGAAAGTAAAGTGAAATAATTCACATTGCTTTTCTACCATAAATATTGTATGATGAGGTTGCATAAAGTATTACACATATGTACATAAATTTAAGGAAATTATTTTTATTTGGTCAGATATGATATTTGATGGAGGTAGGCATGAAAGGACATAAGATAGCAAAAATATGTATGACCGTTTGTCTTATTTTTGGAATAGTCATGATTCCGGTAAACCAATTGACAGTACAGGCAGGTGAGGTTGTGGCAACAGTACAGGGGACGGTCTTGTCAGGTACCACATCGGAACTGTTAAAGCTTAGCACGAATGAAGGTAATATGGAAATCAAACTGGACAGCGGAACTGACACCAGTGCCTGTAAGATATTACTTCCGGGGAATCAGATCAGTGTTTCCGTATCTCATGAGTCTGACGGATATCTGCATGCCGTTAAAATTACTACGAATTCACAGACACCCTCAATTACAATTGACTCATCAACATCAGCCACTGTAACAGGAAAAATAAATGATAAGAGCAAAGACGATGTTTTATTTTTTGATACACCACAGGGCGAAATGCAGATTAAGTTTGATGCAACCACAAATATGAGTGGCTGTTCTGTACTTGTGGCAGATAAAAGTTATAGCATAGTTTGTGCAAGAGGTTCGGATGCGTACATGCATGCGATCAGTATTTCTGACGGAGTCAGTACAACAACTTCATCAGGAACTACAACCGCAAATTCAGGTCTTACACCGGCACCGGCGGATGCTGCAAACCGAAAGGCTGCTACCATGACAGTTACAGGGACGGTAGCTGAAAGCACAAAGGAAGATCTGCTGTATTTATCTACCCAGGATGGAGTGATGCAGCTTGTCATTGAAAGTAATACAGATACCAGAAACGGAATGGTTCTTACCCCCGGTAATAAGCTGACGGTTTCCATTTATCATGGTTCGGATGGGTATTGGCATGCTGTAGATGTCACAGGTGTCAAGGACGGTTCATCGACAGCAACAATTGATACATCTTCTACGGCGACTGTAACCGGAACCGTAGGAAGCAAGTCCACAGAGAATCTTCTTTATTTTGATACGCAATACGGAACCATGGAGCTTAAGCTGGACGGAGTGAGAAGTGTCAGCAATTGCAAAGTGTTAGTAAGCGGCAAGAAGCTTACCCTGACTTGTGCGCGCGGTTCAGATGCTTATATGCATGCACTTGATATTACAGGGGCTTAATGATATACATAACAGACAGATTGGGAAATTATGAACAGTAAGAAACCTTCCAGAACTCAAGTAAAGGAAGGTTTTTTACAGTTAAGATGTTAAAAGGGGTTAAGCTTTAACAAACAACTCTGTTTTGAGCAGACAAAAGAAGATTTTAATGTTAAAATAATAAAAAAGCAATAGAAAGGGAGAATGGAGATGAAACCGAAGGTATTCTTTTCCAGAGAAATTACACCTGAAAAAGTAGTGGAAATGTACAAACTGGCAGGAAAGAATCTGCCAGGCAAAGTGGCTGTGAAGCTTCATTCCGGCGAGGAAGGAAACCAGAATTTCTTAAGACCGGAGTTCTGGAAGCCAATGATTGAATATGTAAACGGAACTGTAGTGGAGTGCAATACTGCCTATGAAGGGTCACGCAATACCACGAGCAAGCATTTAAAGACAATGGAAAAACACGGATGGAGTAAATATTTCCGGGTAGATTTGTTAGATGCAGAAGGTCCGGATCTGGAACTGGCTATTCCAAACGGTAAGAGAATTCAGAAGAATTTCGTGGGGAAAAATATCATCAACTATGATTCTATGCTGGTACTCTCCCATTTTAAGGGACATCCTATGGGTGGGTATGGCGGTGCAATCAAGCAGCTTTCTATCGGGGTTGCCTCTTCTTTTGGAAAAGCTTATATTCATGGAGCGGGCGAGCCCGAAAAGATATGGACTTCGGATCACGATTCTTTTCTGGAATCCATGGCAGATGCGGCATTATCAATTATAGAGTATTTTAAAGGGAATCTGATCTATGTCAATGTGATGAAAAATATGTCTGTGGATTGTGACTGTTGTGCAGTTGCCGAGGACCCCTGTATGAAGGATATCGGAATTCTTGTTTCCCTGGATCCTGTTGCTGTTGATCAGGCGTGTCTTGATCTTGTGTATGCATCTGACGATCCGGGAAGAGATCATTTGATTGAAAGGATTGAGTCAAGAAACGGTGTGCATACTATTGAAGCGGCAGCAGCGCTTGGTTATGGCTCAAGAGAGTATGAATTGACAGAGGTTTAAAGAATAGCAATTAGAGAGAAACAGCCATGAATTTCATGGCTGTTTTTGTTTGCAATGCTAAAGCAATCGTATTATAATTTGTTCTTGGAAAAGACCGGAAAATGGATAATTCTTAATAAAGACTGGAAAGAGGGAATATATCATGAATAAGGATTTGACAAGTGGGAAACCGCAGAAGGTATTATGGGCATTTTGTCTGCCGTTGTTTGGAAGCATTATTTTTCAGCAGCTGTACAATATAGCTGACAGCCTGATTGCGGGCAAGTTTGTAGGAGAAAATGCTCTGGCGGCAGTCGGTAACAGTTATGAGATCACATTAATCTTTATTGCTTTTGCTTTCGGGTGCAATATCGGGTGCTCGGTAATTGTCAGCAGGTATTTTGGTGCCAGAGAGTATCATCATGTAAAAACTGCTGTACATACCACGCTGATCAGTGGCGGGATTCTTTGTGCTGTGTTAATGCTGTTTGGATTTCTGTTTTGTAATAAACTGCTTGTCATGATTCATACACCGGAAGAGATTATGGCGGATTCGGCACTTTATCTGTTGATTTATATCGGAGGGCTTCCGTTCCTTTTTTTCTATAATATTGCAACAGGTATTTTTTCGGCGCTTGGCAATTCCAAGACTCCGTTTATTTTTTTGGCATGCTCTTCTACAGCTAACGTGCTGGTAGATTATATTTTTGTAAGGTTTTTCAACATGGGAGTTGCAGGCGTGGCATGGGCAACCTTCCTTTGCCAGGGAATAAGCTGTATTCTTGCGATTGTGGTAGTATTTAAACATATAGGACAGCTTCAGAGTGAAAAAAAAGCGGTAATGTTTTCATTTCCGATTTTCAGACAGATCTGTATTGTAGCAATTCCAAGTATTTTACAGCAGAGTTTTATTTCTGTTGGAAACATCATCATCCAGAGTCTGATCAACGGCTTCGGACCTGCGGTAATTGCAGGTTATGCAGCAGCCATTAAACTGAATAATCTGGTGATCACTTCTCTCACTACTCTTGGAAACGGTATTTCCAACTATACCTCACAGAATGTTGGAGCAGGAAAGTATGACAGAATACATAGCGGATTTAAAGCGGGTATTCAGATGGTATGGATGCTTTGTGTGCCTATCGTAATTCTGTACATAGTATTTGGTAAGTGGCTGGTATTTCTGTTTATGGACAGTACGGAAGGAATGGCTATGGAGACAGGAATACAGATTTTGAGGGTGCTGGCACCTTTTTACTTCGTAGTTTCCGTGAAGCTGGTGACAGACGGATTACTTCGCGGTTCCAGTCAGATGAAAGAATTTATGGTATCTACATTTACGGATCTGATTCTTCGAGTAGTGCTTGCCGTGGTTTTATCCGGATTTATGGGTACCATGGGAATCTGGAGTGCATGGCCGGTAGGCTGGACAATCGGAACAGGCGTATCTTTATACTTCTATAGAAAATATTATTTGAAGTTGAAAAAGTAATCAGAACTAAGTATATTAGTATTATGGATAAGACAGAGCAGATATTAAGAAAAATAATAGCAGAAAATACTTTTATGCAGTTTCTTGGAATTGAGTTTCTTGAGATAAAGCAAGGCTATGCAGTTGCCAGAATAAAATACAAAAAGGAACTGACGAATCCTTATGGTACGCTTCATGGAGGAAGCCTGTATTCTCTGGCTGACATTGCGGCGGGAACGGCAGCCTGTATGAGCGGGTATTATGTGACCACGGTGGCGGGGAATCTTAATTTTATGCTGCCGGCGGAAGGAACGGAATATATCTATTGTGAGGCAGTTCAGTTGCGTCTCGGAAAGCATCTTGCCGTTTTCGAGGTAAAACTGAAAGATGATGAAGAAAAACTTCTTGACAGTGGAGAATTTACCTTTTTTGTTACAGAGCAAAAGGTATTGGCATAATTGTATTTAAAAATAAAAAAGTAGTACTTTTGTGTTTAATTTGCTATAATTTTTTATAGGTCTATGGTCGTGAAATGGAGAAAACAATATTATGCAATACCTGCGAATAGAGCATCTTAAACCGGGTATGAAGCTTGCCAAAGCAATTATGGGTGATGACGGGAGGCTTCTTGTAAATGCAAATAACAATATCAGTGAAACGGTCCTGAAGAGGATGACCAATATGGGATTCCAGGGAGCGTATATTGAAACGCCCGGGTTTGAGGATATTACCATAGAGGATGTGATTGCGGATGAACTTCGTACGCAGGCATTTACAGCGCTGTATAAGAATGATTATCTGACATGTGTTTCTCTTGCAAAAAAAATGGTTCAGGAGCTCAAGTATAAGGAAACTCTTAAGATGGATCTTCTGGACATCAAAAATGACAAAAACTATGAGTACAGGCATTGTATTTCCGTAGGTGTTTATGCCATTGCCATAGGAATCGGGTTTGGTTTTAACGAGGAGCAGCTGAATAATCTGGCTGTGGCCGGTCTTTTGCATGATATCGGTAAATTTGATGTTAAGAGAAGAGTTTTAAATGCCAAGCATGTCTATAACGACAAGGAAATGGATGAGATGAAAAAGCATCCTATGTATTCTTATGAGGCTTTGAAGGAATACCCGTCCATATCCAGTGTTTCCAGAAATTCCATCCTGTTTCATCATGAAAATCTTGACGGTTCCGGATATTATGGTATTTCCGGGGAAAAGCTGGGAATTTTTCCAAGAATTTTAAGAGTGGCAGACACGTATGATGCGCTTACTGCACAGAGAAAGTACAGAAAGGCATTTTCACCTGCCTACGCAATGGAGTATATTATGGGAAATGTAGGAACCCTGTTTGACAAGGATGTTGTGGACGTCTTTACCAGGGAATTCCCGATATATCCCAACGGCTTTACATTAAAGCTTTCCAATGGAGAGGTCGTAGTGGTGGCAAGTAATGATAAAAATTCCATGCGTCCGCTTGTCCGTAAGATGGACGGAACCAATGTGGATCTTTCCGTGGATGCAGATTATCGGAGTGTATTAATTGAAGAAATGATGTGATGTTGATTTCAGATGAAAAGGTTTGAGATAAAGGAGAGGGTAAAATGGCGTTTTATATTATTACGGATTCAGCTTCCGATGTCCCGGAAAGCATCATAAAGGAGTATAATCTTTATGTTATGCCAACGCCGGTAACAATTGAAGGTACGGATTATTTTGACGGGGCGACAATTTTCCCCGATCAGTTTTATGAGATTCAGGCTTCCGGCAAGGATATCAAAACATATCATATCAATCAGTACATGTTTCATGAGCATTTTCTGCCCTATGCAAAGAGAGGGGATGAAGTGCTTTATATCTGTTTTTCCACAGGAATTGCGGGAACTTTTAACGCGGCAAACCTTGCTTATGATGAGGTAAAGGAGGAATATCCTGATTTCAAAATGACAATCATTGATTCCAGGTGTGCATCCGTGGGGTACGGACTTGTGGTGGCAAAGCTTTTAAAGATGCAGAAAAACGGTGCACCTGAAGATCTGATCATTGAGGCGGCACATTTCTTCTGCGAACATATGGAACATGCAGTTACCGTAATGGAGCTGGAATATCTGTTTAAGGGAGGACGCCTTAGCAGAACCTCTTTTTTGGCGGGAACCGTACTTGATATTAAGCCGATCATCATTGTAGATGAGAATGGTTCGTTAAAGGCAGTAGAGAAAGTCAGGGGATGGAAGAAGGCACAGAACCGTATTCTTGAAATGGTGGGTGAAAAAGGAAAGAATCTTGAAAACCAGATTGTAGGTGTGGTATACGGACGGGAGAAGGAATCTGCCGAGTATATTAAGGAGCAGCTTAAGGAAAGATATCATGTAAAGGGACTTTTGGAGGGCAGGATCGGATGTGCTATCGGAGCCCATACAGGTCCCGGCATTCTCGGTATTACTTTCCTGAATGAAACAAATGATAAGTATGACGAGTACTTGAAATAAATGTATCTTAAAGGTGTAAGACATGAAGAAACTACTTGTTTATTTAAAAGATTATAAAAAAGAAAGTGTAATGGGGCCTCTGTTTAAATTACTGGAGGCTTCTTTTGAGCTTATCGTTCCTCTCGTTGTGGCTTCCATGATCGACGTGGGAATTGCAAATAACGACAAAGGATATATTCTGAAAATGTGTCTGATCATGGCAGCTCTGGGACTGATCGGGCTTACCTGTTCGGTAACCGCCCAGTTTTTTGCAGCAAAAGCGGCAGTAGGATTTGCCACAAAGCTGCGCCATGGACTGTTTGAGCACATACAGAAGCTTTCTTTTTCTCAGCTGGATCAGGAAGGAACCTCAACATTGATTACCAGAATTACCAGTGATATCAATCAGGTGCAGTCGGGTGTGAATCTGGTGCTGCGCCTGTTTTTGCGCTCACCTTTTATTGTGTTTGGAGCCATGATCATGGCATTTACGGTTGATGTTAAGGCAGCCCTCATTTTTGTGGTAGTGATTCCGATTTTATCAATCATAGTATTTGGCATTATGCTGATCAGTATTCCTCTTTATAAGAAGGTACAGGGGGCGCTTGACAGGGTGCTTGGTATCACCAGAGAGAATTTAACCGGTGTGAGAGTCATCCGCGCTTTTGGAGAAGAGGAGACGGAAATACAGAAATTTGATGGGGAAACTGATAGTTTGCGTCATATGCAGATGGTGGCAGCAAGGATTTCCGCCTTAATGAATCCGCTGACCTATATTGTGGTCAACGGAGGTCTGATCGCTCTGATCTATGTGGGTGCCCTTCGGGTGGAAGCGGGGATATTGACTCAGGGACAGGTAGTGGCTCTTGTCAATTATATGTCTCAGATTCTTGTGGAGCTTGTGAAGCTGGCTAACCTCATCATTACAGTTACCAAGGCTGTTGCCTGCGGAAACAGGATACAGAATGTTTTGGAAATTCCTGCGGGAATGGAAACGGCAGACGGAAAAGGGGATGAGAAACTTAGAGGATGTGTGGAATTCGATCATGTATCCTTACGTTACCATAAGGGCGGCGAGGAAGCGCTCACCGATATCAGTTTTAAGGCAAAGAAGGGTGATACCATCGGTGTGATCGGTGGCACCGGTTCCGGAAAATCTTCTCTTGTAAATCTGATTCCCCGTTTCTATGATGTGGAAAAGGGAAGTGTGAAGGTGGACGGTGTGGATGTAAGGGAATATGACCTTGAGACCCTTAGAGATAAAATCGGCGTGGTGCTGCAGAAGGCGGTATTATTTCAGGGAACCATCAGAGATAATCTGAAATGGGGCAATGAAAATGCCGGTGATGAAGAGCTGTGGGAGGCGCTTCGAACAGCGCAGGCAGAGGAATTCGTGTTACAGAAAAAGGGTAAGCTGGATGAGAGAATTGAGCAGGAAGGCAGAAATCTTTCAGGTGGCCAGAAGCAGAGACTTTCCATTGCAAGAGCACTGGTAAAGAAGCCGGAAATATTGATTCTGGACGACAGCGCGTCGGCTCTTGATTATGCTACGGATGCAGCTCTTCGCAGATCCTTAAAGGAGATGCCGGGTGAGACAACAGTCTTTATTGTTTCCCAGAGAGCTTCTTCCCTGATGCATGCAGATACCATTATTGTACTGGATGACGGCAATGTGGCAGGTATGGGCACTCACGAGGAACTTTTGAAGAATTGTGAGGTATATCAGGAGATTTATTACAGTCAGTTTGAGCGTTCTGATAAGGAAACCGGGAAGGAGGGTGAAAACTGATGAAAAGTGATAAGAAAAAAGTAAATCAAAAAGAAACTTTTATGAAAGTATTGAATTATATCCGTCCCTATAAGTTTTTGATGGTGCTTACCATTATGATGGCGGCAGTGTCGGTAGCTCTTACCCTGTATCTTCCCATTCTGACAGGAAATGCGGTGGATATGCTCACCGGTTTTATTGTGCCCGGGAAATCGGACGTTTCGTCTGATGCCACATGGGCAGGGCTTATTTCCATTTTGACAAAGATGGGAATCGTGATTCTTCTCACGGCACTGACCCAGTGGATCATGAATATCTGCAATAATAAGATTGTTTACAGTATTATTCAGGACATCAGAAAGAAAGCATTCCGCAGACTGGAAGAGCTGCCGTTAAAATATCTGGATGCGCATTCTCACGGAGATATCGTCAGCCGGGTAGTAGCGGATGTGGATCAGTTTGCAGATGGATTGTTGATCGGCTTTACCCAGCTGTTTACCGGCATCATCACGATTCTCGGAACTCTTGGTTTTATGCTTTCTGTCAATGTAGGCATCACGGTAGTTGTGGTAGTCATTACACCGGTATCTTTATTTGTGGCGAGCTTTATTGCAAAGAAGACTTTCAGTATGTTTAAGCTGCAGTCGGAAACAAGGGGAGAGCAGACGGCACTGATCAATGAGATGATCGGCAATCAGAAGGTAGTGCAGGCTTTCAACAGAGAGGATGAAACTCTTGAGAAATTTGATGAAATAAACGGAAGGCTTGAAAAGTGCTCGCTGCGTGCGATCTTCTTTTCTTCCCTGACCAATCCCTGCACCCGTTTTGTCAACAGCCTGGTATATACAGGAGTGGGACTTACCGGCGCTTTTGCAGTGCTGCGAGGCGGACTTTCCGTAGGTCAGCTGACCTGTTTCCTTTCCTACGCCAACCAGTACACAAAGCCCTTTAATGAGATTTCCGGCGTGATTACGGAGCTTCAGAATGCCCTTGCCTGTGCTTCCAGGATATTTGAACTGATTGAGGAAGAACCGCAGGTGCCGGATGGCAAAAATGCAGTGGTGCTTCAGAATGCGAAAGGGAAAGTGAACCTTGAGAATGTAAGTTTTTCTTATGTGCCGGATAAAAAGCTGATCGAAAATTTAAATCTCGATGTAAAGCCGGGGCAGAGAATTGCCATTGTAGGACCCACAGGATGCGGAAAAACCACTATTATCAATCTGCTTATGAGATTTTATGATGTGGATGGCGGAAGCATTCAGGTGGATGGAAATAATATTCAGAATATTACAAGGAAATCTCTCCGTACCTCTTACGGCATGGTATTACAGGATACCTGGCTGAAAAGGGGAACCATACGTGACAATATTATTGTAGGAAAGCCGGATGCCACAGAGGAAGAAATGATTGCGGCGGCAAAGGCTTCCCATGCGCACAGCTTTATTCGAAGGCTGCCAAACGGATATGATACCGTCATCGGAGAGGACGGTGGAAGCCTTTCCGGCGGTCAGAAGCAGCTGCTCTGTATCACCAGAGTCATGTTAAGCCTGCCTCCCATGCTGATTCTGGATGAGGCGACTTCCTCTATCGATACCAGAACGGAAATTAAGATTCAGAAGGCTTTTGCAACCATGATGGAGGGCAGGACCAGCTTTATTGTTGCCCACAGACTGTCAACCATTCAGAATGCAGATGTGATTCTGGTAATGAAGGACGGTCATATCATTGAACAGGGAAATCACGAACAGCTTCTTAGGAAGGGCGGATTTTATGCGCAGCTGTATAACAGTCAGTTTGCGATTGCATGATGGAAAGAAACAGATATCGTTAAAAATCATATATGTTTAAAAATGCTTTGGAAAAGTGCAGTTGGTTTGAATGACCGACTGCACTTTTTGGCATTCTATTAAAAGAATCCTATGATCAAAAAGAGAAGGAGAAAGTGCTATGAAAGCAAAAGGAATAAAATGCCTGGGACTGGCATTGTGTTGTGTGACAGTGCTGTTAGCTGTGCAGGGATGTCAAACTGTTTCCAAAGATCAGAAAGTCGAAATTGAAATTGTTCAGTTTAAGCCGGAAGCGGCAGCATATTTTGAAATGGTGGAAGAAGAATTTAATGCAGCACATAATAATATTCATTTGACGATCAGCTCTCCCAATGATGCAATGACGATATTGAGAACGAGGTTCATCAGAGAGGATTATCCGGATATCATCGGAATCGGTGGTGATATTAATTATTCCTACTTTGTGGATGCAGAGATACTTGCAGATGTTTCCGATTATGAGGGGTTGAAAAATATAAAACAGTCATATCTGGATATTAATGAGACGCTGGAGTTTGTCCCGACAGAAGGGACATATGCTGTGCCTTATGTGGCCAATGCGGCAGGTGTTCTTTATAACAAGGACATGTTTGAAGAGCATGGCTGGACGATTCCGGAAAACTGGAATGAGCTCGTGGCATTGTGTGAAGAAATCAAATCGGAAGGAATTTTGCCCTTTTACTTCGGATTTAAGGATACCTGGACCTGCCTGGCTCCATGGAATGCCATGGTTGCTGATCTGACCCCAATAGATGTAACACAGCGGGTGAACAGAGGAGAAACTACATTTTCTGAGGAATACAGAGAAGTATCGGAGAAATATCTTGCTCTTCTGCCGTTTGGACCTGATGATCCCTTTGCTTATGGATATAATGATGCATGTACTGCTTTTGCAAGGGGCGAAGCTGCCATGTATGCTATCGGAAGCTATGCCATTCCCCAGATCTTGTCAGTAAATCCCGATTTGAACATTGATTCCTTTATTATGCCCGCCAATGATAATAAGGAAGGTAATACATTAAATTCAGGAATTGACCTTCAGTTCTGCGTTATGAAAGACTGCAAAAACAAGGAAGCCGCCTATGAGGTTCTTGATTTTCTTTATGAGGACGAAAATATACAGAAATATATGAATGATCAGATTGCAATTCCATGTAAGGAGGGAGATTTTGAATTATCTCCCATGCTGCACGGAATGGCAGAATATATTGAAGCAGGTAATATGACAGATTATCAGAATCATTACTATCCTGCCGAAATGGCGGTGGATGCATTGATCCAGACGTTTCTTATCAGGAAGGACGTAGATGATTTTCTCACAAAATTTGATACGGACTGGGTCAGGTATAACAGGGACATTATCCGGCTTTTGCAGGAGTATGAAAAAGAACAGGAGAAAAGTAATTATGAAAAATGAGAGAAAAAGAACATTCCTTTTGATCACAATCCCCATTCTGGCACTATTTATCTGCTTTAATACAGTTCCGTTGATCCGTGGTGTGATTTACAGCTTTACAAATTTTAAAGGCTTTGGAAGTTACGATTTTGTTGGGTTAAGAAATTATATAGATTTGTTTTCGGATGAGCGTGTGGGAAGATCCTATCTGTTTACATTTAAACTGGCAATTGTGACCACCATAGTGGTGAATATCATATCCCTTTTTCTGGCAATGGCGCTAAACAGTAAAATATGGGCAAAGAGCTTTTTCAGAGGTATCTACTTTTTACCCAATATACTGGGAGCGCTGGTGGTAGGATATATCTTTAATTACTTTTTTACTTATATCCTTCCGGCACTGGCAGCTATGGTCAGGATAGATGCCTTAAGCAGCAGTATATTGTCAGATCCGGGGACAGCATGGATCGGCATTGTGCTGGTATGTGCCTGGCAGGCAATTGCAATGAATACCATTATTTACATTGCAGGGCTGCAGACCGTGCCGGAAGAAGTGTATGAAGCGGGAGGACTGGATGGAGCAACCGGTTGGAAGCAGTTCCGTTACCTGACATTCCCGCTGATCATTCCTTTTTTTTCCATTAATATGGTGCTTTGCATCAAGAATTTTCTGATGGTATTTGACCAGATCATGGCTCTCACAAAGGGCGGTCCTGCGCAGAGTACGGAATCCATTTCTTATCTGATTTATAATAACGGTATGTCGGGCGGGCAGTTCGGATTTCAAAGTGCCAACGCGGTAATATTCTTTATCGTAATTGTAATGGTTTCCGTGACACAAATGAAATTTTCCGGTAAAAAGGAGGAGCAGCTATGATAAGAAAAAAAATCAATATTATGTCAATGATTTTTTTGATTCTGGGACTATCTACAATTATTTTTCCATTGTATATGACAGTTGTGATTGCATTCAAACAGCCTTCAGAGATGACAAACAGTATCAGCGGTATCTTGTCTTTCCCCACAGTTTGGAGTCTTGATAACTTCAGGGAAGCCATGCAGGTAACGGATTTCTGGCATTCCCTTGGAAACAGTCTGCTGATTACACTGGCAGTGGTTATCCTGTCCATTGTCGTTCATTCCCTGATGGGATATGCTCTTGGAAGAAATAAAGCAGGCAGCAGATTCTACAACTTTGTTTATCTTTTTATTGTCAGCGGTATGTTTGTACCCTTTGCCATTTTAATGATGCCTCTGGCAAAACAGACAGCAGAAATGGGACTGGCAAACTGGGTCGGAGTGATCCTTCTTTATGTGGTATTTTATATGCCCATGAATATTCTTTTATATTCGGGATATCTTGTGAATATTCCTGTGGCTTTGGAGGAGGCTGCGAGAGTGGATGGAGCTTCCACCTGGAAAACCTATTGGAAGATTATCTTTCCCATTATGAGACCTATGCATGCCACAGTTGCTGTCCTTACGGCTCTTTCTGTCTGGAATGATGTAATGACGCCTCTTGTGATTCTGGCAGGTTCCGGGCAGAATACTCTGCCTCTGGCACAATTAAATTTTCAGACACAGTTCGGAACAAACTATAATCTGGCGTTTGCTTCATACTTGCTGTCATTGCTTCCGATTCTGATCTTCTATGTATTCTGTCAGAAACAGATTCTGAATGGTGTTGTGAACGGAGCGGTAAAATAATATTTTTGCCTGAGAAAAAAGGAGGCGTGAGATCACGCCTCCAAAACAGGTTTCAGATATTCGATAAGAACCCTTGCGGCCCTTTCATGGGACTTTACGCCGGGATGGGCATGGGCGCCTATGGTTTCCGGGGTAGTGTTTGGAAGTTGCAGGAAAGCTACATTTTCGTCACCTGACTGTCTGCGATATGTATTTATGGCATCTGTGATCGCCAAAGTCAGATCATAGCCCAGCATTCCGTAGGTCCATACGATATGGGAATCAGGATTGTGTTTGCGGATCATGGTAAGAAAATCAATTACTGCCTGCTCAAAGCGCATCAGATCTTCCCGGTTGTAAGAGCCATCCGGGTTACGACGCTGCTTGAAGGTCTCTCCGGTGGCGGGGTCTGTGAAAGCGGGCTGGTTGAAAGCACTGGCATCGTTGGTGCCTAAGTTGACAATAATGGCATCCGGTTTCCATTTTTCAAAACGATAGGGTCTTGCAGTACCCAGTTTTTCATTAAAGTCACCGCCGGCAAGTCCGCAGAGCTTTTCATAGCGGGAAGGGATATTACAATGAGGATTATTATCCCAGCCGGTAAGGACACCCCAGCCGCCCTGGGAAAACAAATGATAATCGGCATCCAGCGCATCGGAGACCATGACAGCATAATTGCGGCTGCTGCTCATATACATGGCAATCCAGTCGGTATCATCATTGGCGCCATAGGTACCTTCTCCCGAAGTGATGCTGTCTCCAATGAATTCCAGTTTGAAACGTCTGTTGGAAACGGGAAGAAAAAATCCGTCGCTCTGAAATCCTTTTACCAGGATATGACAGGAATCATCTTCGGTCATAGCCTGTAATTCCCGCATAAATTTCACGTTCTTTACAGCGTCCGGACTCATGCTTCTGAAAAGACAGATGGAATAAGTGCCAGGCAGCAGCATCTGACGGCTCATAAAAGCACCGTTGACAGCAGTCCAGATCCATGGCTCATGCACATCGCAGTCCACTTCAAGATCGATCCACAGTTCGGAGCCGGTTACATTCACTTCAATTCCGCTTCCGTTAAAGAAAAGCGGCAAAGGATACATGTCGTCTTCCGTGCGCCCATGGACTTTATAATATTCTACCTCTTTTAAAGAATAAGTTTTTAAATTTGCGTTCTTTATCATCGTATTGTACCCCGGATATTAATCAATTTGTAAGTGAAAAGCAAGGCTTTCCACTTCATTTATCAGTGTATTTCGCTTTGTGAAATTTTTCAATATTAAAATAGTTTTTTTCTATTTTCAAATGATTATTTTATAAGAGAGAATGTTGAATCTTTAGTATCTTTATATTAAAATTTAAATAGTTGCACAGAATATGGAAAAATCGGAGGGTAAGAAATGGCAAAGCTGTATATTAATGAGAACAATAAAAGAGGGCATATCAATCCGGAAATTTACGGTCACTTTTCGGAGCATCTGGGAAGGTGTATTTATGAGGGATTGTATGTAGGTGAAAAGTCAGAGATATTAAATGAGAAGGGGATGCGCAAGGACGTTGTAGATGCCCTTAAGGAAATGCAGGTACCGGTTCTTCGGTGGCCGGGTGGCTGTTTTGCAGATGAATATCACTGGAAGGATGGTATCGGTCCGAAAGAACAGAGAAAGAAAATGGTAAATACCCATTGGGGCGGTGTGACGGAGGATAACAGTTTTGGCACCCATGAATATTTTGAATTGTGTGAGCAGCTTGGCTGTAAAACCTATGTGAATGGAAACGTAGGAAGCGGTAGTGTGCGGGAAATGTCGGAATGGGTGGAGTACATGACCTTTGACGGTGTTTCTCCTATGGCTGACCTGCGGAGAAAGAACGGGCATGAAGATGCATGGAAGCTTGATTATTTCGGTGTTGGTAACGAGAACTGGGGCTGTGGAGGCAATATGACACCGGAATATTATGGAAATGAATATAGAAGATATCAGACTTATGTACGCCAGTATCATGACGATGCAGCGGTGAAAAAAATCTGCTGTGGACCAAACTCTGATGATTATGACTGGACACAAAAGGTATTAGAAACCTGTTTTTACCACAATGATACTGGTTTCATGGATGGTCTGTCACTTCATTATTATACAATACCGGGTGACAGTTGGTCTCATAAGGGAAGCGCTACTGCTTTTACCGGTGAAGAATGGTACAGAACCTTGAGCAAGGCGGGACATATTGAAGAACTGATTGAGCGCCATGGTGCTATTATGGACCGGTTTGACCCGGAAAAGAAGATCGGAATGATGGTGGATGAATGGGGCTGCTGGTTTGATGTGGAACCCGGTACCAATCCGGGATTTCTGTATCAGCAGAATACCATGAGGGATGCTCTTGTGGCAGGGCTTTCTCTTAATATTTTTAATAAGCACTGTGACCGTGTGAAAATGGCATGTATTGCGCAGATGGTCAATGTGCTTCAGGCAGTAGTGCTGACAGAGGGACCTAAAATGGTTCTGACTCCTACTTATCATGTGTTCCATATGTATAAGCATCATCAGGATGGAGAGCTTCTTGACAGCTTCCTTGCAGGCAATGAGATGACAGGCGTGGAAGAGAAATATCAGGTACCTGTTTTAAGTGAATCCGTTTCGGAAAAGGACGGAGTGATTACCATTACTTTAAATAATCTTTCCCTGGATAAAAAAGAGCAGGTAGAAATTCTGTTCAGTGAATTGCATCCTGAAGCAGTAAAAGCAGTTATTTTAACGAATGAGATGAATGCTTATAATTCTTTTGAGGATCCTTACAGGGTAAAAGAAGAAAAATTTACGGATTATGAAATTACAGAGAAGGGACTTAAGGTTCATGTGCCGCCATGCAGTGTGATCAGTCTGCGTATTGAGAAATAGGAAAAAGCAGCTTTCAGCCATAATAGTTAATGGTGGGGAGAGAAAGTTTTGGAAAAATTAAGAGTGTGTAAAAGATGTCTGACCAGAGACATGATCGATCAGGCAGCTTACTTTCAGAATCTGTATGATTATATTGACCGTCTGGATGAAGAGTTAAAAGTAAATCAGCCGCTTTATGAAAAGCGGCTGATGATCTGTAAAGAGTGCGATCTGTTAGCTGACGGTATGTGTAGAGCCTGCGGTTGTTATGTAGAACTGCGGGCTGCTATGAAGAAAAACACCTGTCCGTATGATAACTGGACTTAAGCCTTTACAATGCTTACCGTCAATGTTCCGTTTTTGGTTACGGCATTGATTACAATAGGATAGTCAAAGTTATTTTTAAATTTCAGGTCTTTATATCCTTCTACAATAGCGGCATCCAGACCTCTCGGAATATAATCTACCGGAAGAGAATGAAGGTAGTGCTGGGTGGCAGGGATTCCGGATAAAAGCATAGCGGCATACAGAGTGGAGGAAACCTGACAGATACCGCCACCTACGCTGGAAACAACTTTGCCGCCTGCAAAAGAGGGAGCAACCACGTATCCGTTTTCGAGAGTTCTGGTTCCTACGGAATCACTGTAGGAAAAGGTGTCGCCGGGCTGAAGAACCATTCCGTTAATTCTTGAGGCAGCAAGCTCCACATTCACAGCCCGGTCTTCTGTAACATCATAAGTAGTGGAATATCTTGCCAAAGTACCTTCCGGAAATTCCGTTCCACTTTGAAAGAGGGTTTTCCTTCCCTCTGCTTTCCCACAATTGATATAGTGAAGGTAATAATCAGTTAAGTCATCAATGCCATATACTGCCATCAGATCAGGATTGTTGTACATATATGCCTTGACCTGAAAGGATGCGTTGCCGTTTCGGCCTTCCTTCATCCCTGTAGTAATGAAATGGTTTAAAAGGGCAGCAGGGTCATTGCCGATGTTCTTTTGTAAATCAGGATAAGTCTGATAATAATAATCTGCGTCAAAAACAGCGGAATAATCCACATTTGCGGTTTGGTTTACAGTGCTGTTTGCGGCCTCTGATGTCTGAACCGGAATGGGAAGTAAAAGAGCGGTGGTCAGCAGAGCAGTTATAATATATTTTTTCATATGTAGTGTTCCTTTCTGATTGATCCGGTATGAAAAGCAGGGTGCAATCCCCCGCTTCCCGGCAGTCCGGGCAGCGACGAAGCCGCTGTTTCATGCTTTTAAGCATGAAAGAAGCGGGTGATGGGAATCGAACCCACGTATCCAGCTTGGAAGGCTGGTGTTCT
>JBJEMT010000060.1:0-26700 GCA_051879815.1 Suilimivivens sp. | reverse complement strand
CGAAGAATTAAAAAAGGTATATGAATATTTTGATGATGAAGAATCAAAAATGATATTTCGTCAAAGGTTGCTTTATGCGTTAACAGGCGATTGTAAATATATAAAGGAAATGCTTTTGTTCTATCAAAAAGAAAATAAAGGATATTATGATATATTAGATGTTCTTGCCGAACCGGAATTGTTCAAAGGGAAAAAAATCATTTTATTTGGTACAGGTGTATGGGGAAGACATGTAATGTTTTGGCTGAATTATTGCCAGCTGGAATGTTCTTTTTTCTGTGATAATGATCCTCTAAAAGTAGGAATGGAATTTTTAGGTAAGCAGGTAATTTCAGCACAGCAGTTGTTCTTAGAGCATAGAGATGCCCTTGTTTTCATTGCAACCGAAAAATATGAAATGGAAGTGTTGCAACAACTTAAGGAAAATAATATTGAGGACTCTCAGATTGTCAGATTATTGTATACGCATGATCAAGTATACTTTGATAACAAAATTGTTAAACCGCAGGAGAATGAAATATTTATTGATGGTGGATGCTTTGATGCAAAGAATTCACTGGATTTTTTTGATTGGACGGGTGGAAATGTAAAAAACATATATGCGTTTGAACCTGACCAAAGCAATGTGAAAAGATGTAAAAAGAATTTTGAAGAAAAGTGTCTGACCGAATATCAATTAATACCTGCGGGGTTATGGAGTGAAAGGACGGAACTAACATTTAGCGCTGAGTCGGGGTAGGGTTCAAGTGTTTGCGAAGCCGGGAATAAGAAAGTAGCTGTTGTAAAGATTGATGAAGTGGTAGGAGAAGATAAAATCTCTTTCATTAAGATGGATATTGAAGGTGCGGAATTGCAAGCGTTAAAGGGAGCTGAAAATGCAATTAAGAAAAATAAACCGCGATTAGCTATTTGTTTATATCATAAGCCTGAGGATATAATAGACATTCCGGCATATATCAAAGAATTAGTACCAGAATACAAGTTATACATAAAACACTATTATCCATATTTCCATGATACTGTACTATACGCAGTGTTTGATGGGAAAACTATATATAAAGACCCAAAGTAGCCGTTTCACTCTAGTGAATTATGACGGTTATTTTAGCCATGAAGTCAGCAATGAGTATAAATTAGAGTGTCAGGAGTAAAGCGAGAATGAAGGAAATCGCAATCTATGGTGCAGGAATGGTAGCCGTAAGCGTATATTATGCATTAAAAACTTTATACCCGTCTTGTAATGTGATTTCATTTATTGTCAGCAGGCAGAAGGGGAACCCTGCAGAAATTAATGGGATTCCTGTTGTGATATTTGCGGATTTTGAAAGGACAGATGTAACAATCCTGGTTGCCACCCCGGAAAACCTTCATGCAGAGATTCAGACGGAACTGAAACAAAGGCAATTACAGGATACAATCTGTATTGATTCGAAAACAGAAGCTGCACTAATGGAGCATTACTATCAGAAGACGGATGTCTTTCAGACATTACGTGCTTTTTCTGGCGGAGACAAAAGACCGGAAATTGCAGTATATGCGTCCTGTTTTTATAAAGACAAGCCCCTAAAGAACAGTTATCACTTGCCGGATTGGGTCGAACCAATCCAGGCGGGTGCAGCGTTGACAGATATTCGTGTGGCTGCGCTTCGGGATGATGAGGGCGATAATATTTCCGCTAAAAATGTAAATTACAGTGAATTATCCGCAATGTACTGGATAGGAAAGCATGCAGACAGTGATTATCTCGGATTGTTTCATTACAGGCGCATTTTAGATGTGACAGAAGAAGATTTGTATCGTATTTCGGAAAATGATATTGATGTAATTTTACCTTATCCGACTATTCACTATCCGAATATATATGAACATCATAAGCGCTATCTGAAAGAACAGGATTGGCAGGCAATGCTGCAGGCCCTTTCGGAATGTGCACCATCCTATGCAGAGAAACTCCCTGCAATTTTCGAAGGACAGTATTTTTATAACTATAACATGCTGATTGCAAAGAGACAGGTTTTTAGAGATTATTGTAATTGGCTTTTTCCGATTTTGAAAAGAACAGAGGAATTAAGTGTACCGAAAGGAAATCAAAGGGCTGACCGCTATATTGGTTATCTGGGAGAAAATCTTACCACTCTTTATTTTATGATTCATAAAGATGATTTGAAAATTGCGCACACGGGTCGCTTAATGTTGACATAAGTAAAATCTTACTATGACAAGTAAATCTGGCATTTGAAAAATAAGGAAAGAAAAATATGAGTTTATATGAACAGGAATTGAATTTTTTAAAAGGACAGCCCATGCCATGGGAAAAGCTATCAGGAAAAACGATCATGATCTCCGGGGCAACCGGGATGATCGGGAAGTGCCTGATTGATTTGCTGATGTTACGCAACGAATCAGAAAAGATTCCGATTCATGTAATTGCACTGAGCAGAAATGAGGAAAGAGCGAGGGAACGTTTTGACGCTTATTTGGACAATAGCTGTTTTCAGTACATATCCTGTGATGTGAACAGGATGATTCCGGAATGCGGACAGGTTGATTATGTGATTCATGCTGCCAGTAATACTCATCCGCTTCAGTATTCGGAGGATGCAATCGGAACAATCGCCTCCAACGTGATAGGAACTAAAAATCTGCTTGATTATGCTGTGTCTCATGGCGCCTCACATTTCTGCTTTGTTTCTTCTGTGGAAGTGTACGGAGAAAATCGAGGAGATACAGAGAAATTTGATGAAAAATACTTGGGATATATTGATTGCAATACCTTGCGGGCAGGTTATCCTGAGAGCAAGCGTTTAGGTGAGACTTTATGCAATGCTTATTATCAGACCTATGGGCTTGCCTTTTCAATTCCAAGACTTAGCCGGGTGTATGGTCCTACTATGCTTCCCTCCGATACCAAGGCTATTTCTCAGTTTATCAGAAAAGCTGTAGCCGGCGAGGACATTGTGCTGAAAAGTGAAGGGAATCAGAAATATTCATATACGTTTGTGACGGATGCGGTGTCTGCTGTTTTATATACAATACTTTTGGGAACACCTGGGGAAGCTTATAATGTGGCAGATGAAAAATCGGACATTACCTTAAAGGACTTAGCGGAAATTTTGGCGCGTATTGCCGGTACACAGGTCGTGTTTGAACTTCCTGATGAAAAGGAGCGCCGCGGATATTCCACAGCTACCAAAGCAATGCTGGATGCCGACAAGCTTAAGAGATTGGGGTGGAATCCCAGGGTACATATGGAAGAAGGTCTGAAATGCACGGTGAAAGAGATGAGATAACGCCAATGTTATTATATGATTTACTTGAAGAGAAAGAATTAAATATTCAAATTACTTTCAGAAAGAAATTTGCTACCGTATTTGATCTGTCTTATCTGCTGGTGGATATTCAGGCCGTGATAAATGGATTCTGCGATATGACGCAGGAAATGGGCCGCCCCAGGATAGAGGAAGAGATATATGTAAAGAATGAAATTGTCAGTAAGAAATCATCAGGGTATCGCCAGACAACAAACAGAATTTATAACGGCAAGCGTAAAGATAACTTGCAGCTTCATAATTTCTCAAAGGGAAGCCTGATACTTGACATTGGTGCGTCTGTGATAGCAGGTATTATGGTGGAATTCCTTTCACAACTCATGTTTCAGAAGTACCATGATGAAAGGATGACAGAGGTTCATATTGAAAATTGCAATATTTTTATTAACGGTTCCGATGTAAGGCTTATACCCAGGGACAGCTGTCTGGCAGATGCCATGACAGTAAATGCAGGTATAAATGCTGAGGCGATTGATGCGAAGCAGTACATAAAAACTGTTGTCAGGAAAGCTGCACCGGATGAAGATATTGAGGCAAGTGTAAAGAGGCTGCTTGCGGTAATGCAGGAGGATGGTGTCATTCGGACAATGGAAACATATGATGCCAAAGGAATGAAAACTTTGGTGAGAGATACGGAACGGTTTCTGGGTAATTTTTGCGATATGAGAGCGTAATTTTTGCGAGAAAGCATATAGGAAGAATTGATTCCGGTACAAGTCGTTCAACATCAGAAAAACGAGAAAAACATTTTGCCCCACTTTTGCAAAGAGAAAATCAAGCATAAAAAATGCTGAAAATTCGTATCTCTTAAGAAGGACATAACAGTCAGGCAAACAATTTATTGTATAGTTTTTCTGGTTCATGTCAAACCACCACAAGATATTGTATTTGTGTATTTTGCTATCCGGAATTTTTCCCAACGTCGAAAAACCATTGAATTATCAATTTTATCATGTTATGATTCAGTTAAGTATAAAGCATATATTTCTGAAATCTGTTATTCATCTGACTGTTGGTAGAGCAGTTATTTAAGCCGGACAATTTCCGTTCGGTGTCAACGAAATCGTGCTTTTATTCCAAACCAAAATTGAAAGAGCGGGAGATTTCGTTGGAACAGAAAAAATATTTTTCATAACAGCTCCTGCAAGGGAGGTATTATGGGAAAAGAAGACATCACACTGAAAGATTATTTTGCTGATGCCGCAAGATATGCAGACCTCTGGAACGGCATTATGTTTCGGGGAAAGCAGATTGTGAAGGCAGAGGAGCTTGAGGAGTCCAATCCGCATCTTCCTAAGGTGGATAGAAAGGGCGGGATAGCCACAGAGCGTACTCGTGATATGATTATGAGACAGAATCTGAATGGTCACAGATTCATATTGCTGACAGTGGAGAATCAGAAGTATATTGATTACAGTATGCCGGTACGCATCATGCTGCAGGAGGCTCTTGCCTATGACAGACAAAGGAAAAAAATTGCCAAAGATAACGAACGGGCTGAAAGAAACGGGGAATCAGACCATTATCAAAATAACGGCGAGTTTCTGTATAAGTTCAGGAAAACAGACAGACTCCAGCCGGTTTTGACACTGGTTGCTTACTGGGGTGAAGACGAATGGGATGGACCCGTGAGTCTTCATGGCATGATGGATTTTGGAGATAGAGAAGGAAATGCGGAAACAGGTTCTGAAGAATTTCAATCAGAGATTTCGGAGATCAGAAATCTCGTACCTGAATACTCGTTGCATTTTATCAATATGTCCAAAATCGAGCATCCGGAATATTTCAAAACAGAACTTCGTCCTTTTTTGGAATTATACCGGTACCGCAATGATAAAGCAAAGTTCATAGATTATATCCGGGAGAATGAGAATACTCAGCAAATGGATGATGAAAGCTGGAACATGTTGGCAAAGATAACACATTCCGATAAACTGATAGAAGCAATACAGTTAAATGATGAAGGAGAAAAGGAGAGTCATAACGTGTGTAAGGCAATAGATGATTTTTACAATGATGGCGTTGAAGAGGGCAAAGCGATTGGAAAAGCAGAAGGAAAAGCAGAAATAGTTGCCTCTGTAAGAAAAATGTACTTAAAGAATTATAAAGTGGAAGATATCGCTGATCTGCTGGATCAGGAAAGAAACAGCATCGAGCGTGTATTGGAATTACTGATTAGCAATCCCGAGGCAGACAATCTAAAAATCGCTGCAATGCTGGTGAAAGAAGAACTCATTACCTCTCCAGAGCTTTCAGCCTGTCCAGTGCAGGTTTAAAATTTCCGCATTTTTTATACAGGGTAACGGCAGTGTCGATATCTCCCAGCACCTCGTTGATGCATCCCATATTAAAGGTGGGGATAAAGCTGTTGGCGCCTTCCGTGTTTGCAGTTTCAAAGGTGGTGGCTTTCAGAAATTCTGCCATAGCCTGCACGATCATGCCTTTTCTAAGATAAATGAGTCCCATCAGACACACAAAGTCTGCGGTAGTGGCAAATTCTTCATAGATATTCTGAAACTGCAATGCCTCATCATAGTGTTCCAGATGAAGCAGAGCGTAGCCGTAGCCGATGACCATCATCTGCACATATTCAGCTCTTGGATCTACATCATATTCGAGACCCTTTCCATAGTAATAGCAGGCCTTTTCATCGTCATGAAGCATATTGTAGGACTGTCCTATCTGAAAATAGAGGTAAGGGTCATCGGGATTTTCCTTTAACATTTCAAAAAGAAGTTCGTTATTGCGCTCCGCTTTTTTGCGAAGATCTTCAATGGAGCCGTTGTAGCCGCAATGATCCACGGTAAGGGGCAGCGCAACTCTTTCAAAGGCGGAACCGTCAATAGCCCGGACCTGTTCATGGATGATGGCTTCATAGTGAAAAAGCTTCCGGTTGAAAAAGCGCTCCACATCATCAGTATAGACACTGTCAGTACCATTCATCTCATAATGATTTTTCCGGGAAAGCATACCGACAGCCTTCGGATGATAGGTAATGACAGCCTGAAAACCCCTTGGGTCAAGCTCTGTCACATATTCATCGCAGTCGAGAACCAGGATCCAGTCATGGGAAGCACAGGACAGGGAAAAATTCCTGGCAGCGCTGAAGTCACCAATCCATTTAAAATGAAAAATTTTATCCGTATATTTTTTTGCAATGGATAGGGTGGCATCGGTAGAGCCTGTATCTACCAACACTAATTCATAGGGATATCCCTTAAAATGCCTTTTAATAGAAGAAAGAAAATTCTCCATATGCTTTTCTTCGTTTTTCATAATGACACAGATAGAAATAGGGGTCATGGTTTTTCTCCTTGGCAGTCATAGAATATGAATATGTAAATGTTTCAAAATGCTCAGGACAGAATGGATATCATTTCCAGAATCCGCTGTCCATAGGTGTGATTTTCAGCAGTTCTCCGGAAGCCGTTTTCTGCAATGGCAGCCCGTTCCTCTTCATGGGTTAAATAGTAATCTATCTTTGCAAGCAGATCTTCCTTACTTTCAAAATATACATAATCTTCCCCGGCAACATAACAGTCATCAAAGTCAGCCTGATAGTTGGTCAAAAGGAATCCTCCGGCACCCATGATGTCAAAAGCTCGCAGCGGAATGCCGCTTTTGATGCTGCGAAGGCTGATATTTAGATTAATTTTTGCTGTTTTAAATACATAGGGAGCCATATCGTAATAGTCTACCGGTCCGTGATTGACACAGCCCGGCAGAGTCAGTTTTTCATCCGGGGTATACAGGTCGTAGGAATAGCGCTCACCCACAGCAGTCAGCAGTTCACTGCGTTCTGTGGCGGTAATCTGTCTGTTGATCACATACTGGGCGTAGAGATACTCCACACTTTCTACGCTGGTGGAATCAGGCTGCATGGGCAGCACGCGCATCAAATCCTCCACAATCTCAGGCTTTAAAAGCTCCTGGATAAAGTTGTATCCATAGACTTTTTTCTGGGCAGTCATAATACCTTCCAGATATCCTCTGGTATAAGGCTTGATCCCTTCAAGACGCTGATAAAACTGATGCTTCTCTGTGTACAGAGACCCCACAAAAGCAATATCGCTCTTATTTCGCCACTTGCTTTTCTGAAAAGCGTCAAAGTCTTTCATGCCGCTTAGCCTGTCTGTATTGGCAGCGAGGGGCAGATAGTAAACGGTATTGATACCTGCCTTGCGAAATTCCATATACAGTTCCTTGTCAAAGACAAATACATAGTTGCAGGGATTGATGATGGTGTAGGAATACATCAATACATAAGGACTGTCATAGATCCAGGAAACATATCGGGTATCCGACTTTTTACAGGCAAGGGAAATAATGGGAAAATAGTTAAAGGTAAACACAAAGTCAGGCATAAAACTTTTGATTTCGGCAATCAACTCGTTTTCCAGTTTCTCATCATGATGGAGTTCTTTGTTTGAAAAAGGAATGGTCTTGATGGTATGACCAAGGGCTTTGAACGCAGCGATAATATCTTCATTCCCAAAGCTTTTCCATTCCGGCATAAGTATTTTCATAGTTTTTTCCGTTTCGATTTAGGCTCTCTCAAAATTTGGTGCAATCAGATTGTCAGGACTCTGACCGGCTGTATTTTTCATAATATTTTTGAGCATCTTCTTCTGCTAAAGAGAAGTGTTTCATAAGCCGTGCGATGATGACAGCCTCTGACTTTTTATCCTCAATGCCGTCCAAAACGAACGCTTTAATGCCCTGCTCAATGCCCTGCTCAATGCCCTGCTCAATACCCTGTTCAATGCCCTGCTCAATACCTTGTTGGATGCCGCGTTCAATACCGATTTCCAACCCTTCGGCAATTGCCTGATCTCTGGCATATTCTTCAATGGCCTGTTGGTCGCGTTTTGCCTTCAGATATGCTTCAAATCTGAGGCGCAGATGAGGGTTTAAAGAGAATTGCCTCACTTCATCCATAGCTTTTAAAATTCCGGGATTTTTTGTCTTGATCATTTTGAAATCTTCCTCACTTTCTGCATTAAAGAACCGAATCCAGTCATTGATAGGGGCGTCACCTGTTAATGTTTTCTTGAGTTCGACGGTATGTACCTCGAAAACATCCGAAAAAATGTTGCCATCCTTGTCTCGTAGCTTGTATACATTGTGATATTCCGGTCGTTCGGACAAGTTAAAGTCCAATAAGGCAATGCTGATACAGGGGTTTAATTTGCTGTATTTCTCTCCTATCCTTAAATCCGACGTATATATTTTGGACATATAAAACAGCTGGCGTTTGTCCCAGTATTTGAGATGTTTCAGCTGAATTTCGATATTGATTCTGGTGCAGTCGTTCAATTCTAAAAAAATATCCAGAATTCCCTGCTTCTGCCACCTATGACTTTTCCATAATAATGGGTTTGCAAGTCTGATGGACTTAATATCGCTTCGCGGGATTTCGAGTACATCACTGATAAAATATGTTCGAACTGTTTCGTTTCGAAAAAGTTCTTTGAAACAATCGTCTGATTTGGGTAAAATAAATGTCATTTGTGCTCCTTCCTGATAAAGAAAGAAGCGGTAAAATCTTATAGGATAATACTATTATACGCATTCTTTCCGTATCGTACAATGGTTTTTGGGATAATAAAAGATATTTGTTTTATAATCCGGCATGTGCCATGATAAATAATGAAAAGTGTTAATGAAAGCAGGCATTCGAGATGCCTGTATTTAGAAAATAGCAGAAAGCTCAGTGCATGTAAAGAGGAAATGAAGTATACAAAATGCTGAAAATTCGTAATACGGTTTTAAGAAAAAAATTTTGTAATATACAAAATGTTGTACAATGTTATAAATTTGCATCAAACAACCACTAAATACTGTATTTGTATATTTTGCTGTGCGGCATTTTTCGAAATGTTATAGATCCATTGAATTATCAATTTCATCATGCTATGATTCAGCTAAGTGAAAAGCATTTTTTACAATTCGCTATTTGTCTGCTTTTTGTAAAGCAGTAATTTATGACTGACAGAGAAAGAAGGGATATCTTGAAAAAGAGAATTATATCTTACAGAAATCATATAGACAGTCTGCTGGATAATCCGCAGCAGGTGACAGACTGGAATACTGTCATTGAGGAACATCTGATACAGATATCTTTCTTTCAACATGAGAGACTGATCCACTTAATTGTTACGGTGGCGGTGGCAATTTTGACTTTGATGTCTGCCGGAATTTTTATCATGACCTTATACGTTCCTGTGGTCCTGCTTTTTGTGCTGTTTTTGGTTCTTCTGGTTCCCTATATTATGCATTATTATACTCTTGAAAACGAGGTTCAAAGGATGTATGTGCAGTACGACAGAATGATGAAACTTGCATTGAATATAAAGGATAGTTTTGATTAGTACTTTAGTCCCGTTGCCGCCTTTTTTCCTCTTTTTTGAGTGACGAAATTTCGAGAATGTGATATACTGCCTTTAAAGATAATTTACTGTTAGCAATATTTCAAGGATAAATTAATGGAGGTTTTGAAATGACCAAAGCAGAAATTTTAAAGGCAGAAATCTTAAAACAGTATAAGAGCGTCAGACAGTTTGCGATTGAAATGGGAATTCCTTACAGCACCCTTGTGACAGCACTTGACAGAGGAATCGAGGGTATGGCTTACGGCACAGTTATCCGTATGTGCGATAGATTAAGTTTAAACCCTGTTGATTTTTCATCTCTTGAAAAGGGCGAGTCTCTGGGTGAGAAGATTCTTGAGAACAGAGTTATGCAGTATTATGTTCAGTTAAACAAGAAGGGACGTAAGAAGATTCTTGAACTGATGGAAGATTACGCACAGCTTGACAAGTACAGGGAATAGGTATTGTTTATGAGAAAACATTATGACTACTTGATTGTAGGAACCGGACTGTATGGTTCGGTTTTTTCTCATGAAATGGGAAAAAACGGCAGAAAATGCTTTGCAATTGACAAAAGAGATCATATCGCAGGCAATATTTATACCAGGGATGTCAGAGGTATTCAGGTGCATGAGTATGGTGCCCATATTTTTCATACCTCCGATAAGAAAATCTGGGATTATATCAATGAGTTCGCAGAATTCAATCATTATATAAATTCTCCGGTTGCAATATATAAGGATGAAATCTATAATCTGCCCTTCAATATGAATACTTTTTCAAAGCTCTGGGGCATTAAAACTCCTGCCCAGGCAAAGGCGAAGATTCAGGAACAGATTGAGAAGCTCCACATTACCGATCCGCAGAATCTTGAGGAACAGGCGCTTTCCCTTGCAGGAACAGACGTATATGAAAAGCTGATCAAGGGTTATACGGAAAAGCAGTGGGGTAGGGATTGCAAGGAACTTCCGGCTTTTATCATTAAGAGACTGCCATTCCGGTTTGTCTATGATAACAACTATTTTAATGACAGGTATCAGGGTATCCCTATAGGCGGCTATACGCAGATCATTGAGCGGCTCCTTGAAGGGACAGAAGTGGAGTTGAATGTGACATACCGTGACTTTGTTGCAAAGCAGGAGGAACGGAAGGCGCAGAACAGGGACTATATTACCTGGGATAAGGTGCTTTATACGGGCATGATTGATGAGTACTTTGAATATTGTCTGGGGAATCTTGAGTATCGTTCTCTTTCCTTTGAGAAAGAGGACATGCCGGAGTGCGATAACTTCCAGGGAAATGCCGTGGTGAATTATACGGAGCGTCAGGTTCCCTATACCAGGATCATTGAACATAAGCATTTTGAATTCGGCAAAGGGGAAGGAACGGTTATTACCAGAGAGTATCCTGTAGAGTGGAAGCCCGGGGACGAGCCTTATTATCCGGTAAATGATGAGAAAAACAATGCTCTGTTTGCTGAATATCAGAAGCTTGCCGGGAAGGAAACCAATGTGATTTTTGGAGGCCGTCTTGGCGGTTACAAATATTATGATATGGATAAAGTGATTGCCGCGGCGCTGGACGCAGTGGCTGCAGAGATTGCCTGAAAAAATAAAAGCTTCATATGCAGAATTCTGTTTCTGCACATGAAGCTTATTTCTTTATTTTTATTATTGTGTTTTAAAAATCAGCAATAGCTGTTGAACATCATTCCGCTGTAGGCGCTGGTCACATAAGGCGTTGCGAAGTTATGACCGGGATTTTTGTAGGCAACGATAGTTTTCTCCACATACTGCATGGGATTTAACGAAATCTGACCGGTCTTGCGCAGTACGGAATTTGCAAAATCTTTAATGGTATCAAGGCTTTCCTGACCCCCATCAGAAAGAGCTGCCTGCCTGAGAGTATCCTTATCTAAGGACAGAGTGCCTGCTTCATTATAAGAAACGCCCATTTTTTCAAATTCGTTGCTGTAAAGAGCTGCAATATGGCTCATTTCTCCTACGAGACGGCTGCTCTTTGGATAAGAATCACTGTAACCGGAGGTAGAACTGATGAAAGAGTTATATCCGTCAATCAGATTACTGATATTTTCGGTCAGAGAGTCAACATCAGCCTTAACGCCGATTCTTGCAATGTCTTCTTTGGAGGTGCTGATACTGTTCAGCTGTACTTCAAACATTTTCTCAATGGTGAAATGATTGGAGGATGCGGATCTGGCTTCTCCGTTTATAACAAACTCTGCATTTGATGGTGCAACTGCAATGCTATCGATTCCAAAGTAGTCAACGCTTCCCTTTTGCTTACTGGTATTTTCGTCAGATACATGGAACAGGATATCATGGTCGTTCTTTATGCCGGTAGCGGTAGAGGATAAACGAAGGGCGCAGTTGCCGCTGCCATCCTCAATAATATCTGCTTTGAGACCGATATCCGCATTGGTGATCAGCCTTGAAAGACGTTCCTGAATTTCCTTATTTGTTTCCCCGTCATGAATGTTGTACTGGAATTCATAGCTCAGGTCATTGATTGTGATATCAAAGGAATAGGTATCTTCAGGAAGGGAAGTTTCCCTGGAAGCCGGAAGAAAGCTTCCTATATTTGTCTGACCGGACGCAAGAGCATTTACTTCTATATCATAACAAGGAATATCTCCGTCTTCCGGAATTTCTCCGATAAATGAAGCCTCTACCAGATCGGTATTGCTGGAGTAAGCTGTTTTTTTATTCAGCAGTTCCCCTTCGTCAAGACCACCCAGTGAAGCAATGGTATTGCGAAGCTGCCTTGCGTTTTCCTTAAGCCCTACGGCAAAACTCTGGGATTCTTTGCTGGTATCCAGCAGATAAAGAGGGGATTCTTTATTCAGTTTAACAATGGAATTATAAATGCTGCGCAGCTCACTTTTCTTATGTGTATCATAGCGAGAACTGCTCCTGGGCGCATAAGTAGTCAGATAATGATTATAGACTGTGTTGAGTGCTGCACTATAAGCCATAACTGCCCCTCCTTTCTTCCGTGAAATGTTTCCTGCAAAATCCATATTGCAGCCTGTCAAAACCATTTGACAATTAGGGCATAATAACCTACTATTATGTATATATCTTAGCATGTAAGGCAGGCAAAAACAAGGGAAAAGAACAATTTTCTTCAAAGAAAATTTCAAAATCTGTTGACGTGTGGAAAAGGATATGGTATAGTAATCGGGCGAGATGAGATTTAGGTCTTTTTTTTATGCTCAAAATCCGGTAAAAGATTGGAGGAATTTAAGATGCGTACTAGAATTACATTAGCTTGTACAGAGTGCAAACAGCGTAACTACAATACTACTAAAGATAAGAAGACACATCCTGACAGGATGGAAACCAAGAAATATTGTAGATTCTGCAAAACTCACACATTGCATAAGGAAACCAAATAATTGTTCAGGTGTTTGAAAGGAGTTAAGGATGGCAGATTCCGCTAAGAAAGAAAAAGCATCTAAACCCAGTTTCTTTAAAGGCTTGAAGGCTGAGTACAAGAAAATCATATGGCCTGATAAGGACGGCGTTTTGAAGCAGTCCATAGCAGTTGTTTGTATCTCCGTTGTACTTGGAGCTGTTATTGCCATACTGGATTTCTTAATACAGTACGGCGTAGATTTCCTGACAAGTCTGTAGAGTGAGGGTGATGATATGGCAGAAGCAAACTGGTATGTAGTGCATACCTATTCCGGGTATGAAAATAAAGTCAAAGCCAATATTGAAAAAACCATCGAGAACAGACATCTTGAAGAAGAGATTCTGGAAGTCCGTGTGCCTATGGAAGATGTGGTTGAAGTCAAGAACGGTGCGAAAAAGACAGTTCAGAAGAAGCTGTTTCCGGGTTATGTACTGATCAACATGGTGATGAATGATGATACCTGGTATGTAGTCCGCAACACCAGAGGTGTTACAGGATTCGTAGGTCCTGGCAGCAAGCCTGTTCCGCTTACGGAAGCAGAAATGAAACCTCTCGGAATCAAGACAGAGAATGTTTCTATTGATTTTGCAGAAGGCGATGCGATTGCAGTGGTAGCCGGTGTCTGGAAAGATACTGTTGGTGTTGTACAGAGAATGGACTTTGGCAAACAGACAGCGACCATCAATGTAGAGCTGTTCGGCAGAGAAACCCCTGTAGAGATCAGCTTTGCAGAAGTGAGGAAGATGTCATAAAATTGATATTTATTGAGAAGGAAACTTCTTATATAAATATAGGAACTTATTAAGGTCCGTAAGATTTTGCGGACAGTGGGAGCAGAGAGCCGATTGCGGAAAGGGCATCAGATTGCCTTGAGTACGCCGCCGCAAGGCAGATCGGAAGGATGCGCCATACCACAATGCATTTATTGCATTATTATAGGAGGTGCCACAATGGCAAAGAAAGTAGAAGGATACATTAAGTTACAGATCCCTGCTGGTAAAGCTACACCAGCTCCCCCGGTTGGTCCTGCACTTGGACAGCACGGCGTTAACATCGTTGAATTTACAAAGCAGTTTAACGCAAGAACAGCTGATAAGGGCGATGTGATCATCCCGGTTGTTATTACAGTATATGCGGACAGAAGCTTCAGTTTTGTTACTAAGACTCCCCCTGCTGCAGTACTTCTTAAGAAAGCATGCAACATCAAATCAGGTTCTGCAACCCCTAACAAGACCAAGGTTGCAACAATTTCCAAGGCTAAGCTTCAGGAAATCGCTGAAATGAAAATGCCTGATCTGAACGCAGCCAGCGTAGAAGCAGCTATGAGCATGATCGCCGGTACAGCAAGAAGTATGGGCATCACAGTAGAAGACTAATAACAAATTTGTAGAGTGGGAGACATTAGGTAGTGTCGTTTGAACCATAGGAGGAATTAATAATGAAACATGGAAAGAAATATATTGAAGCTGCAAAGCAGGTAGACCGTTCAGTAGCATATGAACCCGCAGATGCAGTAGCATTGGCAAAGAAAACAGCAGTAGCTAAATTTGACGAAACCATCGAAGTTCATATCAGAACAGGATGTGACGGACGTCATGCAGAGCAGCAGATCCGTGGCGCAGTTGTACTGCCTAACGGAACTGGTAAAACAGTTAAGGTTTTAGTATTTGCTAAAGGCGATAAGGTAAACGAAGCAGAGGCAGCAGGCGCTGATTATGTAGGCGGCGAAGAGCTGATCCCCAGAATCCAGAATGATGGATGGCTTGATTTTGACGTTGTTGTAGCTACACCTGATATGATGGGTGTTGTTGGACGTCTTGGTAAGGTTCTCGGACCTAAGGGCTTAATGCCTAACCCCAAGGCAGGAACGGTTACCATGGATGTAACAAAGGCTATTAATGATATCAAAGCCGGTAAGATCGAGTACAGACTTGACAAGGCAAATATCATTCATGTTCCGATCGGTAAGGCTTCCTTTACAGAAGAAAAGCTTGAAGAGAACTTTAATGCTCTCATGGATGCAATTGTAAAAGCAAGACCTTCAGCATTAAAGGGTCAGTATCTGAGAAGTATTACCATTACTTCTACAATGGGACCTGGTGTTAAGGTAAGCGTAGCTAAATTCTAATCAATAACCGGATTAAAATACAAAAGCCGTTTTCACAGATTGTGGAAACGGCTTTCATTTTATGGTAAACTGGAAATATGAAGAAAAAAACAGTGAAGAAACAGAAATCAAAACAAAAAAGAAAGCCTTCTCCGGTACTTGCCTTTTTACTGACACTTGTACTGGTTCTGTCGGCAGGCTTTTTAGGCATGCTTATGTATGCCATGTATACCGGAAAGACTGAACCTGCCACTGCAGAAAACAATAGGAGTACAGTATCTGAATCTGAAACAGAGGAAAATAATGTTCTCCATTCTCTTTGGGAAGAGATTCCTGAAAATCTAAAGGCAGAAGCAGAAGAAACAGAGGATATCAGCAGGTATGGTGATATCCTTTCTGACTCGGAATATATGGCGGCCAATCGCATTTATGAGAAGCCAAATAAGACGGAAGGCATTGTGAGTATTGGCTTTGCGGGAGATATCCTTTTTGATGACGAATATGCCATGATGGCGAATCTTCTCCGCCGCGGCGTTACTATGGAAAACGGGATTTCGGAAGCACTGCTTGCAAGAATGCAGGAAGTGGATATCATGATGCTCAATAATGAGTTCCCTTATACTGACAGAGGAACCTCTACCGAAGGAAAAACATATACGTTCCGGGCAGATACATCTACGGTAAGCTATCTGGATGATATGGGAGCGGATGTTGTTTCCCTTGCCAATAATCATATTTACGATTTTGGCGAGACGGGTCTTTTGGACACGCTGACTACTTTGGAGGAAGCTGGCATACCTTATGTGGGTGCCGGCAGAAATCTGGAAGAGGCTTCCGCGCCTGTATACTTTATTTCCGGCGATATTAAGATCGCAATCGTGGCGGCTACTCAAATAGAACGTCTGGATAATCCGGACACAAAAGGAGCTACGGAAAGCAGTGCGGGTACGTTCAGGTGCTGGAATCCCGAAAAGCTGTATGAAGTGGTGGCAAAGGCAAAGGAGAACAGTGATTTTGTCATTGCCTATATTCACTGGGGTACGGAAAATGTGGAAGAACCTGACTGGGCACAGCTTCAACAGGCGGAAGGAATCGCACAGGCAGGAGCAGACCTGATCATAGGTGACCATCCTCATTGCCTTCAGGGAATCCAGTATTTTGGCGATACACCGGTAATTTACAGTCTTGGCAATTTCTGGTTTAATTCTAAAACCCTGGATACCTGCATGATAGAAGCGGATATTTCCAAAGATGGTTTGGAGAGTTTGAGATTTGTTCCGGCGATTCAGTCAGACTGCCGCACGGATCTTGCCTATGGTACTGAGAAAGACAGGATTATTTCTTATATGAACAGCATTTCCTATGACGTCAGTATTGATGCTGACGGGGTGGTGACGAAAAATAATTAAAAAAATAAAAAGTATTGACATGGTAATCATGTTATGATATTTTAATTAAGGTCGTTATGACCATGCCGAAGACAGTAGGTGCCGGGAGCAAAGCTCCAGGGCGTAAGTATATCGCCTACCGAGGAAATGAGTTTATTGAAGTAGATTCTATCCTTCCGTCTTTCGGGAGGATTTCTTTTTTTATAGAAATAAGCTCCTTTCGGCACGAAATCTAGAAGGAGGTAAAGAAATGGCTAAGGTTGAATTGAAACAGCCCATCGTTGAAGAGATTTCCGCTTATATTAAGGATGCTCAGTCTGTTGTGCTTGTTGACTATCGTGGACTTACAGTAGAACAGGACACAAGACTTCGTAAGCAGCTCCGTGAAGCAGGAATCACTTACAAGGTTTACAAGAACACCATGATGAACTTTGCGTTCAAGGGAACAGATTTCGAGGCACTTGCCCCTTATCTTGAAGGACCCAGTGCAATAGCAATCTCAACTGAGGATGCAACAGCTCCTGCAAGAGTACTTTACAAGTTCGCAAAGGAAGCAGACAAGCTTGAAATCAAGGGTGGTGTAGTTGAAGGTATCGCATATGATGCCAAAGGTATCAGCGAGATCGCCAAGATCCCTTCAAGAGAAGAATTACTGTCCAAGTTGCTTGGCAGCATTCAGTCTCCTATTGCAAACTTTGCACGTGTTATGAACCAGCTGGCAGAAAAAGGCGGCGCATCCGAATGTGAAGCACCTGCGAAAGAGGAAGCTCCTGCAGCAGAAGAAGCACCTGCAGCTGAAACACCCGCAGAGGAAGCTCCTGCAGAGACACCTGCAGAATAAGCAACAATGAAACTTTTCCCGAAAAGTACGGGAAACACTGAAAATATTTTTAAATGGAGGAAAATAAAATGGCAAAGTTATCCACACAGGAATTAATCGACGCTATCAAAGAGTTAACAGTATTAGAGTTAAATGATTTAGTAAAAGCATGTGAAGAAGAATTCGGCGTATCTGCAGCAGCAGGCGTTGTAGTTGCAGCAGCTGCTGAAGCAGGTCCTGCAGCAGAAGAAAAGACAGAGTTCGATGTAGAACTTACAGAAGTAGGTCCTAACAAGGTTAAGGTTATCAAGGTTGTTCGTGAAGCTACAGGTCTTGGCTTAAAGGAAGCTAAGGACTTGGTTGATGCAGCTCCCAAGGTATTAAAGGAAGGTGCTACTAAGGAAGAAGCTGACGATATCAAGGCTAAGCTGGAAGCTGAAGGCGCTAAGGTTACTCTTAAGTAATGATCCGTCTCGAATCAGAACCCGGTTCCACAATATGTGGAGCCGGGTTTTTTTAATAAGCAGCTTACAATCGCGTATTGGTATCTGGATTTAAATAACTGCTCTTGTTGCAAAAATATACCAAATTGCAAAAATTTTGGTTGACTCTATTTTAAGTTTGTAGTAATATGGATAGTGCACTATTGTGGTGTGTTATGCATATTTGAAAGCAGAGAAAGCTTCATAAATCATAAAGAACGGGGTGAATTGTCAATGGAAAAGAACAGAATACGTCCTATTGCCGCAGGCAGGAATATGCGTATGAGTTATTCACGACAGGAAGAAGTTTTGGAGATGCCAAACCTGATAGAAGTCCAGAAGGATTCCTACCAATGGTTTCTGAAGGAAGGCCTCAAGGAAGTATTTGAGGATATTTCTCCGATCGAGGATTACAGCGGACACTTAAGCCTTGAATTTGTAGACTTCGAGCTGTGTGAGGATGACGTAAAGTATTCTATTGAGAAGTGTAAGGAGAGAGATGCTACTTATGCTGCTCCTCTCAAGGTAAAAGTTCGTCTCTATAATAAGGAGAAGGAAGAAATCAGTGAGCATGAGATTTTCATGGGTGATCTTCCTATCATGACAGAAACAGGTACATTCGTGATCAACGGTGCGGAACGTGTTATTGTCAGCCAGCTTGTCAGATCTCCCGGCATTTACTATGCCATCGGACATGATAAACTCGGCAAAAAACTGTTTTCCTCAACCGTTATTCCTAACCGTGGTGCATGGCTGGAATATGAGACAGACTCCAATGATATCTTCTATGTGCGTGTAGACAGGACGAGAAAGGTTCCGATTACCGTGCTGATCAGAGCACTTGGTGTCGGTACCAATGATGAGATCAGAGAACTGTTTGGTGACGAACCTAAGATTGAAGCCAGCTTTTCCAAAGACGTTTCTGAAAATTATCAGGATGGTCTTTTAGAGTTATATAAAAAGATACGTCCCGGTGAACCCTTAAGTGTTGAAAGTGCAGAAAGTCTGATCAACGCTATGTTCTTCGACCCCAGAAGATACGATCTGGCGAAAGTAGGACGATACAAATTCAACAAGAAACTGGCATTTAGAAACAGGATCAGAAATCATGTCCTTGCAGAGGATGTGGTGGATCCCTTTACAGGGGAAGTCCTTGCAGAGGCAGGAACCAAGGTCTCCAGAGACCTGGCTGATCAGATTCAGAATGCGGCAGTGCCTTTTGTATATATTCAGACAGAGGAAAAGAATGTAAAGGTTCTTTCCAATATGATGGTGGATATTACAAGCTTCGTGGAATGCAATCCCAAAGAACTTGGTATTACAGAGCCTGTATATTATCCTGTTCTTGCAAAGATCATTGAAGACTTTGGCGAGGATCCGGAAGGTCTGGCGGATGCCATCAAGAAGAATGTACATGAATTGATCCCGAAGCATATTACCAAGGAAGATATCCTGGCTTCCATCAATTACAATATTCACCTGGAGTATGGAATCGGCAATGATGATGATATCGACCACCTTGGCAACAGACGTATCAGAGCCGTAGGTGAATTGTTACAGAATCAGTACAGAATCGGTCTTTCCAGAATGGAAAGAGTGGTTCGTGAGAGAATGACTACACATGATGCTGAGGAAGTTTCTCCTCAGGTACTTATTAATATCAAACCCGTTCAGGCAGCAGTTAAGGAGTTCTTCGGCTCTTCCCAGCTGTCTCAGTTTATGGACCAGAACAACCCCCTTGGTGAGCTGACGCACAAGAGACGTCTCTCCGCTTTGGGACCCGGTGGTCTTTCAAGAGACCGTGCAGGATTCGAGGTTCGAGATGTTCACTACTCCCACTATGGAAGAATGTGTCCTATCGAAACACCTGAAGGTCCTAACATCGGTCTGATCAACTCACTTGCATCTTATGCAAGAATTAATGAATATGGTTTTGTGGAAGCTCCTTATCGTAAGATTGATAAGTCTGATCCTTTGAATCCCCGTGTTACCAATGAAGTGGAGTATATGACGGCGGATGAAGAGGATAATTACCATGTGGCACAGGCAAGTGAACTTCTGGATGAAGAAGGTCACTTTGTAAAGAACACAGTATCCGGTCGTTATAAGGAAGAAACCTCCGAGTATCCCAAGACCATGTTTGACTATATGGATGTATCACCCAAGATGGTGTTCTCCGTAGCTACAGCACTGATTCCTTTCCTTGAGAATGATGATGCGAACCGTGCGCTGATGGGTTCCAACATGCAGCGTCAGGCTGTGCCCCTTCTCACAACAGAAGCACCTGTAGTAGGTACCGGTATGGAGCCTAAGACAGCAGTAGACTCCGGTGTCTGTGTTGTTGCAAAGAAGTCAGGTACCGTGGATTATGTATCTTCCAATCTCATTAAGATTTCCTGTGATGATGGAGATAAAGAAGAATATCATCTGACCAAGTTTGCAAGAAGCAACCAGTCCAACTGCTACAATCAGAAGCCTATTGTATTTAAGGGTGACCGTGTGGAGGCAGGACAGGTGATCGCGGATGGCCCTTCCACTTCCATGGGAGAACTGGCACTTGGTAAGAATCCTTTGATCGGATTTATGACCTGGGAAGGTTATAATTACGAGGATGCAGTCCTTTTAAGTGAAAGACTGGTACAGGATGATGTTTATACATCCGTACACATTGAAGAATATGAAGCAGAGGCACGTGATACCAAGCTGGGACCGGAAGAGATCACAAGAGATGTTCCCGGTGTTGGTGATGATGCATTGAAGGATCTGGATGAAAGAGGTATCATCCGTATCGGTGCGGAAGTCCGTGCAGGTGATATCCTTGTGGGTAAGGTTACTCCCAAGGGAGAAACAGAGCTGACAGCCGAAGAGAGACTCCTTAGAGCTATCTTTGGTGAAAAAGCAAGAGAAGTACGTGATACTTCTTTGAAGGTACCTCATGGTGAATATGGTATTGTAGTGGATGCCAAGGTATTTACAAGAGAAAACGGCGATGAGCTTTCACCCGGAGTCAATCAGGCAGTCCGTATTTACATTGCCCAGAAGAGAAAGATTTCCGTAGGTGACAAGATGGCCGGCCGTCACGGTAACAAGGGTGTTGTTTCCCGAGTACTTCCCGTAGAAGATATGCCTTATCTTCCTAACGGACGTCCTCTTGATATCGTGCTGAATCCTTTGGGCGTACCTTCCCGTATGAACATAGGACAGGTATTGGAAATCCATTTATCCCTGGCTGCAAAGGCACTTGGCTTTAATGTGGCGACTCCCGTATTTGACGGAGCAAACGAAGTAGACATTATGGATACCCTGGATCTGGCTAACGATTATGTCAATTTAAGCTGGGAAGAATTTGAAGCAAAGCATAAAGAAGAACTGCTTCCCGAGGTTCTGCAGTATCTGTCGGATAACAGAGACCACAGAGAACTGTGGAAAGGTGTTCCGATTTCCAGAGATGGTAAGGTAAGACTGCGTGACGGTAGAACAGGTGAGTATTTTGACAGCCCGGTAACCATCGGTCATATGCATTACTTAAAGCTGCACCATCTGGTAGATGATAAGATCCATGCACGTTCAACAGGTCCTTACTCCCTGGTTACACAGCAGCCTTTAGGCGGTAAAGCACAGTTCGGTGGACAGCGTTTCGGTGAAATGGAAGTTTGGGCGCTGGAAGCATACGGCGCATCCTATACGCTGCAGGAGATCCTGACAGTGAAGTCCGATGATGTGGTAGGACGTGTTAAGACATATGAAGCTATCATTAAAGGTGATAATATACCTGCACCCGGTATTCCTGAGTCCTTCAAGGTGCTGTTAAAAGAATTACAGTCCCTTGGTCTGGATGTCAGAGTGCTTCGCGAGGATAACACGGAGGTTGAGATTACCGAGAATATTGATTACGGTGATACCGATTACCGTTATGAGATTGAAGGAGATAACAAGAACTACGATTATGATAAGAGTTCCTTATCTTCCATGGGTTATCAGCAGCAGGAATTTGACGAAGAAAGCGGCGAGCTTGTAAACGCAGAAGACGGAGAAACAGATGAAGAATTTGATGGCGATTTCGATGAGGAAATGTCAGTGGATTCTTATGAAGAATAAAGAAAGATCTTTGCGGTTTCAAGTTACCAAATCAGTATTTATCTGGAAGGAGTGCCAAAAATGTCAGAAATAAAGCAAGAAGTATACCAGCCGATGACATTCGATGCCATCAAGATTGGTTTAGCATCACCTGAGAAAATCAGAGAATGGTCAAGAGGCGAGGTTACCAAGCCCGAAACCATTAACTACAGAACTTTAAAACCTGAAAAGGACGGTCTGTACTGTGAAAGGATTTTCGGACCCAGCAAGGACTGGGAATGTCATTGCGGTAAATATAAAAAGATCAGATATAAAGGCGTTGTCTGTGACCGCTGCGGTGTGGAAGTAACCAAATCCAGCGTGCGTAGAGAACGTATGGGACATATCGAGCTTGCAGCTCCTGTATCCCATATCTGGTATTTCAAGGGAATTCCCAGCCGTATGGGACTGATCCTTGATCTGTCACCAAGAGTACTTGAAAAGGTCCTGTATTTTGCCTCTTATATTGTACTGGATGCAGGCGAAACGAGTCTTGAGTATAAGCAGGTCCTTTCTGAAAAAGAATATCAGGATGCCAGAGAGACATGGGGCAACAAGTTCCGTGTTGGTATGGGTGCGGAAGCAATCAAGGAACTGCTTCAGGCGATTGATCTGGAAACAGAAGCGACAGAGTTAAAGACCGGTCTGAAGGAATCTACCGGACAGAAACGTGCCAGAATCATCAAGAGACTGGAAGTAGTAGAAGCTTTCAGGGAGTCAGGAAACCAGCCTGAATGGATGATTATGGATGCCATTCCTGTCATCCCTCCGGATTTACGTCCTATGGTTCAGCTGGATGGCGGTCGTTTCGCGACCTCGGATTTAAATGATTTATACAGAAGAATCATCAACAGAAATAACCGTTTAAAGAGACTGCTGGAACTGGGAGCACCTGACATTATCGTTCGTAATGAAAAGAGAATGCTTCAGGAAGCTGTAGATGCCCTGATTGATAACGGCAGACGTGGAAGACCTGTCACAGGACCCGGTAACAGAGCTCTGAAATCCTTATCCGATATGCTTAAGGGTAAATCAGGTCGTTTCCGTCAGAACCTTCTTGGCAAGCGTGTTGACTATTCGGGACGTTCCGTTATCGTAGTGGGACCCGAACTTAAGATTTATCAGTGCGGTCTGCCCAAGGAGATGGCAATCGAACTGTTTAAACCTTTTGTTATGAAAGAACTTGTTTCAAGAGGTATTTCACAGAATATTAAGAATGCTAAAAAGCTGGTAGAGAGACTGGATAACCAGGTATGGGATGTGCTCGAGGAGGTCATCAAAGAACATCCTGTTATGTTGAACCGTGCGCCTACACTGCACAGACTTGGTATTCAGGCATTTGAGCCTATACTGGTAGAAGGTAAGGCAATTAAGCTGCATCCTCTTGTATGTACCGCTTTTAATGCCGACTTTGATGGTGACCAGATGGCAGTTCACCTTCCCCTTTCCGTAGAAGCTCAGGCAGAGTGCAGATTCCTTCTGCTTTCTCCCAACAACCTGTTAAAGCCTTCGGATGGCGGTCCCGTTGCCGTTCCTTCCCAGGATATGGTGCTTGGTATCTATTATCTGACACAGGAGAGACCGGGAGCAATTGGAGAAGGTAAATTCTTCAAGAACGTAAACGAAGCAATTCTGGCATATGAAAACGGTTACTGTACCCTTCATTCCAGAATTAAGGTAAGAATAAGCAAGACAAACGCAAACGGTGAAGTAATCACCGGAACTGTAGAATCTACACTGGGACGTTTCCTGTTTAATGAAATTCTTCCGCAGGATTTAGGTTATGTGGACAGAAGCAAGGAAGAGAATTTCCTTCTTCCTGAGGTTGATTTTCATGTAGGTAAAAAGCAGTTAAAACAGATTCTTGAAAAAGTTATTAATACACACGGCGCTTCCAAGACAGCAGAAGTACTGGATCTGATCAAATCGACCGGATATAAATATTCTACAAGGGCAGCCATGACCGTATCCATTTCCGATATGACCGTGCCTGCGCAGAAGCCTCAGATGCTGGCAGAGGCACAGGCTACTGTAGATAAGATTTCTCAGAACTTCAGACGTGGTCTTATTACAGAGGAAGAAAGATATCGTGCCGTGGTGGAAACCTGGAATGAAACAGATAAAGAACTGACGGATGTACTGCTTGCCGGACTTGACAAGTACAACAACATCTTCATGATGGCTGACTCCGGTGCCCGTGGTTCCAACCAGCAGATCAAGCAGCTTGCGGGTATGCGTGGTCTGATGGCAGATACAACAGGTAGAACCATTGAACTGCCTATCAAGTCAAACTTCCGTGAGGGTCTGGACGTACTGGAATATTTCATGTCAGCCCATGGTGCACGTAAAGGTCTTTCCGATACCGCGCTTAGAACTGCTGACTCCGGTTACCTGACAAGACGTATGGTCGATGTATCACAGGATCTGATCATTCGTGAGGTTGACTGTATGGAAGGTTCCGATAACATTCCAGGAATGACCGTTAAGGCATTTATGGATGGCAAGGAAACCATTGAAAACTTAAAAGACAGAATTACAGGAAGGTATTCCTGCGAAGATATTAAGGACAGAGACGGTAATATTATCGTTAAACGTAATCATATGATTACTCCCAGCCGTGCAGCTAAAATTTTAAGTGTCGGTGTAGATGAAAAGGGAGAACCTGTGGAAAGCGTTAAGATCCGTACGATCCTTACCTGCCGTTCCCATATCGGTATCTGTGCAAAATGTTATGGTGCGAATATGGCAACAGGCGAAGCCGTTCAGGTGGGTGAAGCAGTAGGTATCATTGCAGCCCAGTCTATCGGTGAACCCGGTACTCAGTTGACTATGAGAACCTTCCATACCGGTGGTGTTGCCGGTGATGATATTACACAGGGTCTTCCCCGTGTAGAGGAGCTTTTTGAAGCAAGAAAACCCAAGGGACTTGCAATCATCGCTGAATTCGGCGGTGTGGCAACCATTAAGGATACCAAGAAAAAGCGTGAGGTCGTTATTACCAACAATGAAACAGGTGAGACGAAGGCATACCTTATTCCTTACGGTTCCAGAATCAAAATTATGGATGGCGCAGTATTGGAAGCCGGTGATGAACTGACAGAAGGTAGCGTTAATCCTCATGACCTGTTAAAGATCAAGGGTATCCGTGCAGTACAGGATTATATGCTTCGTGAGGTTCAGAGAGTATATCGTCTGCAGGGTGTTGATATCAGTGATAAGCATATTGAGGTCATCGTTCGTCAGATGCTGAAGAAGGTAAGAATAGAAAACAACGGTGATACAGATTATCTTCCCGGTGCTCTGGTTGATGTGCTTGAATATGAAGATCTTAATGAGAAATTAATTGCAGAAGGTAAGGAGCCTGCAGAAGGTAAACAGGTTATGCTTGGTATTACCAAGGCAGCCCTTGCTACCAATTCCTTCTTATCCGCTGCATCCTTCCAGGAGACCACAAAGGTTCTGACAGAAGCTGCTATCAAGGGTAAGGTTGATCCGTTGATCGGTCTGAAGGAAAACGTTATCATCGGTAAGCTGATCCCTGCTGGTACAGGTATGAAGCGTTATCGTAATACCAGACTCAGTACCGATGAAAAGCAGCCGGGAACCATCGGAGGAGATGATGTGATTGACTTTGGTGAGGAAGTGATTCCTGATGATGAGATCATTCAGGAAGAGGTTCTTGACGAGGTGATCGAAGAGTCTTTAGAGGAAGAAACCGTTACGGAAGAATAAAGAAAAGCTTATTTTGTTTAGTTGTTTAAAACCCCGTGTATACTATATATGGTAGACACGGGGTTTATTAGCTAAAATGCCGATAAATGAGCTGATATTTTGCTTAAAATTTACATGGAAAGATATTGACAAGCAAATTTTAAGCAATTATACTAATCTAGTGTGCGGTAAAAGGCATATGCTTTTTTGATGCACATAAAATGATTTATTTTATATACAGGAGGTGAAACAGAATGCCAACATTTAACCAGTTAGTAAGAAAAGGACGTCAGACATCAGTTAAGAAGTCAACGGCTCCCGCTTTACAGAAAGGATGGAACTCCCTTCACAAGAAAGCAACCGATACTTCTGCTCCTCAGAAGAGAGGTGTTTGTACTGCTGTTAAGACTGCAACCCCTAAGAAGCCTAACTCAGCTTTGAGAAAGATCGCCAGAGTACGTCTTTCTAACGGAATTGAAGTAACAAGCTATATTCCCGGAGAAGGCCACAACTTACAGGAACACAGTGTTGTTCTGATCAGAGGTGGTAGAGTTAAAGACTTACCCGGTACAAGATACCATGTAATCAGAGGTACACTTGATACTGCGGGAGTTGCAAACAGAAAGCAGGCCCGTTCCAAATATGGTGCCAAGAGACCTAAAGCAGGCAAGTAATTTTTGGAACAGATTGGACCCACAAACAGAACTAATTTAGTGTTGGAATTCTGTTACAGATATACTGCTGAAAGGCAGAAATTTGTTTGTAATAAGACTTACCCGCACGTACACAATATGTGAGAGAATTAGAACGACACACTGTGAGTACCGATGATCTAAGATTAATTAAGGAGGGAAGAACCGTGCCACGTAAAGGACATATTCAGAAAAGAGATGTATTAGCAGATCCTTTATACAATAATAAGGTGGTTACCAAGCTTA
>JBJEMT010000059.1:0-1674 GCA_051879815.1 Suilimivivens sp. | reverse complement strand
GTTACAGTAAAATATTAGTTGGCAAATAAAACAGGGAAGAAGGATAATCCCTCTTCCCAACATACAGTTTTTCTTTTATGATGTTAATTGTCCAGAAAAACACATAAAGGAGAATTACTGTATGAATACCATTGTAGAGAAAGACTGCCTAACTTTCAAGGACATTGAGAAAGAAATTTTTAAATATGTATGTCAGATAGCTGTAGATATTACGAAAGAATTTCTCGCTGAGTATGACAAGAAGCTGATGCAGGAACGGGATACAGCAAAGTACCGTCACAAAGGCTACAAAGATGACCATGTACGTTGTGTCTATGGGGATGTAGCCTATGAACGTGTAGTGTATGAAACCTACAGTGAAGATGGTAAAAAGGAGTTTGTATTCCTTTTGGATGAAGCCCTGCGTATGGATACCGTAGGGAAGATGTCTTTGAACCTGGTGGAATCCATTGTCAGCGCCACCAGCAAGATGAGCTTCCGTGATGCGGCAGAAGAAATTAACCGGAACACAGAGGCAGGAATCACTTTCCAGAGTGCATGGAATGTAGTGCAGAAGTTCGGTGAGAAGCTTGAGGAAGAGGAAGCGGTATTGATCCGTGATTATGAGAAGGATGCCATTGAAGGAGGCAAAGAGGTTCCGGTGCTTTTTGAGGAAGCTGACGGTATCTTTCTGCATTTACAGGGGAAAGATCGTCCGAAGCACATGAGTGGAAAAGAACTCAAGGTAAGCACCTGTTATGAAGGCTGGAATGAGCAGGGAGAACTGGCAGGCAAAGTGATGAGTGCCGGTTTTGAGGACGGAAAGACTTTCCAGAAACTACGGGAAGCAACCATAAAGACAAAATATAATACCGAAGAAGTGAAACTGCGTGTGCTTAATGGTGACGGAGCAGGCTGGGTAAAGTCCTGTGAGGATCCGGACACCGTATTCCAGCTGGACCGTTTTCATATTTACCAGAAAATACTGAAATGCATCCATGACAGGGAAATGCAGGGCAGACTGCGTAACCTGTATGATGCCTGTAAAACAGATGAATTATTGGAAGCCATACAGATTTATGCAGACAGTGTAGCTGCAGATAATGATAAGGATAAGGGAGAAAAGAAAGCGCTTGAGTTATATGAATACCTGGCAGAGAATAAGGAGTATCTGTTGTCTTATCAGGACAGGGAAGGAATAAAGGTACCGGAAGCACCGGCAGGACTGGTGTATAAAAATCTGGGGACACAGGAGAACCAGAACTGCAGCAATATCACCCTGCGGATGAAGAACAACAAAGGGAGCTGGAGCATAGCAGGCGGCGGTCATATGGCGAAGATACTGGTACGTTTTGCGAACAAAAGTATCTGGGATGATATTTTCCACTACAAGGATGCAGTAATTGAGAGTGATAAGGAATCTGTAATACTGAATATACTGAGTGCGGCAAAAGCACCGAAATATGACGGAAAAGGAAATAAAACAGGGAATATCATGACAGGACATATCCTGTACCGTGAGGCAGAAATGACATTCAGCAGAAAAGCATTTCTTAAAATATTTGAAAACAAAGAATTTACACAGTTAGTGTACCGATAAAAAAGAAAAATTGGCATTGTAAAAGAGAAATAGGTATAGTGCCAACTTTTACTTGACTGAAACGCCCGAATACCTCAACTTGCTTTTCCGCGGAT
>JBJEMT010000058.1:0-6298 GCA_051879815.1 Suilimivivens sp. | reverse complement strand
CACTCAATCCCCAGATGGCATTGCCATTCAGAGAAGATTCTGAAATCTCAAGGGGTTCATATTGTGCAACCTCTGATGCATGAAGCTCTGTTATATCAACACCTGTGATCAGTGCGATTATCATAACAAGTGCCAGCATCATGCTGCATATTCTTTTTCCTTTCATTATTCTTACTTTCTTCATAACTATCCACCTCTCTTTTCTATCACATCCAACGGTTTATCTTCCGATATTATCTTTTACGTTCTCCGATCAATACCGGAAGCCGCATAATACGCAGCCTTGTCCTCATACATCTTTTTCTCCGATTCCGACATCAGCCGTTCGATACCGATCTTTCCATCCTTCTTCCAGACAGTACCTACTGCCATCGTAACGGCATGTTCCTTCATATCTTTTCTGAATGCCGTTTCCCGTTCTTTCAATTCCTCTTCCGTAATCTGCGTACAGATTGCCAGAAGCTCATCTCCACCGATACGAAACAGTCCAAACTCTCCAAAGACTCTTTTTAAGCTTTCGCAGGCATTCTTGATCAGCCTGTCCCCGGCATCATGCCCCTGTGAATCATTGACCCGTTTCAATCCTGTAATATCGCAATATACCACACCAATACTGTCACCATACCGGATCTGTGATACATATTCATTCATTGCAAATCGGTTACCCAAATGGGTCAGCGGATCACATAAACTCATCTGGCGAAGCTCCTTTACCAGTTCCCGCCTCTTAAAGCAGGAAATGATAAAATGTCCTGTAATCTGAAGCATATTCTGGGCATAATCCAGAGCTTCTGCCGGCGGATTATCTACTCCATAAAATCCTATGACACTCTTTTCGTTAAATAGTGGAACAACCACCAAAGAATGTATATTCTGACGTTTCAGATTATCATATTGCAGCGGATCCGTCTTGCGGATATCCTCCAGATCCTTTATCATGATATTCCGGTTTTCACTGAAATTCCGATACCAGTTGGCACAAACCTCCGCGGGAAGATTCTGCAGATTATCCTTTTCGGGGGTCACACCGCTGGCAACCCATTCATAGGTATTGTCATCCCCACCGCTTTCATTCTTTTCGAAAATATAGGTTCTTTCCCCCTTCAGTGCTTTCCCAAGATACTCCAGCAAAACATCTATGGATTTATCCGGGGTAGGTGCCTGCAGGGCAAGCCGAAACCCCTCATTTGCCAGAGCTTCCAGATTTTCATATTTCCGGATCATATTGTCCTGCCGCTCCACAGCGGTATAGTCCAGTGCAATCTCCATCCGGTATCGCTTTCCATCTTCTTCTATCAGGGTATCCTTTAGTGCAAAATGTTTATCCAGCAGTGGATTGTAATACCGCCACTCTTTAAAGCTTCCAACTTTCAGTTCCTTGTTATTACAAATGGCACAGGGAGTACTGCTGCCATGGAGCAGCTCATAACATTTTCTCCCTGCAAGTTCCTCCAAACCATGAAGTCCAAATGTCTCCAGTGCCTTTTTGTTCATGTAAATCAGGTCATTGCTTTCCATATCTGAGACATAAACAAGGGCATCCATGTTTTCAAAAAATTCCCAAATCTTAATCATTTCAATCACCATTTCACAATTTAAACAAGTCTTGCTTCTGTAGTTCCTGTCACTTCATTCTCTTCTGGTTCCTCTTCAGGCTCCAGCCTGAGCGTTTTATAGTATAGCAGATACCTACTTACAAATTTCTTACAGACCTTCTGCAAAAAGAAAAATCAGGGCAGCACCATGTGCCACCCTGAATATAGAGTTGTCCGTTTATACAAGATATTTTATATCATTTTTGTCCGTTTATACAGAAAAATTCTTCCCGCTTTCCAGAAGCATTCCGCAGGTCTCTTCCGCCCAGCTGTACTGTGCCATATATTCTCCCCGGAATGCAGGAGTTCCATTTTCCAGATAATGATAATAATCACAATCCACCTGCTCCCTGTCGATGGCATAGGAACCATTTGTTTTTATCAGAACGGTTTCAAGTCCCGCCTCCTTCAAAGTCCCGGAAAGATCATTAAGAAGCTGGTAAAGGTAATTTAAGTTTCTTGCATCATCAAGCTTGCCCTCCCACAGCTTCGCACAGATCTGTCTGGTCGTAACTCCGGCACCATTGCGGTCAATCAGGAAGGCTAACAGTTCCTTGGTCTTGGTCCGTTTAAAGGATAATGGCTTTCCGCCAAAATATACTTCAAAATTGCCAAAGCATTTCACGGTTAGACCCTTTGGCACCGATTTCTGACCCTTGATGTGGTCAATCTCTTTCTGCACTGCCTCCGCCGTTATGGGTTTCATCAGATAACCCGATACATGGATCCGGAAGGCATCTACGGCATACTGGGAATATCCTGTACAGAAAACAATCTTACAGTCCGGCTGCAGTTCCAGCAGTTTTTCTGCCAGTGCCAATCCTCCCATTCCACGCATACTGATATCCAGAAAGGCTGCATCCACGCAATTGTCCTTTGCCCATTCCAAAGCCTTAGAACAACTGCTAAATTCTACGACCTCCGTAACATCCAAAGATGCTTTGACTGCCTCCGTCAAAGCCTTTAACATCGGTCTTTCATCATCGACTGCAAGTACTTTCATTCTCTTCCTCCTTGGGAATCATAATCCGCGCCGTTGTTCCGGCACCGGGCGTACTGTCTATGGTCAGAGTGCCTCCACACATAGCTTCCAGTCTTCCCCTTATATTTTTAATGCCGACATGAGGTTGCCCGTCAGAAAGTGCCGCCTGATCAAACCCCACACCATCATCCTTTACACATACCACATAGGCTTCTTTCGTTTCATAGGTGGATATTACTACCTTTCCGCCCTCTTCCAGTCCCATCAGTCCATGCTTGATGGCATTTTCCACCAGAGGCTGAACCGTCAGTGCAGGCAGTAAAAATTCCCCTGCCTGCAGATCGTATTCGACCTGCATATCCGGAAACCGGATCTGTTCAATGCCTACATAATGCCGTACATGCTCGATCTCCTGCGAAATACGGATAGGCATGGAATTATCCAGTTCTGTAAAATTACCCCTTAAATAAAACGAGAACTTCTGCACCAGATCCGCTGCCTTCTCCGGATCCTCCAAGCAGAACTGTCCGATGGTTCCCAATGTGTTATAAATAAAATGCGGCTGGATCTGGCTGATCATGGTGGCAATACGGCTTTCCGTAAGCTGCCGTTCATTTTCCGCCAGCAGCCTGTTCTTTTCTGCCAGCTGCTTTTCCTGTTCCCCATACAGAAACATCATACTGATTCCCATAAACACAATATAAAGCAGAAATCCCAGCAGGGAAAACAAAAGTCCTGAAGAAGTTCCCCTTACGTAATAAACGATGATATCCGCCACTACACCTGCCACACAAATAAGAGGCAGATTTCTTCCAATACGCTGCCGATATTCTTCCCGATGCCTGATCCGCTCTGAAATATTATTGCAGATAATCAGTACGGCTCCTGCAACAATCAGGCAGTGGGTCACAAGCAGATTTTCACGCAGATCCATAATGTCACACATCTGAAGCAAAATCTGCAAAAGACAGGACAGGGCAGTTACAATACAGAAAATGTCAAAAATAAGATTTTCCTTTTTTTCGATCCTTCCCCTTATAGATCGCATCAACGGAATAATGCCCAGCATCATCATGGTCATCGAAACATAAAAAAGAAGTAACGGCTTATCAGGAAGCATAAAAGGGGTAAACCTCGTATCGGTCAGCCTCCAGAGTCCTATCATAAGAGAAAAAAGGCCCAGACAGGCTAAATTATCACCGGCTGTGCCATGACCAAACAGTCCTCCGTTCTTCTGCGTTTTGAATCGTCTGATGAATGCAATGCACAGAAAAATAAGCCCCACAAAAACAGCCATTGCGCTCAATACCAATTGCGGAAGATCTTTTACCAGACGATCTGTATAGATATTTAACTGAGAACCTATGTAAAATTCAACCTCCCTATTGATAAAGTTCCGGTACACAGGAGTAATCTCTACACGGATTTCCTTTCCGGCATCTTCCCGGTAAAGCGGTATCATGACCCAGTTACTGCCTACCGTTCTTCCAATCCAGTGGTCCACAACAGGTCTTAAACTGTATACTTTTTCTTCATCCAGATACACATCTACGCATTGGTGGACAACATAAAAAGCCAGATGAGTGTCATTCTGCAGTACCTCACTGATGGTAAACGTATATTCCTTCACAATTCCAACCGGGGCATCCTCACATTCCACCTCCCGGCAGGAGTAATCTCTGACGCGTGTAAAATCATCATCCGTCCGGCTTTCCACCACCCGGATGTTATCCATAACACATAAAATAATCAGATAACCCAGTAAAACCAGACCTGCTGTCACAGACAGAATCACTGAGATTCTTGAAAGCATGGATGTTCCGTTTTTTTTCCGTTCTTTGCTATTGCAGTCAGACATAGATAATCTCCTCATTGGTTATCCTATTTCCTGTATCATTTGTTACTATTAATTACTTATAACAGATACCGGAGCAAAATTCTATAAAAATCATAGAATTCCCTTTGTGATTAAGCTATAATACAGTAGGGACGTTCCTTTTGTCACAAGGAGTGTCCCTCTGTCACAGTCATATCTTGTGACACACAAATATATTAGGGACGTTCCTTTGTCACGATACTGGGATCAAAAGCCCATTCATAACACTTTGAATGGCAGAATGCACAAAATAAATTAGTTGAATGACATTTTGCGCTGTGAAAACATTTAGCGCATAGGAATGAAAGCATTCTGCTTCAGTAATTTGTTTTGGGCATTTCGCCAAATCATAAATTGTAAAAGGGCTTTTGACTCCGGTATCGTGACAAAAGGAACGTCCCCGGGGAGAATTATGAACGCAAAGGCATTACAGATACTGGAATTTAATAAAATAACTGATATTTTGTCCGGCTTTGCCGGCAGCGAACCGGGAAGACTGATGTGCACCAGGCTGTGTCCGTCTTCCAATCCGGAATGGATCGAGAAATCGCAAAGTGAAACAGAGGCGGCATTAAACAGACTTTTTAAAAATGACCGCATTTCTTTTGGTGCCAACCGGGATCTTCGTGGCACTGTAAAGGAACTGAAGGTTGGCAGAACCTTATCTGCCGGTGAATTGTTATCCATTGCAAGACTTTTGGAGTGCTGCGGTGCAGTCAGCCAGTATGGAACCGGCGGACGGGAAGATACTCCACCTGATGCACTGGATGATTATTTCCTCCGGCTGGACCCGCTTCCATCACTTTCCAAATCCATCTTCCGCTGTATCATTTCGGAAGATGAGATCAGCAGCAATGCCAGCAGTGAGCTTGCTTCCATCCGGAAATCTTACGGTATCATCAGCGGCAGAATCCATACGCAGCTTAATTCCATGGTAAACTCTACCTACCGTTCCTATCTTCAGGACGCGGTCATTACCATGCGAAACAACCGCTATTGTCTGCCCGTCAAAGCAGAATATAAAAGCCAGGTGCCCGGCATGATCCATGATCAGTCTTCCACCGGCTCCACAGTTTTTATTGAACCGGCTACTGTTGTTAATCTGAACAATCAGTTGAAAGAGCTGGAACTCAAAGAGCAGGAAGAGATAGAACGCATTCTGGCATCCTTAAGCGGTATGTGTGCCGGATATGCCGATACCCTTGCAGAAGACCAGAATACGCTGACCCTGTTAGATTTTATTTTTGCCAAGGCAAGATATGCCATGCAATTAAATGCTACAAGGCCTGTATTTAACACAGACCATATCATCAAACTCCGTCAGGCGAGACATCCGCTATTGGATTCCAAAACGGCCGTTCCCATTGACGTCCGGCTGGGAGAAGATTTTGACCTTTTAATCATCACAGGTCCCAATACAGGCGGTAAGACCGTTACCTTAAAAACCGTAGGACTCTTAACGCTGATGGGGCAGGCAGGGCTTCACATTCCTGCTCTTGACCGCTCCGTCCTCTCTGTATTTCAGGAGGTCTATGCGGATATTGGAGATGAACAGAGTATTGAGCAGAGCTTAAGTACGTTTTCATCCCATATGACAAATATCGTAGATATCTTAAAATGTGCCAGCGATTCCTGCCTTTGTCTTTTTGATGAGCTGGGTGCCGGTACGGATCCCACAGAGGGTGCTGCACTTGCTATTTCGATCCTGAATCATCTTCATGACCGGGGAATCCGTTCCATGGCAACGACGCATTACAGTGAATTGAAGATTTACGCTCTTTCCACCAATTATGTGGAAAATGCCTGCTGCGAATTTGATGTGGAAACGCTTCGGCCTACTTACCG
>JBJEMT010000057.1:0-84326 GCA_051879815.1 Suilimivivens sp. | reverse complement strand
TTTAAGGCGTGGTGGAATTTACCTCTGCACTGGAATTTAAAATTTCAAGTCAGCTATGTTTCCTTGCTTTTTTTACGTTGTTTTCATATACTTAGTAAGTGAGAGATTTTACGGATTGAGGTCGGTATATGAATAAAAAAATTTTATCTCTGTTTATTATATGCAGTTTTAGTTTTCTGGCAGCAGCCTGTGGGCCTTCGGATGAAAAGGTTTTAGAAGCGCAGGAGAAATATGTGCAGCTTGTAGAGATACACAATCAGGTGGTGGAGGCACGCAAAGATATTGAGGACGATTCTCTGGACAAGTCATTGACGCAGAGCAGAGAACAGATATCCGGTTTAGAGGAGTATAACCTTGCAGAGATGAAGGATGAGGAAATTGATGAATTGATTCAGAATATGGATGCGCTGATTGCGTCCTATGAAGGTGCTCTTGAAACGATTTCGGATATTAAGGAAGAGGAAGAAGCTGCGATGCTGGTGACGGTTCCCGTTTCTGTGGAAAACAGTACAAGTTTTTCTTTTACTACACTAAAGCTTTATGAAAAAGGGGATCTTGGCAATCATGCAAATGTGCTTGAGGGTATGGATTGTCTGGCAGCAGGACAGGCGGTTGCAGGTCTGCTGGTTCAAAAGGATGTGGATAACACGCCATGGGTCCTTACGCTCAGTGATACGGAAGGAAATGAGTATGAATTTGAAATTTCGGTAAGCGAATACGGGGAAGACGGAGTAGCTTTGAAACTTGTTTATGATTCTGCGGAAGGGGCATTGAATCTAGAGTGAAATGACAGGGAGCAACTATGGAAAAAGCATACGAGCTGGAATTTACAGGTGAAAAAAGCGGAAGCTTATACGTGAACTGCTGCGGGTTGTCAAGAACAGAGCCTTTTCACAGCTTCGGACCGGCGTTTAAACCGCATTTTGTTATCCATTATGTAGTGGGAGGCAAGGGAAAGCTTGTGATCGGTGGCAAGGAATATCCTCTTTCCCAGGGATACGGATTTTTAATCCCGCCGGAGGAGCTTGCCTTTTATCAGGCAGATGAAACGGACCCCTGGACCTATGTGTGGGTGGGTTTCAGCGGACAGCGGGCTGCAGAGATTGTGCAGTCTACGGGACTGTCGCTGGCAAATCCTGTCTTTAAGACGGATAAGGGAGAGGAGTTCTATGAGGCGGTGAAGGACATGCTGGAACATAAGACCTTCAGCGTGGCAAATGAGCTTCGAAGGAACGGTCAACTCTATCTGTTTTTGTCACTGATCGCGGAGAGTGCGCATATCGAAGAAAAGGGGGAAGCTGACAAGGGGGATGCTTATGTGAAGCGTGCTGTGGAATTTATCGTAGGTAACTACTGCAATCCCATTAAGATCACAGATGTAGCGGATTATGTGTGTATCAACAGAAGCTATCTCTACACATTGTTTAAAAATTCTATGGGGATGTCGCCACAGCAGTTTTTATCCACCTTCCGTATTACCAAGGCGGCGGAGCTTTTGCAGTTGACATCACTTCCGGTAGAGAGTATTGCCCTTTCCTGCGGATATACGGATCCTCTTGTTTTTACCAAATCATTCAAGCAGATGAAGAAAATGTCTCCTTCTGTCTATCGCAAAGAGATGCAAAAAGGGGAAACAAGAAAAAATAAGGAATATCTGCAACAGATAGAAGATTTTATCAATCAGGTAAATAAAATAAACAGTTAACATTTTGACAGGTTTGTGCAACAAACCTGTCTTTTTTTTACGGGAAATGTACTTTAACATAGAATTAGAAAAACAAGAGAAAGGTATGGGTATTGCAATGAAAGAAACAGTTTTAAAAAAATTTGAAGAAGTATTTGGGGACACAAAAGGCGTAAAGGTGTTTTTTGCACCGGGACGTGTAAATCTGATCGGAGAACATACGGACTATAACGGCGGACATGTTTTTCCCTGTGCGCTGACGATTGGAACCTATGCGGCAGCAAGAGTAAGGGAAGATAAGAAACTCCGCTTCTATTCTATGAACTTTGAGCAGCTTGGTGTGATCGAGTCAAGCATTGAGGGCCTGAAGCCGGAAAAGGAAGCCGACTGGACCAATTATCCCAAGGGAGTTATGTGGGCATTTGGGGAAAAAGGGTTTCAGATTCCAAGAGGTATGGATATTCTGTTAAACGGTAACATTCCAAACGGTTCCGGACTTTCCTCTTCCGCATCCGTAGAAGTGCTGACGGGAGCAATCCTTCGGGATTTCTTTGGATTTGAGGTAAGTAATCAGGATCTTGCACTGATCGGTCAGTATTCCGAAAATAAATTCAATGGTGTTAACTGCGGCATTATGGATCAGTTTGCCATTGCCATGGGTAAGAAGGATCACGCTATTTTCCTTGACACGGCAGATTTATCTTATACATATGCACCTGTTAAGCTTGAGGGCGCCAAGATAGTGATTGCCTGCAGCAACAAGAAGCGTGGACTTGGAGATTCCAAGTACAATGAAAGAAGAAGTGAATGTGAAACAGCGCTTGCAGAGCTTCAGAAAGTAGTAGATATTAAGAGTCTTGGAGAACTGACGGAAGCACAGTTTGAAGAGTACAAATCAGCTATTCAGGATGAGACAAGAGTAAGAAGAGCAAAACATGCTGTTTATGAAAACCAGAGGACATTAAAAGCAGTTGCCGCTCTTTCAGCTGACGATATCACACTGTTTGGACAACTGATGAATGATTCTCATGTTTCTCTTCGTGATGATTATGAGGTAACGGGAATTGAGCTGGATACTCTGGTAGAGGAAGCATGGAAGGTAGAGGGAGTTATCGGCTCCCGCATGACAGGAGCAGGGTTTGGCGGCTGTACAGTCAGCATTGTAAAGGATGAAGCAATTGAAGCATTCAAAAAGCAGGTAGGAGACGCTTATCTTGCAAAGATTGGTTATGCGGCAGATTTCTACGTAGTAGAGATCGGAGACGGACCGGTGGTACTTTAATACATGATACCGGAAAGTCTCAAGAGAGATTTCAGGTAAGAGAATTGAGAATAAAGGAGAGGTAAAAATGATTCAGACAGATATCAGAAAGCTGGTTCAGTACGGACTTAAAACAGGACTGGTTCCCGAGGAAGATAAAATTTATACAACAAACAGACTGCTTGAGCTGTTTTCACTGGAAGAACTTACAGATTTGGATGAAGAGGCACTTGCAGAAGTAGAAAATACAGGAGTGGAAGATCTGGAAAAGATTCTTTCCGGTATGCTGGATTATGCTTATGAAGCGGGACTTATGGAAGAGAACAGTGTGGTTTACAGGGATCTGTTCGATACCAAAATTATGAGCATTCTGCTTCCCCGTCCAAACGAAGTAATTCGTAAATTCAGGGAGCTTTATAAGGAAGATCCGAGAAAGGCAACAGAGTACTATTACAAATTCAGTTGTGATACGGATTATATCCGCAGGTATCGTATTAAAAAGGATATGAAGTGGATTGCGAAGACAGAGTATGGTGACCTGGATATTACGATCAATCTTTCGAAACCGGAAAAAGATCCTAAAGCGATTGCAGCTGCCAAAAATGCGAAGCAGACGGCATATCCGAAATGTCAGCTCTGTATGGAAAATGAGGGCTATGCCGGAAGAGTAAATCACCCCGCAAGACAGAATCACCGTATCATTCCCGTGACCATACAGGGCGATACCTGGGGCTTCCAGTATTCTCCTTATGTTTATTATAATGAACATTGTATCGTATTTAACGGTCAACATGTACCCATGAAGATTGAGCATAACACCTTCTGCAAGCTTTTTGACTTTGTAAAGCAGTTCCCTCATTATTTCGTAGGTTCCAATGCAGATCTGCCTATCGTTGGGGGGTCTATTTTGAGCCATGACCATTTCCAGGGCGGTCATTATGAGTTTGCTATGGCAAAGGCCCCTGTAGAGAGAAGCTTTACCATAAAAGGCTTTGAGGATATCAAAGCAGGCGTTGTGAAGTGGCCCATGTCCGTCATCCGTTTAAGTGGTACCGACACAGACAGGATTATTGCTCTTGCAGATGTGATCCTGAACAAGTGGAGAGGTTACACGGATGAGGCAGCATTCATTTTTGCCGAAACAGACGGAGAGCCTCACAATACCATTACTCCTATTGCCAGAAAAAGAGGGGAAAACTACGAGCTTGATCTTGTTCTGAGAAATAACATTACTACGCAGGAGCATCCTTTAGGTGTTTATCATCCTCATGCAAAGCTTCATCATATTAAAAAGGAGAATATCGGTCTGATCGAGGTAATGGGTCTTGCCGTTCTTCCTGCCAGATTAAAGGGCGAGATGGAACAGATGAAGGAAGCCATTCTTGCAGGCAGAGATTTAAGGAGCGATGAAGTGCTTGAAAAGCATGCCGACTGGGTTGATGAGTTTTCCAAAAAGTATGACAGGATTGACAGCACCAATATCGATGAGATCGTGGAAAAGGAAATCGGACTTGTATTTATGCAGGTACTTGAGGACGCAGGTGTTTATAAGAGAACACCGGAAGGTCAGGAAGCATTTGACAGATTTATCAGGAGTCTGTAAGATTAAGATAAAGAAAAGAGGGAAAGGCACTCTGAATTCAGGGTGCCTTTTCGGTTGAAAGGAACAGACGTCATGAAATTTCTGCTCGTTGGCATTAATTCCAAATATATCCATTCCAATCCGGCAATTCACTATTTGAAGGAATATGCAGGAAAAGAATATGAAAACTCCATAGAGCTGGTGGAATATACTATTAACAATTTAAAGGAAGAGATTCTGGCGGATATCTATAAAAGAAATCCTGATGTGATAGGGATATCCTGTTATATCTGGAATTTTAATATGGTTCAGGAACTTTTAGCGGAATTGCCAAAGATCCTGCCGGGAAGGGATATCTGGCTTGGCGGACCGGAGGTGTCCTTCGAGGGAGAAAAAGTACTGAAGGACTATCCTGCGGTAACAGGTATTATAGTTGGAGAGGGAGAAGCCACTTTCAAGGAATTAATTACCTGTTATGGGGAAAATATGACTTCTTTTGAAAATATCGGCGGACTGCTGCTTCGGGAAGGATTTACCGGAACACGTGAAGAGCTGAGTCTTGATGAGATTCCCTTTTTATACGAAGATTTAAAAGAGTACGAAAACAGGATTATTTATTATGAAACCAGCCGGGGATGTCCATTTCAATGTATTTACTGCTTATCTTCCGTGGACAGGAAGGTACGTCTTCGCAGCATGGATAAGGTAAAGAAGGAACTGCAGTTTTTCCTTGACAACAAGGTACCCCAGGTAAAATTTGTGGACAGGACTTTTAACTGTAATCGTGAGCATGCTATGGAAATCTGGAACTATATCAGAGAACATGATAATGGTGTCACAAATTTCCATTTTGAAGTGGCAGCAGATATCATGACGCAGGAACAGATTGCAGTGCTTTCCGGTATGCGCCCAGGGCTCGTGCAGCTGGAGATCGGTATTCAGACCACCAATGAAAAAACGCTTCACGAGATCAACCGTTATGTTAATACAGCTCACATTGCGCAGGTAGTGGCGCTTATTCGGCAGAAGGAGAATATCCACATTCATCTTGACCTCATTGCAGGCCTTCCTTTTGAGGATTATGAGAGCTTTGGTCATTCCTTTGATGAAGTGTATGAGATGGAACCGGAACAGCTTCAGCTTGGATTTCTTAAGGTGCTGAAAGGTTCTCCCATGTTTTATCTGGCAGAAAAATACGGAGTGGTCTGTCAGTCCAAACCGCCCTATGAGGTGCTTTACAGTAACTGGCTGTCTTATGGGGATGTGCTTAGATTAAAGCAGGTTGAGGAGATGGTGGAGCTTTACTACAATTCCAATCAGTTCAGAGCCACGCTTCGGGTTCTCCGGGAAAACTATACAAGTCCCTTTGCCATGTTTGAAGCATTGGCAGATTACTATGAAGAGAAGAAATACTTTATAAATACACCGGCAAGAAGCTATCGCTATCAGGTACTGCTTGATTTTGCCTGTAAAGTGGATAGGGAAAGGGAGGAGCTTTATAAAGAGCTTCTGACCTATGATTATTATCTGCGGGAGAATGCCAAGAGCCGTCCCTCCTTTGCAAAGGATCTGTCAGAATATCATGAGGCTATCTGGGAGTTTTACAGAAAGGAAGAGGAAGAACCCGACATTTTGCAGGGCTACCGGGACTATCATGCAAAACAGACCTTGAAGATGACCCATATGGAGGTATTTGATTATCCGGTATGGGGGAAGGAAGCGGAGGAAATCTGTAAAAAAAGTGAAAAACCACAGCTGATGCTGTTTGATTATCAGGTGAGAAATCCATTGAACCAGGATGCGAAAACGGTATTGATTTTATAAAAGAGGAAAAAATTATTTTGAAATAATTTTTCCTTGAAAAGCCCCATATATTGTAAAGACAGGAAAAAGCAGGTCTGATCAATATGGCGAAGGTTTTAACCAATATATCCAATATTATCATTCCTATCGTGATCTTTTATATCATAGCTTACGGAGTGATCAATAAATGTAATGTCTACGAGGATTTTGTAAAGGGAGCTAAGGACGGTTTTAAGACGGTAGTTGGAATCATGCCTACTCTGGTAGCGCTTATGATCGCAGTGGGAGTGCTGCGTGCCTCAGGGTTTTTGACCTTCCTTGGAAATCTTTGCAGACCTCTTGCGGATCTGCTTCATTTTCCGGCAGAACTGATTCCCCTTGCCTTTATCAAAATGTTTTCTTCCTCGGCGGCGACGGGACTGGTGCTTGATATTTTCAAAAATTACGGAACGGATTCTTTTCTTGGTCTTGTCACCTCCATTATGATGAGCTGCACGGAAACCATATTTTATACTATGAGCGTATATTTTCTGGCGGCAAAGGTGACCAAGACAAGATATACCCTGCCGGGGGCACTGCTTTCCACCCTGGCAGGAATTATTGCAAGTGTGGTGCTGGCTGGGACGATAATGTAAAATTTAGGCTGATATACTGGTTGTTGGCTTGGTAGTTTGGTATAATAAAGGAACAATATGATAAAAAATGGAGGCTTTCATGAACCCACAAATTACATGGCTTGACGATCCTGAAGTTTTTCAGGTAAATCGTCTCCCAGCCCACAGCGATCACAGTTTTTACCAGTGTCCGGAGGAGATGCGGACAGGAAAGAATTCTCTGCTGCAGTCCTTGAACGGAATATGGAAATTCCGTTATTCAGAGAATGCAAAGACACGACCTACAGAATTTTATAAAGAGGACTTTGACTTCTCCGATTTTGATGAGATCAAAGTTCCCTGTCATATTGAAATGGCAGGCTATGATAAGATTCATTACATCAATACCATGTACCCATGGGAGGGACATTACTACAGGAGACCTTCCTACAGCCTTGAAAATGCAGGGAAAGGCAGCGGAATGTTCAGTGAAGCGGACTATAATCCTGTGGGTTCCTACATCAAAGAGTTTGATCTGGAAGAGGGACTTTTAAATAAAAGGGTGATCATCCGCTTTGAGGGTGTGGAGCAGGCTATGTATCTGTGGCTGAACGGAAGCTTTGTAGGATATGCTGAGGACAGTTTTACTCCTTCAGATTTTGACCTGACTCCTTATATCAGGGAAAAAGGAAATGTGCTGGCAGTTGAGGTACATAAGAGAAGTACGGCAGCTTTCCTGGAGGACCAGGATTTCTTCCGGTTTTTCGGTATTTTCAGAAATGTGACCCTGATGGCAAAGCCCGAAATCCATGTGGAGGATATGTGGGCAAAGCCTTTGCTGAATCAGGATGGTACAGGAAGTCTTGCCCTGGATTTGAAAATCTCCCTGGGAGAAGAGAAGATGGGAAGGGCGGAGCTTTCCCTGAAAGATAAGGAAGGGAAAGAACTGCTTAACCATAATATGCTGCTTCCCGGTGATGTTAAAGGAAAACCACAGGAGAAAAATGACATAGATGTCATAAATGAATATCGTGAAGTTGCAGGTGTCATGGATGCCAGGGAGATTGGTAATGTAATTCCCTGGGACAACCATAACCCGTATTTATATACTCTGACCATCAGCCTTTATGATGAAAATAATACCCTGGTCGAAATAGTGCCTTATGCAATCGGCTTCAGAACGATTGAGATTGTGGACAAGGTGATTTATCTGAACAAAAAGAGACTGATCATCAATGGAGTAAACCGTCATGAATGGACTGCGGAAGGCGGCAGATGTATCGGATTGAAAGAAATGGAACAGGACATACAGATTTTCAAGGCAAATAATATCAATGCGGTGCGTACCTGTCATTATCCGGATCAGATTTCCTGGTACTACCTCTGCGATGAGAATGGCATTTATATGATGTCTGAAACCAATTTGGAATCCCATGGTTCCTGGCAGAAGCTTGGTGGTTTGGAACCTTCCTGGAATGTTCCGGGGAGTCTGCCGCAGTGGAAGGAAACGGTTCTTGACAGGGCAAGGAGTAATTTTGAAACCTTTAAGAATCATGTTTCCGTTTTATTCTGGTCTCTTGGCAATGAATCCTACGCCGGGGATGATATCGAAGCTATGAATACTTATTTTAAAGAGCAACAGGACGGCAGGCTGGTGCACTATGAAGGTGTGGTTAATAACAGAATTTATGAGGAAACCATATCCGATGTGGAAAGCCGCATGTATGCCACACCTGATGACATAAGGGAATATCTGGAGCATGATCCCGGGAAGCCCTTTATCCTCTGTGAGTATATGCATGACATGGGCAATTCTCTTGGCGGCATGGATTCCTATATAAAGCTTCTTGATGAATTTGAAATGTACCAGGGCGGTTTTATCTGGGATTATATCGATCAGGCAATTTTGGTAACCGATGAGGTTACGGGAAGAAAAGTACTCCGTTACGGCGGTGATTTTGATGACAGACCGTCTGACTATGAATTTTCGGGGAACGGTATAGTATTTGCAGACAGAACAGAAAAACCCGCTATGCAGGAAGTGAGGTATTATTATGGATTGCACAAATAAAAAGCAGCTGAAAATCATTTACGGTGATGTCACACTTGGTATAGAGGGCAGTCATAACGGAAAAAATTTTCACTATATTTTTTCCTATGCAGTGGGAGGACTTGAGTCCCTTGTGATTGATGGAAAAGAGTGGATATACCGCTCACCGAAACCTACCTTCTGGAGAGCATTGACAGATAATGACAGGGGAAACAGATTTCATTTAAAAAGTGGTATGTGGCTTTCTGCGGATATGTTTATCAACTGTATCGGTGTTGAGGTTTCAGTAAACGGTGAGAAAATTCCCCTTCCCTGTGCACCGGAAAACAATAAATATTCGGACGGTGAAACGGCAGAGCAGATTAATATTACTTATACCTATGAAACAATTACAAGACCTGCCACGAAGGTAACGGTTTCTTATGAAATCAAAGGAGACGGAGAATGTCTTGTTAAGACTCATTATTTCGGTGAGGAAGGACTGCCGGAGCTTCCTGTATTCGGGCTGCGTTTTATCATGCCCACCTGTGCGGATAAATTTGTATATGAAGGACTTTCAGGGGAAACCTATCCTGACAGAAAAGCAGGAGGAATATCCGGTGTTTATGAAATAGAGGGACTTCCGGTAACACCTAATCTGGTGCCTCAGGAATGCGGAATGCACATGGATACCAAATGGGTTGAGATTTACAGAAGCAGCGTTCTTGACAATAGGAACAGAGAGAAAAAGCAGACATCTCTTCGCTTTGAAGCGGATGAAAAGAATTTCGCCTTTTCCTGTCTGCCTTATACAGCAGAGGAACTGGAAAATGCACTGCATCGGGAGGAGCTTCCGTCTGCAAGGAGAACCGTGCTTTGTATCTGTGGTGCAGTCAGGGGAGTGGGCGGAATCAACAGCTGGGGCGCTGATGTGGAGTCTGCTTACCATATCAGCGGAGAGGAAGATATTGCGTTCTCATTTAAAATAGTTGTGGATTAAAGAGATGCCTTAAATAAGTCCAAACGATTTCAGCAGATACAGCCAGAAGGTCAGCGTAATGGAACTTAAAAAAGTAGTTGCCACCACTACGCTGGAGGTCAATACACCTTCATGCTTCATGTTTTTAGCCATGATATAGCAGCTGACTGTAGTAGGGGAACCCAGCATCACAAGAAGAGCCACCATTTTTTCATCCTGAAAGCCAAGAGCAGCTGCAATGGGCAGAAACAGGGTAGGCCAGAGAAGTAATTTCATAAAGGAGCATACAAGCGTTGGCTTTATTTCAGCCAGCGCTTTTTTCCCTTCAAAGCCCGCACCGAGTCCGATCAGGGCAAGAGGGGTAGCCAGTACGGCAATGTTATTAATGGTTTTGGAGAGGATCACAGGAAAGCTGATTCTCAGTAAAGAAGCGATCATACCCGCTACAATACCGATGATAATAGGATTTGTGAGAATTCCCTTAACGGATTTTTTTAAGGCAGCAGGGTTAAGACCTTCCGATTCCGGACCTGTAAAAGAAAGGATCAGAACAGCCGCAACATTGTAAAGAGGAACGGTGCCGATAATCATGAGAGGAGCCATTCCCGAGTCACCGTAAATATTCTGGATAAAAGCAATGCCAAGAACGGCAGCGCTGCTCCGGTAGGAGGCTTGTACAAATTCTCCCACAAGGTCCTTTCTATGGTACACTTTAACTGTTATAATCCAGGTAAAGGCAATGCAGAAAAGTGTTACGAGGAAGCAGAACAGTACATATTTTCCATCCCACACTTCATAGAAATCAGAACCTGCAATGTCCCGGAACAGAAGTACGGGAAGAGTTATCTTAAAATTAAAGGAATTTAAAGTTTTTACAAATGATTCGTCAAGGAAATTCAGGTTTTTCAGGACATATCCGATAACCATAACGAGAAAGATGGGTATTGTTGCATTGAGACTGAATATCAGGTTTTCCATAACTGCTCCTTTGTAATTGTAAATATATCCTGCGAATTCTCTTTCAAAAGAGAATCTGCATCCATCATAAAGAGGTTTTCTGCATTTGTCAAACAAACGGCTATGGTTAATGGCTGATATTTTGACCAATGAAAGGAAAGGTACGATCACTATGAGTATTTCGGCACAATTGATTACAGGCATAGTTATCCTGATACTGCTTGTGGCAGCAGCAGTCTTTGCACTGCTTTTTAGACGCCGTTCCCGGTCTTCCATGACCTTTGAAGATATGGAAGGGCATGAATTTGAATATTTTTGTGCAGATCTTCTGAAAAGTCATGGCTTTTATGAGGTAGAGGTCACAAAAGGAAGCGGTGATTATGGGATTGATATTCTGGCGGAAAAGGATGGGGTGACCTATGCTGTTCAATGTAAGCGGTATACGGCTCCTGTTGGCGTAAAAGCAGTTCAGGAAGCTTATGCGGGCAGAGACTATTATGACAGAATGGTTGGTGCTGTCATGACAAACCAGTATTTTACTGCTCCTGCCGTAGAAGCCGCTAAAAAGCTGAAAATACTTCTGTGGGACGGCGGCTATCTTGAAAGTATGATGGAAGAAAATTAGGAAGCTTCTTTTAGCAGCTGTTCATTCAGTCCGGTAAAGTCTGAGGGACCTGTTTCCAACAGAAACTGATGAAAGTGGTACAGGGTAAAGTCCTGATCCCAGAGCAACTTTGCCTTTTCCTTTAAAAGTTCGATCTCCAGATAACCCAGATAGTATTTCAGATAATTAGCAGGTTCCTCCGTAATATATTGATAAATGGCAGTGACAGATGCAGAGTTTGTAATGCCGATACTTTGCAGGATTTTCTGCACCTGGTTTGGAGTAGCGCCATCATAGTGGATTGCAATATCAAGAAGAGAATACATGCATATATGAATATTACGGTTCAACCGACAGGCTTCATAGTATGCCACGGCGTAGGCATTGTCTCTGACCTGATCCTCTGCATAGGAATAAGAAAGGTTTTCCACGTAATAGGCCCATCCTTCCACAAATCCTCCATAGTGTAAAAGATGACGAAGGGACACAGAGTCACTTTGGTTCAGATAAAGCTGACTGTAGACGGTCTGGTACAGATGACCGGGATATCCTTCATGAGCAAGTGTAGTATACAGTGTCAGATTATCGGTGTTATTTCTGCCGTTGATATAGATAATATTATTCTGCATGTCGTCAATAGGCGGTGTCAGGTAATAGGCAGGGCTGCAGTAGTTTTCCATGGAAGGAGAAACAGCTTTGACCGTTACAAATGTCTGAAAACCTTCCTCACCTGAAGGATAAGACGGGAAGTCATTTTCCATGCGTGTCTGCAGATCAAGAAGGATCTGTGCCGGGTCATTTAAGGCAAGATCCAGAGAGGAGGTCAGACCGGTATCGGCAATCTGTGGGTATTTGGCAAGAAGTGAAAGCAATGCATTATAATTTTTCTGAAAATCTTCAAAAAGAAGTTTCTTGATCTCCGCAACTGAGCGGTCACTTCCGGTAGTGGAAGCAACAAGATATTCATAGTATTTCTGCCCATCCGGGAAATAGCTCAGACCGTAATCATTGGTTCCTTTTCCTTTCAATATGGTAAAAGTATCCGCCACCTGTTCATAAGCAGGAGCCATGACAGTGGTCAGAAGACGGTCATTTTCGGAAATGTACTGATCTGCCTCCTGGTCGGAAATAAGTCCCTCTTCTGCAAGACTGTCGATGCGCTCTTCAAAGGTACTGTGCAGAAAGTGTGTTCCGTTCTCCAGATCTTCTTTATTCATAATGGCACTGCACGCATCTATGACCTTTGCGGCAGAATAGTCCGCCATAAAAAGACCGGCGTCAGCTTTTTCTGTCTCATACAAAAGAAGTCCTGAAAGATACTCATCGGTCTGATCCAGAATAGCAAGATAATCCTCTACATCCTGTTTCCGGCGAAAAGTATAGTCTGCGAGCAGGATAGGGAGCCCTGACTGAATACCGGAGTTAGGGGCGAAAGGCTCGTCATAATAATCAAATTCTACGCCGGCAAGTTTCCTGTTCAGATAGCGGACTAAAAGATCATAAGTATAGGAATCCGTCTCATTAAGCCGGTCTTTGGAAATATGGGACAGAGTTGAAAGAGCATCCAGAATTTCTTCCTTATCAGAAGGGGTATCATAGCCGGATGAGTTGTCAGTAGAAGCCCCTTTATAACAGGGAAGGGAGGCCTTTTCGTCAAGACCGTAATCTTCCGGATAGGCAAGAGTATAGTGCAGGGTCAGAGTATTGCCCTGAAGTTCTGAACGAAATAGTTTTTCGGAAAACATTTTAAACTGCAGTCGGTCGCCACAGAGAAAATATATGCATAAGGCTGCTAAAATGAGGGTCAGAAAAACAAAGATAATGATGCGTTTTTTATGGATGGATAATTTTTGTTTTAAGGACAAATGTAAGACCTCTTAAGGATGTTCTCTTTTGATTATATGTAAAAAAATCTTTGAAAAGTACTGTGTGTATTGGTGACAGAAAAAGCAAAAAATGAATAGCAATTAGCATGATTGGGATATAGACGCATTTTGGGAAATATGCTATTATTTTTATGGGTTTAAAATTTGGTATTTCTTTAAAAATCAAATTTCTATAAGGATGGAGGTAAACATGAATAATCTGGAACTTAAAAAAACTGCCAATGAAGTGCGTAAGGGCATTGTAACGGCAGTACACAGTGCAAAGGCAGGCCATCCCGGTGGATCCCTGTCAGCAGCAGATATTTTTACATTTCTGTATTTTGAAGAAATGAATATCGATCCAAAGAATCCCAAGATGGAAAACAGAGATCGTTTTGTATTATCCAAAGGACATACGGCTCCCGGACTTTATTCTACTCTGGCAAACAGAGGTTATTTTCCTGTAGAGGATCTGACTACTCTTCGTAAGCTTGGTTCTTACTTACAGGGTCATCCCAGTATGCAATATATTCCAGGAGTGGATATGTCAAGCGGTTCCCTTGGACAGGGCGTTTCCGCCGCAGTAGGTATGGCACTTGGCGCCAAAATGGATCAGAAGGATATCAGAGTATATACCCTTCTGGGAGACGGTGAAATTGAAGAAGGACAGGTTTGGGAAGCTGCCATGTTCGCAGGACACAGGAAGCTTGATAACCTGGTTGTGATTGTGGATAATAACGGATTACAGATTGACGGACCGGTTACGGAGGTCTGCTCTCCTTATCCTATTGATAAAAAATTTGAAGCATTTAATTTCCATGTAATCAATGTGGATGCCCATGACTTTGATGCCTTAAGGGCAGCTTTTAAGGAAGCGCGCGAGACAAAGGGTATGCCCACAGCAATCATTGCCCACAGCTTAAAGGGCAAGGGCGTTTCCTTCATGGAAGGAAGCATCGGCTGGCATGGAAAAGCGCCTAATGATGAAGAGTATGCTGTGGCAATGGCAGACCTTGAGAAAATCAGTGAAGAATTAAGCAGGGAGGAAGCATAATGTCAGATGTTAAAAAGATTGCGACCAGAGAAAGTTATGGCAATGCCCTTGTAGAGCTGGGAGCAGAATATCCGAATCTTGTAGTACTTGACGCCGATCTTGCAGCAGCCACCAAGACAGGTGTATTTAAGAAAGCATATCCTGACAGACATATCGACTGTGGTATTGCAGAATGTAATATGACAGGTATTGCAGCAGGCTTATCAACTATGGGAAAGATTCCTTTTGTCAGCAGTTTTGCCATGTTTGCAGCAGGAAGAGCCTTTGAACAGGTAAGAAACTCTATCGGTTATCCTCATTTGAATGTGAAGATCGGTGCAACCCATGCAGGTATTACCGTAGGGGAAGACGGAGCATCCCATCAGTGCAACGAAGATATTGCTTTAATGAGAACCATTCCCGGCATGGTAGTAATGTGTCCTGCTGATGATGTGGAAGCAAAAGCGGCTGTAAGAGCAGCAGTGGAATATGTAGGACCTGTGTATATCAGATTCGGACGTGCGGCATGTCCTGTGATCAATGACAGACCTGATTACAAATTTGAAATCGGTAAGGGAACTGTTGTACGAGAAGGAAGCGATCTGACTATCGTTGCAACAGGTATCTGTGTAGGCAATGCTCTTGAGGCAGCAGATATGCTGGCAGCGGAAGGCATCAGCGCAGAAGTGATCAATATCTGTACCATTAAGCCTCTGGACGAGGAGATCATCATCAATTCTGCAAAGAAGACCGGTAAGGTAGTTACTGCCGAAGAACATTCCGTAATCGGAGGGCTTGGAAGTGCTGTATGTGATGCCCTTTGCAAAGCTTATCCTGTTCCGGTGAAGAAAATCGGTATGCAGGATGTGTTTGGTGAATCAGGTTCTGCCGCAGCACTTGTTGAGAAATACAAGCTGGACGGTAAGGGAATCTATGAGCAGATAAAGGATTTTCTAAAGTAGAAAGAGCAATATATTAGAAATTTGGAGATTTAGTATTATGTACATTTTAGCACCGTCCCTGCTGGCAGCAGACTTTAATATATTGGGAAAGCAGATAAAAGAAACACAGGAGTGTGGAGCAGAGTATCTGCATATTGATGTTATGGACGGTGTTTTTGTACCCAGTATTTCCTTTGGTATGCCTCTTATAGCATCCATCAGGGAAGAAAGCAGGCAGTTTTTTGATGTACATCTGATGATTGTAGATCCTATACGATATATTAAGGAATTTGTGGAATGTGGTGCCGATGGCATCACATTCCATTTGGAAGCAGCCGAAGATGTAAATGCTGTGATTGAAGAAATCAAAAAGGCAGGTGCCAAGGCAGGTATTTCCATTAAGCCGGGAACTCCGGTGGAGGCTGTTTATCCTTATCTTCCCAATATTGATATGGTTCTGATCATGAGCGTGGAACCGGGATTCGGCGGACAGCCTTTTATGGAAGAAGCATATGGCAGGATCAGACAGCTCAGAGAATATATAGACCGAAATCATCCGGGTGTGAAGATTGAGGTTGACGGCGGTATCGGAAAGAAAAACGTAAGAGAAGTAATTAAGGCAGGAGCGGATATTTGCGTAGCAGGCTCCGCCGTTTTTAAAAAGCGAGGTATCAGTGAGAATATTGCTCACTTTATGGAAGCGTTTCAGGAATGTGACAGGAAGTAAAAGCAGATATGGAGAAATTAGGAAGAAATGACCCCTGCTGGTGTGGCAGTGGCAAAAAATATAAAAACTGCCATATGGCAATGGATGAAAAGATTCATCATTATGAGCTGGAAGGACATATCGTTCCCACTCATGATATGTTAAAGACCAGGGAACAGATTGAGGGCATTAAGGAAAGCAGTGTGATCAATATCGCAGTACTGGATGAAGTGGCTAAAATGATTGGTCCCGGTGTCAGCACAGAAGAAATCGACAGACTGGTTTATGATGTTACCACCCGTATGGGCGGTATTCCGGCACCTTTAAATTACGAGGGCTTTCCCAAGAGTGTGTGCACGTCCATCAATGAGGTGGTGTGTCACGGTATTCCTTCCCCTGACAGAATTTTGCAGGAAGGAGATATCGTCAATGTGGATGTTTCCACAATCTACAAAGGATATTTTTCCGATTCCTCCAGAATGTTCTGTATCGGAGAAGTAAGCGAGGAGAGAAAGAAGCTTGTCCGGGTCACCAAAGAGTGTGTAGAACTTGGTCTTGAACAGGTAAAACCCTGGAATTTCCTCGGAGATATGGCACAGGTTATCAATGACCATGCCAAAGCAAACGGCTACAGTATTGTTGTAGATATCGGTGGTCATGGAGTGGGTCTTGAATTCCATGAGGAACCTTTTGTCAGCTATGTCACCAAAGCAGGTACGGAAATGCTGATGGTTCCGGGAATGGTGTTTACCATTGAACCCATGGTGAATGCAGGTACCTGTGAGATTTATGTCGATGACAAAGACGGCTGGACCGTGTATACGGAGGATGGCAAGGATTCCGCACAGTGGGAGGTTACGGTAGCTGTGACGGAGGATGGGTATGAGGTTTTGACCTATTAAAATGAATATAAAATTGACAGTCCCTGGCAGAGAATGAATATATTCACTGACCGGGGATTTAATGATCTAAGATAAAAGAAGTATTTGGAAGGAGAGAGGATATCATGAATGCCTGGATGTATAAAGGCGAGAATGCCTGTTATAGGTTGGCTTTTTTTGATATGCTGATTAAGCTCTTACATATTCCTTTTTATTTACTGGTATTTCTCGTTGGTGTTCTCATGTTTGTTGCGATGGTGGTTCCGGCACTGGTGCATGGGATTTTACATTTTCTGTTTGTGACGGATGTGATCAGTGCAATTTGTGTGTTTGCAAAAATGGCAGTTATCCGAAAAAGGGAAATTTAAATAAAAATGAAAATGAATTTTAAGTAGAAAACCCACTTGCAAACTCTTATACCCTCATGTTACTATGAAATCAGATAGCTGCGCAACTGGCGGAAGACGGGTGACCGTTGTGAGAGTACTCACAGGGAGCGTGGTTTTGATGAGAATGCCGACCGCCTGGGCGAACGCTTTTTAAGTGTGCCGCTCAGGCGGTTTTTAAATGTCAATAGAAAACAGGAGGTCAGAAAATGAAGATGTTATCACTGGAAGAAGAACTGAAAAGCAATGCTTATCCCGGAAGGGGAATCGTGATCGGTAAGTCTGCAAACGGAAAATATGCAGTGACTGCATACTTTATCATGGGAAGAAGTTCAAACAGCAGAAACCGTGTATTTGTGGAAGAAGGGCAGGGAATCAGAACCCAGGCCTTTGATCCTTCCAAACTGGAGGATCCGAGCCTTATCATTTATGCACCGGTAAGAGTTCTTGGCAACAAGACTATCGTCACAAACGGCGATCAGACAGATACTATTTATGAGGGTATGGACAAGCAGCTTACTTTTGAACAGTCCTTAAGATGCAGAGAGTTTGAGCCGGACGATCCCAACTATACACCTCGTATTTCCGGGATTATGCATATCGAAAACGGCGGTTATAACTATGCAATGTCTATTTTAAAGAGCAACAACGGAAATCCTGACAGCTGCAACAGATATACTTTTGCCTATGAAAATCCCACGGCAGGAGAAGGACACTTCATTCATACCTATATGCATGACGGCAATCCCCTTCCCAGTTTTGAAGGAGAGCCCAAGCTGGTAGCGATTCCCGATGATATGAATGCATTTACGGATATGCTTTGGAACAGCCTGAATGAGGAAAACAAGGTATCCCTGTTTGTAAGGTATATCGATATTGCAACCGGTGAATACACAAGTAAGATTGTAAATAAGAACGCATAGAGCGGGCCAAACGGTCATGATAATGCCGATAGCGGCAATGAACTTTGAACGGATAAAAGGAGTCAGTTATGAACGAGATCGAATTAAAGTACGGATGTAATCCCAATCAAAAACCTTCCCGGATTTTTATGGAGGATGGCAGTGAGCTTCCCGTTACCGTGTTGAACGGAAAGCCCGGCTATATCAATTTTCTGGATGCCTTTAACGGCTGGCAGCTTGTCAAGGAACTTAAGAAAGCAACAGGACTTCCTGCAGCAACTTCTTTTAAGCACGTTTCTCCTGCAGGCGCAGCGGTAGGCCTGCCGTTAACGGAAACACTTGCGAAGATTTACTGGGTGGATGACCTGGGAGAATTGTCTCCCCTGGCCTGTGCCTATGCAAGAGCAAGAGGGGCTGACAGAATGAGTTCTTTCGGTGATTTTATCGCATTGTCTGACGTGTGTGATGCAGATACCGCAAGGCTGATCAAGCGAGAGGTTTCCGACGGTGTGATCGCACCCGGCTACACACCGGAAGCGCTTGAAATGTTGAAGGCAAAGAAAAAAGGCAATTATAATGTGATTCAGATCGACGAATCTTATGTGCCATCTCCCGTAGAGAGAAAACAGGTATACGGAATTACCTTCGAACAGGGAAGAAACGAATTGAACATTGACGCAGACCTGTTATCCAATATTGTGACAAAGAATAAAGAGATTCCTGAAAGTGCAGTCATTGATATGAAGATTGCGCTTATCACCTTAAAATATACACAGTCAAACTCCGTATGCTATGTGAAGGATGGTCAGGCAATCGGTATCGGCGCAGGACAACAGTCCAGAATCCATTGTACAAGACTGGCAGGACAGAAAGCAGATAACTGGTTCCTGCGTCAGTCACCGCAGGTCATGAATCTTCAGTTTGTGGACGGACTTGGCAGGGCTGACAGAGACAATGCCATTGATGTTTACATGGGAGATGAGTGTATGGATGTACTTGCTGAGGGTGCATGGCAGAGAGTGTTCAAGGAGAAGCCTCCTGTCTTTACGAGAGAAGAAAAGAGAGCATGGCTTGACAAAATGCAGGATGTGACGGTGGGCTCTGATGCTTTCTTCCCCTTCTCCGACAATGTGGAGCGCGCCCACAAGAGCGGTGTAAAGTATATCGCACAGCCCGGCGGCTCCGTAAGGGATGACGCTGTGATTGAATGCTGTGATAAATACGGTATGGCAATGGTGTTCACCGGAATCAGACTGTTCCATCACTAGTGCCTCAATTGTCTCTTGATAAATTGAGTAAAAATTCTGAAAAATCCGTGTAAATTGGCAGATAGATAATTGTGAAATGCTGAATATTCTGTTATAATAGACAAATAAAAACGAACCATACAAAAAAGAACAGTTTCTATTTTGTATGGTCGTTTTTGCTTAGGTGCTGAAATTTGGAAACTCATAAAGAAAAAGGAACGAAATTATGTATGATGCAATTATCATCGGTGCGGGAGTGAACGGCTGTGCCGTGGCAAGAGAATTGTCTAAGAAAAAACTGAATATAGCGGTACTTGAAAAAAGCACGGATGTGTGCGAAGGAACCTCCAAAGCAAACAGCGGTATTGCCCATGCAGGCTTTGATGCAAAGCCGGGTACGTTAATGGCAAAGCTGAATGTCAGGGGAAGCAATATGATGGAGCAGCTCTCAAAGGAGCTGGATTTTCCCTATAAAAGAAACGGTTCTCTGGTGCTGTGTTTTGATGAGAAGGATTTGGAAAAGCTGGAAGAACTGAAAGAAAGAGGAATAAAAAACGGCGTAAAGGAATTGCAGATTTTAAGCAGAGAGCAGGTACTTTCTCTGGAACCGAACATCCAAGATCAGGTTGTCGGTGCCTTATATGCCCCCACGGGCGCTATCATCTGTCCCTTTGGTCTTACCATCGCCCTGGCGGAAAATGCGGCAGTCAATGGGGTGAAATTTTACTTTAAAACAAAAGTAGAGAATATCAGGAAGACGGAAACAGGATATGAGATTCTCACCAACCGGGGAAAATATGAAACAAAAGCAGTCATTAATGCTGCCGGAGTTTATGCCGATGAAATCCACAATATGGTATGTGAGAAGGAGGATACTTTTCGCATCACTCCCCGAAAGGGAGAATATATGCTTTATGATAAAAAGGTGGGAAATCTTGTGAACCATACACTTTTTCAGCTTCCCACAACTCTGGGAAAGGGAATTCTGGTAACGCCTACCGTACATGGAAACCTGCTCACGGGTCCCACAGCGCAGGATACGGAGGATAAGGATAAGGTGGATACTTCCTCCGAGGGACTAGAAAAAATACTGGAAAAGGCAGCATTAAGTATACTTGAAGTGCCATCCCGCCAGGTGATCACTTCCTTTGCCGGGCTTCGTGCACACGGACCCAAAGGTGACTTTATCATAGAAGAAGTAAAAGGTGCTCCCGGCTTTTTTGATGTGGCAGCCATGGAATCCCCTGGACTGACTGCAGCTCCTGCTGTTGGGGAGTATGTGGCAGGTATGGTAAATACATTTTTAAAACCGGAAAATAATGAAAACTTTGTGGGAACCAGAAAGGGAATTCCCAGTATGGCACTGGCATCGAAAGAAGAGCGGCAGCGCCTGATTCAGGAAAATCCGGCTTATGCCAATGTGATCTGCCGCTGCGAGATGGTGACGGAAGGGGAGATTCTGGATGCTATCAGAAGACCCCTTGGAGCCACCACAACAGATGGTGTAAAGCGCAGAACGAGAGCAGGCATGGGAAGGTGCCAGGCAGGTTTTTGCCTGCCAAAGACAATAGAAATACTGGCAAGAGAGCTTCATGTGGATGAAAGTGAAATCATGAAGGCAGAGGAAGGGTCCTGCTATCTTCTTCCTGAAGAGGAAACGGAGAAAGGAAGTTTCATACAGGAAGGAGGCGGCAAATCATGAAGGCAGATTTAGTGATTATCGGCGGAGGGCCTGCCGGTATGGCAGCAGCGGTTTCCGCTTATGAAAAGGGAGTAACGGATATTCTGATCCTGGAAAGAGATAAGGAACTGGGAGGCATTTTGAACCAGTGCATTCATAATGGATTCGGGCTTCATACATTTAAAGAAGAATTGACAGGACCGGAATATGCAGCCCGATATATTGCCATGGTCTATGAAAAGAAAATTCCTTATCTGCTCCATACCATGGTAGTGGATGTAAAGGGAGGAGACCACTGCATTGTGACTGCCATGAACCATGACAGGGGACTTTTTGAGATAAAGGCAAAGGCGGTGGTGCTTGCCATGGGATGCAGGGAGAGACCGAGGGGCGCCATGAATATTCCGGGAAGCCGTCCTTCCGGTATTTACAGTGCAGGTACCGCTCAGAGGTTTGTTAATATTGAGGGGCGTATGCCGGGAAAGGAAGTTGTGGTTCTCGGCTCAGGAGATATCGGACTGATCATGGCAAGGAGAATGAGCCTGCAGGGGGCAAAGGTGAAGATGGTGGCCGAGATCATGCCTTATTCCGGGGGACTGAAAAGAAATATTGTCCAGTGTCTGGACGACTTTGGTATTCCCTTAAAGCTCAGCCATACCGTGACGGAAATCCGCGGAAAAGACAGGATAGAGGGCGTTACGGTTTCAAAGGTGGATGAGAATTTAAAGCCCATACCCGGCTCAGAGGAATATGTGACCTGTGATACTCTGCTTTTATCCTGCGGTCTGATTCCGGAAAATGAGCTGTCGGAAGCAGCAGGAGCAGAGATGGATCCGGTAACCCAGGGACCTGTGGTAAACGCGAGGCTGGAAACTACGGCAGAGGGCATTTTTGCCTGCGGCAATGTATTGCATGTACATGACCTTGTGGACAATGTATCAAAAGAAGCAGTGGAAGCAGGTGCAAATGCAGCAGCTTATGTAAAGGAAAAGAACAGGGACTGGGGAGAAGCGGTAAGACCCAGGATTCCTGCAAAGACAAAAAGTGTGATTCCACAGGGGAGAGATGCAGAAAAAACGCTTATTTGTATCGGTTGTCCCAACGGATGTCTTGTTACGGTAGACAAAAATCCGGACGGCACTCTTTCCATTACGGGAAATACCTGTAAGAAGGGAGAGGAATATGCCAGAAACGAAGTGACAGCGCCAAAGCGAACGGTCACTTCCATTGTTAAGGTGTCCGGCGGAAAAAATAAAGTGGTATCCGTCAAAACAAAGGGAGAGATTCCCAAGGGTAAGATTTTTGAATGTATGGAGAGCATAAATCACACTGTTGTGCAGGCACCTGTCAGACTGGGGGATGTAGTGATAGCTGACGTGGCAGGTACCGGTGTGGATATAGTTGCCACTACGGATGCAGAATAAAAAAGCGGTAAGAAACGGGGATTACGGATAAGCAGTAAAAAAGGAAGGTATGAGTATGGGAAAATACATTATAGCACTTGACCAGGGTACCACCAGTTCCCGGTGTATCCTGTTTGATAAAAAGGGAACCATCTGCAGCATGGCGCAGAAAGAATTTACACAGATTTATCCAAAGCCCGGCTGGGTGGAGCATAATCCTATGGAGATCTGGTCTTCTCAGCTGGCGGTGCTGACAGAGGCAATGGCAATGGTGGGAGCCACACCTTCGGATATCAGCGGAATCGGAATCACCAATCAGAGGGAAACCACTATCGTATGGGATAAAAAAACAGGGGAGCCTGTATATAATGCCATTGTCTGGCAATGCAGGCGTACGGCGGAAAAAATCGATGAACTGACAGCGCAGGGCTATGGTGACATGATCAAGGAGAAAACAGGACTGATCCCTGATGCTTATTTCAGTGGAACCAAGATTGCCTGGATTCTGGATCATGTGCCGGGAGCAAGAGAAAGAGCTGAAAAAGGAGAGCTGTTATTCGGGACTGTGGATACCTGGCTGATTTATAATTTGACAAAAGGAACGGTACATGTGACGGATTATACCAATGCTTCCAGAACAATGATCTTTGATATCCACAAATTGTGTTGGGATAAGGAGCTGCTTTCTCTCCTTAAGATTCCGGAAAGTATGCTTCCACAGGTAAAACCGTCAAGCTGTGTTTACGGATATACAGACCGCTCTGTGACAGGCGGGGAAATTCCCATTGCCGGAATCGCCGGGGATCAGCAGGCGGCGCTGTTCGGGCAGTGCTGTTTTGAAAAGGGGCAGGTAAAAAATACATATGGAACAGGGTGCTTTCTTCTGATGAATACGGGAAAAGAAGCTATTACCTCCAGACACGGATTGTTAACAACTATTGCAGCAAGTACCGGTAATGAGGTAGAATATGCATTAGAAGGTAGTGTCTTTGTGGCAGGAGCAGCGATCCAGTGGCTTCGGGACGGTATGCGGATGATTAAGAGTGCAGCCCAGACACAGGAATACGCGGAAAAAGTGGAGGATACCTCAGGAGTTTATATCGTACCTGCTTTTGCAGGAATGGGTGCTCCTTACTGGAACCCATATGCAAGGGGAACTGTGGTTGGAATTACCAGAGGCTGTCAAAAAGAGCATTTCATCAGGGCAACGCTGGAATCCATTGCTTATCAGACCATAGATGTGCTGAAAGCTATGGAGGAGGATGCAGAGGTTTCCATAGCTGGTCTTAAAGTAGACGGCGGAGCCAGTGCCAATGATTTCCTGATGCAGTTTCAGGCGGATATTCTGGGAGGTACGGTTTACAGACCTGAGTGTATTGAGACTACGGCTCTTGGGGCAGCTTATCTTGCAGGACTTGCGGTGGGTTACTATAAAAGTAAAGAGGAAATCTGTCAGAACTGGCAGCTTTCCAGGAAATTTATTCATGAGATGGGAGAAACCCAAAGAGAGGCGCTTTTGAAAGGTTGGAAAAAGGCAGTGAAATGTGCATTGCTTTGGGCTTCTGATGAGGAAGAATAGTTGTGGAAATTGAGAAGGTAAAACAGGAGCTTACAGGCTCTCTCGACAAAATACTGAAATATGCGGGCTGCGAGGAAGGACTTGTCAATGATTTTAAAGTCAATATCGCAGCCTACAGGGAACTGAAAGACAAAAACAGCAGTCAGGAATATGCGGTGAGTCTCCGCCGTAAACTGACAGGATTATTTTATAAGGTATATGAAGCTGCATTTAAAGCCAGTTTAAGAACAGGAAGTCTGCCCGTTATCATAAGGATGCTTTTTGACTTTGGGTATGTTGATGAAGAGCTGGCAGGCATGGATAACGCAGTGTATCTCTATGGATTGGCCCAGAGTATGCCTACTGATCCGGAGAGAGGAGTCTATTCCCTTTATCAGTGGCTGATGGCGATATACAGGGGAAAAAAGGAGACAAGCAGAAACGAGCTTGATATGGACTATCGGGAATATCTTCATGAGCAGAAGAAAATGGGCAGAATCAGCAAGGATCAGGAGGCGGCTCTTTTGCAGAGCAACCTTTCCAGAGTGATCTTCGAGATACAGAATGTATTTCCGGTGGTCAATAAGCTTACCTTTGGACAACTCAGCGTATTTTGTCCGGTATTTTCCAAGCATAACGTTTTTAAAGGGTTAAGTTCGCAGCTGGTGACTGCAGATAAAGTAGTTGCGGAAATTGATAAGATCCGAAGTAAAGACTTTAAAGCCTTTTACAGAGGAACTCTGTTTTCGGACCAGAAAAATAATCTGAATGAAATGGTTGAAGTGGAAGTGCTGCCGGATATTATTCTGATGCCAAACGTAGGCGGGAGAAGCATCACGTGGCAGGAAATCGAAGGGAAAAAACGTACTACACCGGCAAGAATGATGTGTTCTGTCTTTCATACCGAGGAATTTGCCCAGAGCATGTTGCATATGACAGGAGAATTTCGCTGGGAAATGTGCAAGCGTGACCAGGGCGGCAGATGGAACGATCTTTCAGAGCCTTCCCTTACCAGTGAATATTATGATTATGTACAGTTTTACAGGAAGAATAAGGAATTGTCTGCGGAAACAAAAGAAAAAATAAAAGCCCAGCTGATAAAGGTGAGAAATAACTATAAGTTAATGTTTGTGACAGACTATATCCTGTGGATGCGTTATGAAAGTGAAGGTCTGCCAAGATTAAATAAGGCGGCAAGAAATATTTTATTTACCTACTGTCCTTTTCCGAAGGAAACGCGGAAAAGACTGGAAACCAATCCTCTTTACAAGCAGGCAATAGAAAAGTTTACTGTACAGAATGCGAAGAAGCTCCACAGGATAACTCTTCTTTGCAAGAAGCTGGAAAATTCTGCAGGTGGAGTGCCTGAAGAAATTGATAATTACAGAAAATATCTGGAAGCCTGATCCGGGATAAGAAAAGGAAAACGGGAATGATAAAATATACCAAAATTGAAGCTTTATTTTTGTGAACTATTTGTGAATTTGAAGCCTTCTAATTTGTTGACAATGCAGAAAATTACTTTATAATTTATGTGAAACGGCATTTTTTTAGCTAAAAAACATATTGGGAGGATGAGTTATGCCTATTTCTTTTTATCAGGAAGAACAGCTTTTTAAACTGGACACGAAAAATACTACCTATGCTATCGGCATCGTAGATGAAGATAAATTCCTTGGTCACATTTACTATGGCGCCAGATTGAATGATCATCATGTGAATTATCTAATGAGGATACAGGAGAATCCCTTTGTGCCTTCCGTAAACAATCGTGACAGGGTGTCTTTTCTTGACAGCTTTGCCATGGAATATCCCACTCACGGACTTGGCGATTATCGTGAAAGCTGTATCAGTATCAGAACTATGCAGGGTAATGTAGCCCTTTCTCTTTCTTATGTTTCCCATAAAATTACAGAAGGAAAGATTTCCTACAAGGATCTGCCGTCTTCTTTCGGAAGCGAAAAGGACTGCAGCGTGCTTGAGATTTTGTGTGAAGACAAGGTAACAGGACTTAAGGCAGTATTACAATATGGTGTTTTTGAGGATGTGGACGTTATTACAAGAAGCGTTAAGGTGATCAATGACAGTACGGAGGCTGTTTATCTGACAAAGGTATATTCAGCCTGTCTTGATATGGACAATAAAGATTTCGAAGCAGTTTCCCTGCACGGTTCCTGGGCAAGAGAACGTCAGATTCAGAGTGTGCCGGTAAGTCACGGGAAATACAGTGTGGAATCCATCCGGGGAGAATCCAGTCATCAGGACCATCCTTTTATGGCACTGAAGACAAAGAATACTACTCAGGAAACCGGAGAAGTTTATGCTATGCACTTCGTATATTCCGGTAACTTTAAGGTACAGGTACAGTCAGACCAGTTCGATCAGGTTCGGATGGTAATGGGTATCCATCCCACGGATTTTACCTGGAAGCTTGAAAAAGGAGAAGAATTTCAGGCACCGGAAGTTGTCATGGTGTACTCGGATAAAGGGCTTGGTCAAATGTCCAGAACCTTTCATGATTTTTACAGAAAGCATTTGATCCGCGGTGAATATAAGGACAAAAAACGCCCTATTCTGATCAATAACTGGGAGGCAACTTACTTTGATTTTGATACGGAAAAGCTGATTGCTATTGCAAAGCAGGCATCTGCGCTGGGCATTGAAATGCTGGTTATGGACGATGGCTGGTTTGGCAACCGCTGTGATGACAACAGGGCACTGGGTGACTGGTTTGTCAACGAGAATAAGTTAAAGGGCGGTCTGAAATATCTGGTGGATGAGGTAAATAAACTGGGTATGAAATTTGGAATCTGGTTTGAACCGGAAATGATATCTCCGGACTCCGATCTTTACAGAGCGCATCCCGACTGGGCAATTGCCATTCCGGGAAGAGAGGCCAGCCTTTGCAGAAATCAGTATGTGCTGGATCTTACCAGAAAAGAAGTAAGAGATTATGCTTATGAATGCGTGGCGAAAATTCTTCGAAGCGCCAATATTGAATATGTAAAGTGGGATATGAACAGACAGCTTTCCGATATCGGATCTGCAGAGCTTCCTGCAGACAGAATGGGTGAGTTATATCACAGATATGTTCTGGCTGTCTATGAAATGCAGGAAAGACTGGTTCAGGAATTTCCTCATCTTTTGCTTGAAAACTGTTCCGGCGGCGGGGCAAGATTTGACCCCGGCATGTTGTATTACAGTCCGCAGATCTGGTGCTCCGATGATACGGATGCCATTGAAAGGCTTAAAATTCAGGAAGGTACGGCACTGATCTATCCGTTGTCTGCCATGGGCGCACATGTGTCCGATTGTCCCAACCATACTGTGGGCAGGATAACTCCCTTTGAGACAAGAGGTTATGTGGCACTTGCGGGAACTTTTGGCTATGAATTGGATGTGACAAAGATTCCGGAGGAAGACAGAGCAATGATCCCTGAGCAGGTTGCCATGTATCATAAGTACAATGATCTTGTCAGGGAAGGCGATTATTACAGGCTCGCATCTTATGCAGAGAACCATTATTATGACTGTTATGGTGTTGTCAGCAAGGATAAAAAGGAAGCACTTTATACCTTTGTACAGGTACTGAATCGTCCTAATTATCACAGCAGAAGGCTGCAGCTTAAGGGACTTGATCCTGAAAAGGTATATTGCATAGAAGGAGAAGAGGGTACTTATACAGGAGAACTTTTAATGAAAGCAGGAATCAATATACAAAATCTCTGGGGAGATTTTAAAGGCAGGCTGATTCATTTGATGGAGGTATAGTTATGGCAGGTTATATTGAAAAATGGATTCCCATAGAGGAAGACGGTATTTATCTGGTATTTGGCATTACCAGAGAAAATCAGTTAAAGCTGTTTCATTTTTCCGCATCTCCCATGGAGGCAGGAAATGAGGTGGAGTTTGGAGAGAGTGAGCTTTTCTTAAAAGAAGGTTTTCAGGTAGTGCAGGTAAATTTTTCAGGCTACAACAGACCTTATGAAAAGCATGGGAATAAGCATATTGTAACAGCGCCCGGCTATCTTCTCACTTTTGTGGATTTGAAGGATGAGCGAAATGAAAAAGGCAGAGTGTTAACAATAATACAGAAGGATGATCTGACAGGTGCAAGGGTGATTTCCACCTGGCAGTTTTACAGCGGGACATCCACTGTCAGAATGCAGAATCAGGTTATCAATGAGGGGACAGAAACTCAGACTCTTGAGTATATTTCTTCTTTTTTCTATCTTGGCATTGAGAAAGAAGGAAAAATGAGTTCGGATGATAAGATGCAGCTTACCTTTGCCCATAATGGCTGGCAGAAGGAATTCAGTTTCCATACCTATTCTTTCCCGGCTCTTGGTCTTGCACAGACACAGCCTACGGTATATCAGAGAACTTCAAAAACAATAGAATTGACTAATACAGGAAATTGGTCAACCAAGGAATATCTACCCATGGGATATCTTTCCAATGAAGAGGCTGACACCTCTCTTTACTGGCAGATTGAACATAATGGTTCCTGGCATGCGGAGATTGGAGATGAAAATGAACACTTTTATCTGGCTTTAAGTGGTCCGACGGAGGTGCAGTCCCACTGGTTTCAGAATCTGAAACCGGGTGAAAGCTTTACCACTGTGCCTGTAGCAGTAGGAGTATGCAACGCAGATTTTGCAAAGGCAATGGGACAGCTGACCGAGTATCGCCGTAAGATCAGAAGACCCAATCAGGATAATGAAAATCTTCCGGTTATCTTTAATGATTATATGAATTGCCTGTTTGGTGATCCTACCACAGAAAAAGAGTTCCCGCTGATTGATGCGGCAGCAGAAGCAGGCTGTGAATACTATGTCATTGATGCCGGCTGGTATGCGCCGGGACAATGGTGGGACAGTGTCGGGGAATGGCAGGAATCAAGAGAACGTTTTCCCGGCGGCATCAGGGAAGTTACGGATTATATCCGGTCAAAAGGTATGGTACCCGGTGTATGGCTGGAGCTTGAAGTGATGGGAATCAACTGTGAGAAGGCAAAGAAAGCTCCCGATGACTGGTTCTTTGTGCGCCATGGCAAGAGGGTTTATGACAGAAGCAGGTACCAGCTGGATTTCAGGAACCCGGAAGTGATTGCCCATGTAGATGAAGTGATAGACAGGGTAGTGAAAGAATATGGCGTAGGCTATATTAAAATGGATTATAATATTGAGCCCGGAATCGGTACGGAATTATATGCCGACAGCGTTGGCGCGGGACTTCTTGCCCATGAAAGAGCATATTTAAAATGGCTTGAAGGGGTTTTTGAGAGGTATCCTGACCTTGTGATCGAGAACTGCTCCAGCGGCGGTCTTCGGATCGACTATGCCCTGCTTTCCAGATACAGTATCCAGTCCACCAGCGATCAGGAGGACTATAGAGAATATGCAACCATTGCGGCCAATGCCTGTGCGGGCTTAACCCCGGAGCAGGCGGCAATCTGGTCTTATCCGCAAAGAAACGGAGATGCGGAAGAAACAATCTATAATATGGTAAATGCCATGCTTCTGCGCATACATCAAAGCGGTCATCTTGCAGAACTTTCAAAGGAAAGAACCGACCTTGTAAAAGAGGGTATTGCTTACTATAAGTCTGTCAGATGTGATATCAGAAAGGCCTTACCGGACTGGCCAATTGGGCTTGCGGATAACGGCAGCACCTGGCTTTGCAGTGTTCTCAAGACAGAAGAAAAGGCATATCTTGCATTATGGAGAAGAGATAAAGATAAGGAAGATACAAGAGAAAGCATTAAGATTCCCCTTGGACATATATTTGAAACAGGCGGTGAGCTTTCCGTAAAACTGGCTTATCCGAAAGAAGCAATGAAAGAAAATCTAGACTTTGAGTATTCTGATGAGAAAAAGATTCTTTCTGTCAGCTTCAGGCAGAAAGTAATGGCAAGAATTTTTGAAATAGAATTGAAGGGGAGATAAAAATGGCTAAAGCGGTAAAACTTGCTGATATCGCTAAGATCATGAATGTAAGTACCGTAACGGTTTCCAAGGCACTGTCGGATCAGAAGGGCGTCAGTGAGGAAATGCGTGAAAAGATTAAGCAGCTGGCACAGGAAATGGGTTATCTGTCACCCTCGGCAGCAAAGATGATGAACGCAAAAAAGAGCTATAACATCGGAGTTGTGGTTTCAGACAGATATCTTGACCAGTATGAATCCTTCTACTGGAAGATGTATCAGGCAGTGGCTACCAAGGCTGTTTCAAAGGAATGCTTTACCATGCTGGAGGTACTCAGCGTTGAAATGGAACAAAATCTGGAACTGCCCAAGCTCCTTCGCGAGCATAAGGTAGAAGGACTTATTATCCTCGGACTTTTAAAAGAAGATTATTTAAATGCAATAGTGCAGAATATCACTGTTCCTTTCATCTGTCTGGACTTTTATGATAAAAAACAGGAATATGACGCAGTGGTGACTGACAATTTTTACGGAATGTATAAGTTGACAAATTATCTGTTCGAAATGGGGCATAAGGAAATTGCCTATGTTGGAACACTGTTGTATACAGAAAGTATCCTGGACAGATATTTCGGCTATTCCAAAGCATTGCTGGAACACGGACAGCAGGTGAGACCTGAGTGGATCATTGAGGACAGAAATATTGACGACGGGCAGAGAGATGATGATTTTACTTTTGAACTTCCAAGGCAGATGCCCACCGCCTTTGTCTGCAACTGTGATCTGACTGCCGGTATATTTATCGATTTTCTCCAGAAAAAAGGCTACAGGATTCCGGAAGATATTTCGGTAGTAGGATTTGACAATTATATCCATCCCGGATTATGCAACGTGGGTATAACGACTTATGAAGTTGATATTAAAGAGATGGCAAGAAAAACCATCAACAATCTGATCAAAAAAATGAACGGTGAGTCCTACAAACAGGGAATTTCCATTGTTGAGGGCCATGTGGTGATCAAGGAAAGCGTAAACAGGAGGTCATGAGCTTAAAGCTCATGACCTCTTTGCCTGAATTCCAATGGTGTAAAGCCGGTAAACTTTTTAAACAGAAAGATAAAGTGATTTGTATTATCAATTCCTACTGAACTTCCTACTTCATGAACTTTTAAAGAAGTAGTAAGCAGGAGATGCTTTGCGAATTCAATCCTTTTCCTGTTCAGATACTGCAGGGGCGGCAGATCAAAGGCTGCTTTGAATTCCCGGCAAAGCTTATATTTGCTGATATGGAAACGTTCCGCAAGATCATCTAACGAGTAATCCTCCTGAAAATTATTATCAAACAGATCCTTCACTTCATTTAAGTAGGGGGCAACAGGTGACAGACTTTCATTTTTTGACAGTTGATATACTACACAATTTGTAATAACGGCATTTAGCAGGGAGGAGACAGTAAGCTTAGAAGAAAGACTGTCATTTTGCCCGGAAATCAACAGCTTGTCAAGGTGAAAGGCGGATTCGGAATACCGGGAAAGCGGCATGATGGCAATCTGCGCTGAGGGAATCAAATGGTAATAATCGGAAAGCCCCTTTCCGGTAACAAACAAAACATGATAATCCCACGGCTCAATGGCAAGATCAAGCCTGAAACGCTGGTGACAGTCAAGAAATAAAAGAGAGGATTCCGTTAAGGTATAAACCTGGCCGTCCAAAAGAAGTTTTCCGCATCCCGATTTGGTATAAAGCAGCATAAAACAGTCAAGAGAACGGATATCAAAGGACCAGGGAGAAGCGGCAGTAATATTTCCGCCGGCAAGGATTTCCCAAAAGAGAGAATCCGGATTACTTTCCGTATGATAAACCTGCCCCAGAAAATTTTCGGGCAAAGAACCGGGAAAAAGTTTCGGAGCCGATACCAGTGCATGAATAAACTCCTCTTTGATGTCCATATATGGTCTCCTTTCTTATGTTTCTTTCAAAGTATAGTATATTTTGGCTAAAATAGCAAATGATTAAAAATGCGTTAATTAAATTTTAATAATTTTTTAAGCAATAATTAGCTAAATAAATGTAAAACGAGGAAAAGAATGAAAATATTGGATGTACAAAATAAACAAAAAATGGTTTTTAAAATTGTGAAAAAGGAAGAAATAACTAAACAAAGCAATAATAGGACATAATTTGCAATAATAAGTGATGATTAAAAAAACAAAGTAAATATAATTAAAATTAAGTTACATAAGTAACCGCCCATTTAAATAAAATAAATGGGACTACAGTTTTCGTAACATAAAAAGGAGGATAAGTTATTATGAAACTGAGAAAAGTTTTAGCACTCGGCATGGCAGCAGTTCTTACCTTAGCTATGGTAGGATGCGGCGGCAGCGAGAGCACAGGATCTTCAGAGACTACATCTGAAACTGCAACAGAAACTACAACAGAAACTACAACAGAAGCTGCAACTGAAACCACAGAAGCAGAGACACCTGAAGGAGTTCCCGCTTATTCAGACATTACTGTTGGAACAGATTACACAGATCTGACAGCAAGCATTAAGTGGATTCATCATAAGACAGACCGTGAAGAAGACGGTACTATCGCAAATATGATTGCAGAATTCAACAAGGTATATCCCAACATTACAGTTGAAACTGAAGGTGTTACAGACTATGCAGAAGATTCCCTTCTTCGTCTTGATGCAGGTAACTGGGGCGACATTATGTTCATCCCTGCCGTAGATAAGGTCTATCTGAGCACATATTTCCAGCCTATTGACTCTCTTGAGAATCTGAGCCAGGAAATTAACTTTGCTGATATCTGGGAATATGACGGAATCAGCTATGGTGTTCCTTACATGGCTAATGCACAGGGCGTTCTGTACAACAAGGCTGTATTCGAAGCAGCAGGTATTACAGAGCTTCCTACAACTCCTACAGAGTTTCTTGCTGATTTACAGCTGATCAAGGATAATACAGATGCAATTCCTCTGTATACTAACTATGCAGCAGGATGGACTATGGGTGCATGGGATGCTTATATCGGAGTTGTATCAAATGGTGACGAAACATATATGAACCAGAAATTCGTTCATACTGCTAATCCTTTTGATGATCCCGGTGATGACACAGGTGTCTACAATTTATACAGAATTCTTTATGAAGCAGTAGCAAACGATCTGATCGAAGATGACTACACCACAACCGACTGGGAAGGCTGCAAGGGCATGCTGAACAACGGTGAAATCGGTACAATGGTACTTGGCTCATGGGCATATGCTCAGATGGTAGAAGCTGGTGATCACGGTGAAGATGTCGGATACATGCCTTTCCCTATGACAGTGGGCGGAACACAGTATGCATTAGCAGGCGGTGACTACAGCTATGCTATCAACGTTAATTCTTCCGATGAGAACAAGACAGCTGCTATGGTATTCATTAAGTGGATGACAGAAGAATCCGGATGGTGCTATTTCGAAGGCGGTTACACCGTAGATAAGGATGGCGAGAATCCTGATCTGTATTCAGCATTTGATGGCTCTACTGTATTAAGCGATCAGCCTGCACTTGAAGGTGAAGCAGATTTCTTAAATCAGATGAATGCTGAATCTGAACTTTCCTTCAACGCCGGCGGAAATGCAAAGGTACAGAGAATCGTTGAAGCAGCAGCTACAGGTTCTGAAACATTTGATGATATTATGGCTGACTGGACAGCTGCTTGGAATGCTGCTCAGGAAGAACTTGGTATTGAAGTTTTATACTAATTAAAATTCTGAATTAAAAAGTAATTAGTAGTTGTAAATGTGGGGCCAAGGGGAGGTTTCTCCTTGGCTCTAATACATCATAAGATGTATCTGTTATCGGGAGGAAAGAGCGTATGGCAGTGACTCGGGCGGCGGCTGGACCGAAAAGAAAAAGAACTTTTATGGAATGGGCAAAAAGCAGGGATGGGCAAAAAGTATTTGTAATGATTGCTTTTATGACTATTCCGTTATTATTGCTGTTTACATTTACATATCTGCCTTTTGCAGAAATGTTTGGTTTCAGCTTCTATGATATGAAGTATATAGGGGCAAGAAAATTTGTTGGATTAAAGAATTATCTTAAAGTATTTCAAAGAGATGACTGTTTTGGCGCATTGAAACTGAGCCTGTACTATATGGGCGGTTCCATTGTGCAGCTGGCGCTTGCATTGTATCTGGCAACTGTACTCAGCTTTAAAGTAAAAGGGGGAAATATTTTCAAGGGATTTATGTTTTTCCCTTATCTGATTAATGGTATTGCGATTGGCTTTATTTTTAAATTTTTCTACACAAGAGGTTTTGTATTTGATACAGTTCTTCAGTGGTGTGGTTTTCAGCTTGATAATCTTCCGTATTGGTTAAAAGACCAGAGAATTAACAATATTTCTTTGGTTGGTACTTCCGTATGGCGTTATTTTGGACAGAATATGGTTCTCTTTATTGGAGCGATCATGTCTGTAGATTCCGAATTATATGAAGCAGCCATGCTGGACGGTGCTAATAGATTTCAGCAGTTTAAATATATTATTCTGCCAAGTATTAAGACAATTATTACATTGAATGTTATCCTGTCCATTACAGGTTCCTTAAGTGCATTTGAACCTCCTTATGTTATTACGGATGGTGCAAACGGAACAGGTACTTATTTTGTGGTTATGCATGAAATTGCCCATACCCAGCAGAAGGTTGGTCTGGCTTCTGCCATGGCAATCGTTCTTTTGCTGATCATCTTTGTGGCAACGATTCTTCAAAAACTGTTCTTTAAATATGTGTTTAAGAATGCCGAGGATGAAGACTTGAATGCAGCCCTTAAGCGTGAGAAAAAACTGGCCAGATTAGCGGCAAGAAAGGCGGGAAAATAGATGACAGTATTTCAGAAAATTGGTAAGTATTTATTAGTTTTTCTTAAGTATATTTCACTGATATTCTTTTCATTTGTAGCGATATTGCCTATTGTATCCTGCGTTATCACTGCATTTAAAACAGATACGGAATATCAGCAGACTAATATTATGGTGCTTCCCGAAAGCTGGCTGAATTTTGGAAACTTTATTCAGGCTTTTCAAAAGGCCAATATGGGTAAAGCATTTATCAATTCTGCTATTGTGCTTGTTTGTGTTCTGCTTGTATCTACACTCGTAGGTACCCAGCTGGCATATATTTTAAACAGATTTAAGTTTCCGGGTAATGGATTGATCCGTAATCTGTTCCTGTTTGCTTCTCTGCTTCCCGGTGTTGCAATGCAGATTTCCGTATATGAGATCATGTATAAGCTGGGCTTTATAAACTCGTTGCTGGGTTATATTATTATGATGTGTGGTACGGATGTCATTTCAATCTATATTTATATCCAGTTCTTTGAGAATATTGATTATTCGCTGGATGAATCGGGCATTATGGACGGTGCCTCTTATTTTACTATTTTTTACAGGATTCTGTTTCCGTTGTTAAAGCCTGCAATTGTTACATCCTGCATTTTAAAGGGTGTAGGTACTTACAACGAATATTACTCGGCTAATCTGTATCTGCAGGATAAGAAAAATCTGCCTACGGTGGCAACTTCCCTGTATACTTTTGTGGGACCGCTTGGCAGTAAGTACAATCTGATCTGTGCCGGTGTTATCATTTCGCTTTTGCCTGCATTGATCGTATTTATTACCTGCCAGAAACAGATTTACAGCGGATTGACATCCGGGGCTGTAAAGGGTTAATACGCTTTGTGCTCCAAAGACATTTTAAGATATGAGACAGGAGATCTGACAGATGATGTTTGAAGAAATAAAAAACCACTTGATCAATGATATCATCCCTTTCTGGAAAGGTTTAAGAGATAATGAATTCGGCGGTTACTATGGGTGGCTTGACTATGATCTTAAACTGGATAAAAAAGCAGTTAAGGGATGTATTTTAAACAGCCGCATTACATGGTTCTTTTCTAATGCTTATACACTTCTGAAAGACGAAAGTCTTTTAGAGGAAGCCAAACATGGATTTGCTTTTATGAAAGAGCATTGCATGGACAAAGAAAACGGCGGTATTTTCTGGTCAATGAAATATAATGGTGAGCCGGAGGATACTACGAAGCATACTTATAATCAGGCTTTTTCCATCTATGCTCTTTCCTCCTATTATGAGGCATCAGGAGACGAAGAAGCACTTGCCATGGCAAAGGATCTGTTCCGCATAATTGAAAACAGGTGTACCGACGAAATCGGTTATAAGGAAGCTTTTGATAAAGAGTTTCATGAGATTGAGAACGACAAGCTTTCTGAAAACGGAGTCATTGCAGAGAAAACTATGAATACTCTGCTTCATGTGTTTGAGGCCTACACAGAGCTTTATCGTGTGGCAAAGCTCCCTGAAGTGAAGGAAAGACTTGAATGGATTATGGATACTTTTGCAGATAAGGTATATAATCCGAAGCTTCACAGACAGGAAGTATTCTTTGACAGAACCATGAATTCTATTATAGATCTTCATTCCTACGGCCATGATATTGAAACTGCATGGCTGATGGACAGAGGTGTGGAAATTCTTTCAGAGAAGAAATATGAAGAGAAGATGTCACCCATTACAAAAGATCTGACAGCCCAGATTTATAAAGTTGCTTTTGATGGGCATTCCCTTGCCAATGAATGTGAGAGAGGTGTTGTCAACACGCATCGGATCTGGTGGGTGCAGGCAGAGACCGTGGTAGGCTTTTTAAACGGCTATCAGAAAAATCCGGATAAACCGGAATATCTGGAAGCAGCAGAAAGTGAATGGAACTTTATTAAGGAGCATGTCATCGATAAAAGAGATGGATCTGAGTGGTTCTGGGAAGTTGATGAAGAAGGCAGGCCTTTTGAAGGAAGACCCATTGTAGAGCCATGGAAGTGCCCTTATCATAACGGCAGAATGTGTTTTGAAGTGATAAAAAGATTAGGACAGAATTAAGGAAGAGGAAAGAAAAATGCTGCATAAAAAATATTATGAAGAGTTAGAAAAATATGAAGCTCTGATCAACAAAAAAAATGAAGTGGATACGGACTTTTATAACGGTGTTTATGACAAGTATAAAAATCCCGTACTGACAAGGGAGCATATTCCCCTTACCTGGCAGTACGATCTGAATCCCGAGACAAATCCTTACTTCATGAAGAGGCTTGGTATCAATGCAGTCATGAACTCAGGAGCTATCGAACTGAACGGGAAGTATTATCTGGTAGCCAGAATCGAAGGAGATGACAGAAAGTCTTTCTTTGGTGTGGCAGAAAGCGATAATGGAGTAGACGGTTTCCGTTTCTGGGATTATCCGATCCTGCTTCCGGATACCTGCCCGGAAGAGACCAACGTATATGATATGCGTCTGACAAAGCATGAAGACGGATATATCTATGGTGTATTCTGCTCAGAAAGCAAGGATACCTCTGTAAATGACCTTTCCGCAGCGGTAGCTGCAGCAGGCATTGTAAGGACGAAAGATTTAAAGACATGGGAGAGACTTCCCAATCTGGTAACCTTAAATTCACCTCAGCAGAGAAATGTAGTGCTGCATCCTGAATTTGTAAACGGAAAATATGCTTTCTATACAAGGCCTATGGATGATTTTATTGAAACGGGCTCAGGCGGTGGAATCGGCTTTGGACTTTGCGATGATATTACCCATGCAGTGATCGATGAAGAAAAAATGACAAGTCTTCGTAAGTATCACACAATTACGGAAGCGAAAAACGGTGCCGGTGCAGTGCCTATTAAGACAGAAAAAGGCTGGATTCATATTGCACACGGCGTCAGAAACACGGCAGCCGGACTGCGTTATGTCATTTATGCATTTGCTACGGATTTAAATGATCCCTCCAGGGTAATTGCAGAGCCTTCAGGGCTTTTGATCGGACCAAGAGGCGCAGAGAGAGTGGGAGATGTTTCCAATGTGGTATTTACAAATGGCGCCATTGCCAATGAAAAGGGAGAGGTATTTATCTATTATGCTTCCAGCGATACCAGAATGCATGTGGCAACTACCACCATTGATAAGCTGATCGACTATGTGTTCAATACTCCCAAGGATCCTCTTAGAAGTGTGGAATGTGTGGCGCAGAGATGTGATCTGATCAAGAAGAATCTTGAGTTTTTATCTAAACAATAACAACCAGCCTTATGAGGCAGAAGGAGACAAAATGAGTGAGATTAAAATGATTGCCCCTGCAGTAAAAAATGTGCCCTGGCAAGAGAAACCTGCGGGCTTAAAAGGAGCGCCCGTCTGGAGATATACCGAGAATCCTATTATCGGTCGTAATCCTGTAGAAGGTGTTGCCAGAATTTTTAACAGTGCGGTAATGCCTTATGGAGATGAATTTATCGGTGTGTTCCGCGGCGAGCAGACCAACGGTATCCCTTATATTTATATGGGAAGAAGCAAGGATGCCATTCACTGGGATTTTGACAAGGAGAAGATTCCTTTCGTGGATGAAGAAGGAAAGCCTTTTATGCCAAGATATGCCTATGATCCCAGACTGGTCAAGGTAGAAGATACTTACTATATTATCTGGTGTCAGGATTTTTATGGCGCGGCTATCGGTATGGCTAAGACAACAGATTTTAAGACATTTACCAGACTGGAGAATCCTTTTATTCCTTATAACAGAAATGCAGTATTGTTCCCCAGAAAGATCAATGGCAACTTTGTGATGCTGAGCCGTCCTTCTGACAGCGGACATACGCCTTTTGGTGATATTTTCGTGAGTGAAAGCCCTGATCTTGTTTACTGGGGCAAGCACAGACATGTTATGGGCAAAGGAAGCGAATGGTGGGAGTCCGTGAAGATTGGCGGCGGCGCTGCTCCTATCGAAACAAGTGAAGGCTGGCTCCTGTTTTATCATGGTGTAAGCGGAACCTGCAACGGCTTCGTTTATTCGATCGGTGGTGCAATTTTAGATCTTGAGAATCCTTCCATTGTGAAATACAGATGTGAAACCTTCCTGCTGACACCGGAAGAATGGTATGAGGAGAGGGGCTTTGTTCCTAACGTATGTTTCCCCTGTGCGACTATTCATGATCCTGAAAGCGGAAAAATCGCTATTTACTATGGTTGTGCAGACAGCTATGTAGGTCTTGCCTTTACCAAGTTTGATGAAATCGTAGCTTATATTAAGGAGCACAGCGTAGTGACCGAAGCTGATACGGAAATCGGCAGAAGATAAGAGATGTATTTTGGATGAAAACCGAAAGGGCTTGTTTTGGAAGGCAAGCCCTTTTATTGCTTAAAAATATAGAAAGATATGTGTTGGAGGATCAAAAAATGGCATATAATGTACATCCTGAAAAGGGAATGATCAATAGAGGCAACTGGTATAAAATAAAAGAATGTATGAAGAAGGCTGAAAACGGAGAAGCCATCACAGTGGGGTTCCTGGGAGGATCCATTACCCAGGGAAGTCTTTCCTCTACACCGCAGACCTGTTATGCCTATCTTGTATATGAATGGTGGAAAGAAAAATTTCCCAAATCTGATATTAAATTTATCAATGCGGGAATCGGCGGAACAACTTCGCAGTTCGGTGTTTCCAGAGTGGAGGATCATCTGCTGAAGTACAGTCCTGATTTTGCCTTGATTGAATTTGCCGTCAATGATGAAAATACAGAGTTTTTTGAGGAAACATATGAAGGGCTGGTTCGAAGAACTCTTTCTGATAAATGTGCACCGGCAGTAATGTTGATGAACAATGTAAAATATGATGACGGATTGAATGCGGAAGAAATGCATCTCAAGGTGGCAAAAGCCTATGAACTTCCTATGGTCAGCATGAAGAGTACTATCTGGCCGGAAATCGAAAGCGGAAGGATTCCTAATCGCCAGATCACGCCGGATGATCTGCATCCTAATGACGCGGGACATAAGCTGGTAGCGCAGGTAATCACGACTTTTCTTGAAAAGGTATATGAGGATATGGAAACGGCAGAAGCACCTTCTGATTTTGGAGGTAAGATACTGCCTGACCCGATTACGAAAAATGCTTATGAAAATTCCGTCCGTTATCAGAATGATAATTCCACGCCCCTTTCCCGGGGATTCGTGGCAGATACGGAGCCTCAGAATGATATCCGTGAAATTTTCAGAAAGGGATGGACTGCATGGAAAGAAGGAGATAAGATTTCCTTTACCATTAACTGCACCGGTGTGGCTGTTCAGTATCGAAAGAGTGTTAAGCAGCCAACGCCCATTGCCAAAGTGGTAGTAGATGGAAAAGAAAAGGAAGCGGTAACTCTTGACGGTAATTTTAAAGAAGATTGGGGTGACTGCCTGTATATCGATACCGTTACAAGACATATGGAACCGGGAGAACATAAAGTGGAGATCACCATTACAGAGACACATGAAGAAGATGTAGTACCTTTTTATCTTGTTTCTGTCATTGGCTCTGAGTCATAGAAAGCGAGGAAATAAACATGTTTCGTGATGATTTTGTCTGGGGCGTTGCAAGCAGCGCTTATCAGGTGGAAGGAAGAGAGGAAGACGATGGCTGCGGAAAGAATATCTGGGATACCTTTACGGAAGAGGGAAGGATTCTGGATGGCAGAGATTCTAAGGTAGCCTGTGATCATATGCACAGATACAAAGAAGATTACGCCCTGATGGGAATGCTTGGAATTAAGGCATATCGTTTTTCCATGAGCTGGGCAAGGATTCTGCCGGGGGGAACAGGAAAAGTAAATCAGAAAGCCATTGATATGTATCGCGATATGATCATGGAAATGAAAAAGAACGGTATTGAGCCCTATATTACCATGTATCACTGGGAATTCCCCCAGGCTCTGCAGGATAAAGGCGGCTGGCTGAATGAAGAAGTGATAGAGTGGTTCGGGGAATATGCCAAAGTAGTGGCAGAAAATTTTTCCGATATCTGCGAATACTTTATTACGTTAAACGAGCCGGAATGCTTTGTGGGACTTGGCCATTTATCCGGCATTCATGCACCGGGAAAGAAGCTTCCCTATAAGGATGTTTTTCAGATTGCCCACAATGCGCTTCGCGCCCATGGACAGGCAGTTATCAATTTGAGAAAATATGCCTGCAGACCTATTAAGGTAGGGTATGCACCTACCTGCGGTATGGCATATCCGGCTACGGATAAACCGGAGGATATTGAGGCGGCAAGAAAGACATTGTTTGGCTTTTATCAGCCCATGGATAACTGGACCTGGAATGTGGCATGGTTTAATGATCCCGTGTTCCTTGGCAAGTATCCGGAAGAGGGACTTAAAAAATTCGCTGAGTATCTTCCTGAAATTACAGAGGATGATATGAAACTGATCTCCCAGCCTCTTGATTTTATGGGACAAAATATTTATAACGGCTATATGATGAGGCAGGGTGCAGACGGTGAGCCGGAATATGTGGACAGACCCATCGGTTCTCCTAAGACGGCAGCAAACTGGCCTGTGACACCGGGATGTTTCTACTGGGGCGTTAAGTTCCTGTATGAGAGATATCAGCTGCCTCTTTACATTACGGAAAACGGTATGTCCTGCCATGATGATGTTTCCCTGGATGGAAGAGTGCATGACCCTAATCGTCAGAACTTTCTGGATTTATATATTTCGGTCCTTCAGAAAGCAAATGACGAGGGCGTAGATGTAAGAGGCTATTTTCTTTGGACCTTTCTTGATAATTTTGAATGGGATAAGGGTTATACGGAGCGATTTGGTATTGTCCATGTAGATTTTGAAACCCAGAAGAGAATCGTAAAAGATTCTGCATTCTGGTATCAGAAAATTATCGAATCTAACGGAAGAGAACTTACCATTAACAAGAAACCTCGTCAGATTCTTTTCCTGAATCCTGTGTTTAAGCAGATGATCTGGGGCGGAAGCCGGCTTGCTGACAGCTTTGGCTACGCGATTCCGGGAGACAAGACCGGTGAATGTTGGGCAGTCAGTGCCCATCCCAACGGAGACTGCACTGTCAGGGAAGGAATTTATGCAGGGAGAACTCTTTCACAGCTTTGGAAGGAAGAACCTGAATTATTTGGAAACAGTGATCTTGACAGATTTCCGCTGCTTATTAAAATTATTGATGCCAGGGACGATCTGAGCATCCAGGTACATCCTGATGATGCTTACGCCAGGGAGCATGAAAACGGATCTCTCGGAAAGACAGAATGCTGGTATATTCTGGACTGCCAGGAGGGAGCATCTTTGGTTGTGGGCCATAATGCCAAGTCAAAAGAAGAACTGACTGAAATGATTCAGCAGGGCAGATGGTCTGAATTAATCCGTGAAGTGCCGGTTAAAAAGGGTGATTTTATTCAGATCAATCCCGGCACCGTCCATGCCATTAAAGGCGGTTTGATGATATTAGAGACCCAGCAGAACAGCGATATTACCTACCGTGTTTATGATTATGACAGATTGACGGACGGAAAGCCCCGTCAGCTTCATGTAAAGCAGAGCATTGATGTGATCACGGTACCCGCTCCGTCAGCTGAGGACAGTGTCAGGCACGCACTTGACCTTCCGGAGAATGAGTTCAATGAGCTGATTGCCTGCGATTACTATAAGGTATGGAAATTGCAGGTGACAAAGCCCATCTCCTTTGAACAGACACATCCCTTCATGATCATGAGTGTGATCGAAGGACAGGGGCTTGTGAACGGACAGATGATAGGGAAGGGTGATCATTTTATTCTTCCTGACGGAATCGGAAGAGTAGATATGCAGGGTGATATGACATTGATTGCTTCTTCGGTGAAGTAAATTATATAATGCGAAAAGCATCCCCAATCCTCGTCAGCTCGCTATCGCCCGGATGAGCCTAAGGTCTCATCCGGCTATCGCGAATTGCTTCCTTCGGATTGGGGATGCTTTTTGTTTACAGATTGATTACTGGGGAAATGCCCCTTTTGATTACTGACACCCGTGATATAATCCATGGATACATTGTAGTGCTGTGCAAGAATGATGATGCTGTCAATGGGTATTCTTGTTTTACCGCTTTCATAATCACAATAGGTTCTCTGTCTAACATTCAACCAATCAGCTACCTGCTGCTGGGTATAGGAATGATCTTCTCTGATTTCTTTAATTCGTTCATTATATTTCATCCATTTACTACTCCCTTGTGTACCCAATAACAGGACTAACATATTATTTATGTTATTCCTGCTATTGGGTGTTTTTATCTTTTAGATTTTCAAAAAATGCATTGAAGTCAACTTGAAATAAATCTGCAAGAGCTATTAGTTCAGAGACCCGAATGTTGTAAGTTCCACATTCAATTTGAGAATAACTGCTTCGAGAAATTTCAATTCCTTGCAATTGTAAACGAGCTACTACTTGTTCTTGAGTAAAACCAGATTTCTTACGAAGATTACGTATATTACTACCAATTTGAAGATCCTGCTTTAATTTTTGTGTCATTACAGATACCTCAGAAATTGCAATAAATATATTGCATTTTTATTGATTTTAAATGTTTTCAAAGATATAATTGCAATATATACATTGCAAAACGAAATTGAGTACAAGAGGAAAGTGAAATGGAATCTTATAATCTGACAACACCTCAAAAAAACATCTGGCACTTACAACAATTCTATGAAGGAACTGCCATCGCCAATATCTGTGGAACTGTTTTCTATCATGAAGAACATGATATACAGTTGCTTCAAAAAGCAATCAATCAGGTAATCAAGAACCAGGCTGCTTTAAGATTGCGTTTTATTAAGCTAAATGGTGACATTAAGCAGTATGTGGAAGAATATTCCTATATAAACATTCCAATACATAAATTTTCAGATGAGCAAGAGTTCAAAAGCTATGCAGAAAAGTGCGCATCCGACCCTATCGGACTTTTGAATCATGACATGTATCGGTTTGAAATTGTCTATGTCGGAGAAAAGCAGGGCGTATTAGCGGTTCTTAGTCATCTCATATCAGATGCATGGACATTTAGTCTGATTGTAAATGAAGTGGATGAGGCATACCGGAATCTGTTGATGGGAAATGTGGATTATGATATCTGTGGGGATTATATAAAGTATGTCCATTCGGAAATGGATTATTACCATTCAGCCAAATATGAAAAAGATGAAATATATTGGCGGGGAAAGTATGCTTCGAAACCAGAGAATTCACCAATTAAGATAAAATCTGCCACAATGGATTCTATTGCAGCAAAAAGGCTTGTAAAAAGAATATCAGCAGAATTAACCGAAAAAATTCAAAACTATTGTGTAGCAACTAGAATAACAGAAGCAGTACTTTTTGAAACAGCGCTGAATTGCTATCTTTGCAAAATCAATCCGGATAATCAGACAGTTACACTTGGAATTCCTGTGTTAAATAGAACGAAAGCGTATGAAAAAAAGACTGCCGGAATGTTTATATCAACAATCCCATTGACAGTAGAAATATCAGAAGAAGATACGATTCAGAAATTGGCAGAAAAAATCGCGGAAGCACATTATGAATTGTTCCGTCACCAGAAATATCCATATAGCATGATATTAAAATATCTTCGTGAAAAACAGAATTTTGAGGGAAATCTTTATGATGTGATGTTCAGTTTCCAGAATGCCAGAACAGATTCGGACTCAACCACTAAATGGTATAGCAATGGTTATAGTGAAGTTCCGTTTGCACTTCATGTAGACAATCGTGATAGCAGTGATACTTATACAGTGACTATTGATTATCATGTAAATCTGTTTCGGGAGGAAAAAGAAGTAAATGATATTCTTGAACGTTTAGAGTATGTCATAGAGCAAATGATTGAGAATGATAACATTGCCATAAAGGATATTTCTATTGTACCGGAAAAAGAAAAGCAGCGGATATTCTATGACTTTAACAACACAAAAGTAGACTACCCTAAGGACAAGTGCGTCCATGAACTGTTCGTGAAACAGGCAAAAAAGACACCGGATGCTGTTGCAGTCGTATTTGGGGAAAAAGAGATCACCTACCGGGAACTGGATGAGATGTCAAACGTGCTGGCACATCTGCTCCGTGAAAAAGGTGTAAGTCGGGGAGACATTGTTCCCATCATTGCCAAAAGAAACTGGCATATCCTTGCAGCCATGCTCGGAATCCTGAAGGCAGGGGCAGGATATATGCCGGTAGCCCCGGACTACCCTAAGGACAGGGTACAGTTCATCATAGACGAAACAAAGAGTAAGATCGGGTGTGTGTTTGGTTATGAGGAGCAGTTAGAAGGAATCGAACTTCTGAAACTGGATGAACTTAATCTGGAAAATGCCCGGACTGAGAAAAGGCTTCCTGTAGAGAACCGGAATGAAGCCACAGACGTGTGCTATGTCATCTTTACCTCCGGTTCCACGGGAGTACCGAAGGGCGTGATGATCAGGCATTCCAATGTGGCGAATTACAGCCATAATAATAATAATAACGTGTGCCACGCGGTGATTCAAGAGGGTTATAGGAAGATTATTTCAGTAACCAACATTGTATTCGATATCTTTGTGACAGAGAGCATTCTGCCTCTTTTAAACGGTATGACCGTGTACCTTACAAGCGATGAGGAAGTGTTCAGCCAGAGCGCGGTAAACAGAATTGTTACAGAGAATCAGATTGAAGTACTTCAGACCACGCCGACAAAGATGAAAGGGTATCTCTTTGATAATACACAGAAAGAATACCTGTCAACACTGAAAGTCATTATCCTCGGCGGGGAAGCACTGACAGCCGGACTGTATGAGGAACTGAGAAATCAGACAACAGCGGAGATATTCAACATCTACGGACCGGCAGAGACTACAGTCTGGTCCAGCAATGCAAGGGTGGAGGATGATGACATCACCATCGGTAGACCGATCGCCAACACCCAGATCTATATTCTGGACAGTCATGGAAATCCGGTACCCATCGGTGTTCCGGGGGAACTGTGCATCGCAGGAGACGGTGTGGGGCTCGGGTATTTAAACCGCCCGGATCTGACAGCGGAGCGGTTTGTGGACAATCCTTTTGCCACCAAAGAGAACGGACATGGAAAGACCATGTACCATACCGGAGACCTTGCAGCATGGAGGGAAAACGGAGAGATTGAATACCTTGGAAGAATTGATACACAGGTAAAGATCAGGGGACTGCGGATAGAACTTGGAGAGATTGAGAGTGTCATGTCACAGTTTCCGGGCATCCGCATGTGTGCGGTCACGGATAAGAGGGATGAGGAAGGCAGACAGTATCTGGTCGGGTATTACACGACCGTATCGGATGAAAAAGAGAAACAGGATTTCATGACAGCAGTAAAGATAGATGAGAAGGAGCTGCGAAGCTACCTGTCCACTAAGCTTCCGAAATATATGGTTCCGAATTACTTCATGCACCTGAGGGGGCTGCCGATGACCCCGAGTGGGAAGACGGACAGGAAGAACCTGCCTGTGCCGGAGATGAAATGTGAGGACTTAAGTGAATATGTAGAGCCAGTAACAGAACAGGAACGGAAGCTTTGCAACATCATGGAAGCGGTACTGGATTACAGACCGATTGGAATCGTGCATGATTTCTTTTCCTATGGAGGTGACAGCTTAAAGGCAATGGAGCTTGTCGTGCGGGCAGAAGAGGAAGGCATGAAGCTTAGACTTCAGGATATCTTTGATCATCCTACCGTAGCGGAACTTGCAAAATGCTTACAGGAAGACCGGAAAGAGGAACCGGAGCTTTTGGAAGAGGATTATCGCCCGGAGAGATTTGAAAAGTATCACTCCATACTGGACAAAAATAAGATGGATGACCGTTATGAGATGCAGGAAACACCGATTAGAAGTGTATTGCTGTCGGGAATTACCGGATTTCTGGGAGCGCATATCGCGGATGCGTTATTGCAGGATGAAGAATGTGTGATTTACTGTCTGGTGCGAAGCAAACAACCGGATGACAGGAGAGGAAGATTCCCGCAGATACTGGAACATTATTTTGGAAACAAATACTCAAATATAATTGGTACTCGTATTATTCCTATTGTCGGTGATATCACACAGGAAAAGTTGTCTGATGAATTACCGGAAAAAGTAGATATGGTGATTCATGCGGCAGCAACTGTGAAACACTATGGCTCGTATGAGTATTTTTATAAGGTGAATACGCTTGGCACTCAGCACATGGCAGACTATGCATTGCGGACAGGTGCGCGTTTTATCCATATCAGCACGATCAGTGTGTCCGGAAACAGTCTGGCAGACAGTTTTGATACAGAGGTTGCATCGGAAGAGCGCTGTTTCGGAGAAGATTGTCTGTATCAGGGACAGTCACTTTCTAACGTATATGTGCGAAGTAAGTTTGAAGCGGAGTGTGTTGTATTGGATGCGATGTTACAGGGATTACAGGCAAATATCATCCGTGTCGGGAATCTGACAAACCGAAGCAGGGACTACGTGTTTCAGCCCAATTTTACGGAAAATGCTTTTTTATCCAGAATCAAAGCAGCAACGGAGCTTGGATGTCTGCCGGACTATATGATGTCGCTTTACAGTGAATTTTCACCTGTTGATGATACTGCAGATGCTATTGTGCGGATTGCAAAGCATTTTAGCATGGAGCATACCGTTTTCCATGTTTATTCCAACCAGAATCTGTATTTTGACAGGCTGTTCGAGATTTTAAAAGAATTGTCCATAGAGATGCAGGTAGTGGATGGAGAAACATTTGCTCGGCGTTTAAAGGAAACTGTCAGCCAAAACAAAGCTTATATCTATGAGGCGTTTATGAATGATATGAATCAGGAGGAAAGGTTAAATTACGAAACCAATATTCATATCAAAAATGACTTTACACTGTCCTATCTGAAGCAGCTTGGGTTTGCATGGACGAAAATTGATTTTGAGTATGTGAAAGGGTACATTGATTATTTTTCAAAACTGGGTTATCTGGAGGTAGATGCGCATGAAGACTGAATATCCGTTTTACGAGATTAAATATGAATTAAACACGGTAAAGGATGTCGTAGAGGTAACAGCAAAGTCCTATCGTGACAATCCCGTATTTCGCTTTAAGGAAGGTAAAGAGATCAGGGAAAGATGAAAGAAGAATTTCTGCATGATATTCAGCTGGTGGGAAATCTCTATCATAATCTTTTTAAATCAGGAAGTCATATCGCGGTTCTCGGAAAGACAAGCTATGAATGGGTGATCAGTTATTTTTCTGCCATGTGTTCGGAAAATATAGCGGTTCCGTTGGATAAGGAGCTTCCGACAGAAGATCTCATGGAACTGATACGTTTTGCGGATGTGAGTTGCCTTGTTTTTGACAAGGAATACATGGATGTTGCAGAGCAAATAGAAAAGGATTCCGATTTGTCTGTCAGATGCATTTGTATGCAACGCGCTGATAACAGGGATAGTCTCTTTGAACTGATAGAACAGATGGACAAAACAAATATTTGGACAGGCAGTCCAACGAAGGATGACCTTGCGGAAATCGTATTTACTTCCGGAACAACAGGAAAGAGTAAGGGCTGCATGATTACGCATGGCAATCTGGCGGTCAATGCCATGAACGGAAGCAGCTATACGTATCTGACAACGAATGACAGTACCATGTCCATTCTTCCAATCCATCACACACTGGAAATCACTGCGGGTATGATGACTCCGATGTGCTGCGGCGTTACAATCTGTATTAACGACAGCCTGAAATATCTGAGTAAAAATCTATTGGTCTACAAGCCGCAGTGTATGATTGTAGTGCCGCTTGTGATTGAAACAATCTATAAAAATATATGGAGAGAAATCGAGAAAACAGGACGGAAGAAAAAGGTGCGTCTGGTGATGAAGGCTGCGAGAGGTCTGTATAAATGCCATATCGATATCAGAAGGAAACTGTTTGCTCAGATATTGGAACAGTTGGGCGGTAATTTGCGTCTGCTGGTAGGCGGAGGCGCTTATATTGAACCGGAAATAATCAAAGATTTTGAATCATGGGGAATCAATATCGTGCAGGGGTATGGCATTACAGAATGTGCACCGGTAGTAGCATGCAATACGGACAGATGCAAGAAATATGATTCTGTAGGCAAGATCGTAACAGGATGTGAAGTCAAGATTGTTGATAAGGAAATATGGGTGAAAGGCCCGATTGTTATGAAAGGCTATTACAAAAATCCGGAGGCAACAGCCGAGGTGTTTGATGGTGAATGGTTTAAAACCGGAGATCTGGGGAATCTGGATCAGGACAACTGGCTCTATATTACAGGTCGAAAGAAAAATCTGATTATCCTGCCTAATGGGGAAAATGTCTCACCTGAGGGACTTGAACAGAAAATTTTGCGCTTTCCATATGTGAAAGAGGTCGTTGTTTCAGAAAGAAATGGGCAGATACAGGCAGAAGTATTTTTAGATAAAAAAATGGAGCCGAATGCGGAGTTGAAGATTCAGGAAGATATGATGACTTTGAACAAAACACTGCCTAATTATAAGAAGATTGCAAAAACTGTAGTAAGGGAGCAGGAATTTGATAAGACCACGACCAGAAAGATAAAGAGGAATTGAAAAGGAGAGGAATCATGCTAGAAAAAGTCAGGAATATTTTAGAGGAATATGTAGACGTACCAAAGGAACAGATTATTATGGAAACGAATCTGTTGAACGATTTGGGACTCAGCTCTCTCGATGTGGTAAATATAATCGTTGCATTTGAAGATGAGTTTGGGATAGAGATACCTGATCGAAAACTATCTGAGATTGTGACAGTTGGGGATGTGGTGAAATTGCTACAGGAGGAGTATGGAATAGTATAAGCAATATTAGAAAAAGACATCTCGGTCTTAAAAAGCATTAATATTTTGTAACTGTTCAGAGCAAAGCTAAATTTCATAAAGTAGACGCTAAGGGTACAAAATTTTGTGGGTTGATTCTGAACAACACTGAATATCTATCAATAAGTTGCAAGTATATTGACATTTAGAGTTATAAACTCTAAAATTAAAAGAAACTAAGAAAAAATTCGTTGCAAGAGATCGAAGAGATTTCAAGATACTATCTAAAATGAGAAAATGGAGGAAATTTTATGCAAAAGAAATTAATATTAATGCTATCAGTGGCTGTGATCTCATTGGGATTATTGGCCTGTGGTTCTCAAAATTCTGACACATCGGAAACCATGGAGGCAGCAGCGACTTCGATACCTGAAGCGGTAACTGATGAATCCGACAAAACTACAGAAGTAAGTGAAGAAACCGGCAATAAACCTGAAGTCGAGAACACAGAAGTGGTGGAGCAGGAGAAGAATATGCCGACATGGTATATGGACTCAGAAGGAATAAAAAGTGATGAGCTTGGTATTATGATAAGGAAAGATAGTGCAGATTGGAGCAGATTTGGATTTTCCGGTTCATTAACAAATTCCTTTTCTGATAATAATGCTACTAAATATGTTAATTTTAATTTTGAGTGCAATTATTATGAGGGCGATTTAGACAGCTATATTTCAGAGCAAAAGGGAATGGAAAAGGGTACTTTGGAGAATGTTGCTTATGCTGTTAGGGAACCAAGCGAAACAAATACTGTCAGGGAAGTTGCATTTGTTGGAAATGGGATTGCTCTTTCTATAACCTTATTTGATTATAATATAGAAGATATATGGAAAAATGGTTTAAATTTTTATGAGGAAGATAATGCAGATTATTTGGCATATATTAGGGATGAAACTTTGTATTGCCCGGCTATAGGGATAAAGTTTTCAGGTGTAAAAGATGATATTGTATCTAATCGTATAGGCATTAGCTGTAGTAACGCAAAATATACTGAAAATTCTTCATATGAGGGTGGGTATATAGAAATATATAATGAGAACAGTACCTTTTCTAATGGTAATAACGCGGAAGAAAAACTTGATGATTATGTGAATCAACGTGTGGACTATGGTGATTTTGCTATTGAAGAAACTATCGAAAAGAATTTGGGTAATTACAAATTTTTAGGAAGGGGATGTTCCAGTGAATATGGCAGTGCAACATGGCTCTTCTTATCAGATGAGTCCACCTATAATATTACAATCTGGTATACTGAAGAGTATAAATTAGAGGATTACATTTCTATTATAGAAGAAATAAAATAGTGAAAATATTCAGAAGATATCTTAACGCACATTAGATACTTAATTAGTTAACATCCCCAATCCGAAAGAAGTAATTCACAATGGTGAAATGAGGTCTAATATGGCCCATTCAAATGAAAGAATGCTTAAAAGGATTGGGGATGTTTTTAAATAATTCTAATACAAATCATAATCAAAAGTTTGCAAAGCACTTTTTCTGTGTTAGAATGAAACATGTATTAAATGAAATTAAATAAACAAATGACTTTGTACTTTGGATGATGAAGCAGGAGGAAAATCATGATCAATGAGCAATATAAAAAAATGTTAGAGGGCAAATCCGTTATTCGTCAGCTCTCCGAATTTGCTACGGCAAGAGGAAAAGAAATCGGTTATGAAAATGTATTTGACTATAGTCTCGGGAATCCGTCTGTTCCGGTACCTGAGAAGTTCACAGAGGTAATGATCGACCTGTTAAAGAATAAGAGTTCTATGGAACTTCATGGATACAGTCCAAGTCTCGGAATTACTTCCGTAAAGGATAAAATAGCGGCTTCTCTGAATAAAAGATTTGATATGAATTATACAGGGAATCACATCTTTCCTACGACGGGTGCAGCAGGTGCGTTAGCGCACGCCGTGCGCTGTGTCACAAAACCGGGAGATGAGATACTGACCTTTGCTCCCTATTTTCCCGAATACAATCCTTATATTAATCTGACCGGAGCAGTACTTAAGGTAGTGCCTGCAAATACAGAAAATTTCCAGATTAACTTTGAAAAGCTGGAGGAAATGCTGAATGAAAAGACAGCAGCGATTCTGATCAATACACCGAACAATCCTTCCGGCGCAGTATACAGTGCGCAGACACTGACTGCTCTTGCAGAGCTGCTTAACAGAAAGCAGAAGGAATATGGACATGATATTTTTATTATTTCTGACGAACCCTACAGGGAAATCGTATTTGACGGGGCAACAGCACCTTATGTATCAAAATACTATGATAATACCCTGTCCTGCTATTCCTACTCAAAATCGCTTTCGCTTCCCGGTGAACGTATCGGTTATGTGGCAGCGAATCCAAAATGTACAGATGCAGAATTGATCAGTGCAATGTGCGGACAGATTTCCAGAGGAACGGGACATAACTGCCCTCCTTCTATTATACAGCTGGCAGTGGCAGAGGTGCTTGATCAGACTGCTGATATGAGTGTTTATGAAACCAATATGAACATTCTTTATAATGAGTTAATATCACTTGGTTTTGAATGTGTAAGACCGGGTGGAACTTTCTATATTTTCCCCAAGGCTTTGGAAGAAGATGCAGTGGCTTTCTGCCAGAAAGCATTGAAATATGATCTTATACTTGTCCCTTCCGACAGCTTTGGTGTGCCCGGATATTTCCGTATGGCATATTGTATTGATACGGAAAAGGTAGAACGTTCTCTTCCGGCACTTCGCAGATTTGTAAAAGAAAATTATTAGGAAAGCAGTGATGATTATGTATCAGGCAGGACTTGTACTGGAAGGCGGAGGGTTAAAAGGAGTTTATACCGCCGGGGTTTTAGACTTTTTTCTGGATAAAGGCATGGAATTTTCTTCCTGCTATGGTGTTTCCGCAGGCGCCTGCTGTTTGTGCAGCTTTCTGTCAAAGCAGCGGGGAAGAGCTTATCATGTAAACGTGGATTATCTGGATGATAAAAATTATTGCAGTGTTTACAGTCTGCTCAGGACAGGAGATTTGTTCGGCGTAGATATGTGCTATCATAAGATACCGGATGAACTTTATCCTTATGATCATGAGACCTTCGAAAAGTATCCGGGGAAATTTTACAGTGTGGTAACAAACATAGAAACAGGATGTCCTGAATATATTCTTATTAAAAATATGAGGACGGACATTGAAGCAATTCGCGCGTCTGCTTCGTTACCTTTAGTAGCACGTAACGTGGAGATTAATGGCAGGCTGTATCTGGATGGCGGTATTTCGGATGCGATACCCCTTCGCCGCTCCATGGAGGACGGGAACCGAAAAAATGTGGTGATCATGACAAAAGAAATCGGTTACCGCAGACAGCCTTCTTCCTTTACGTCTCTGATCAAACTGCATTACAGAAAATATCCTAAGGTCTATGAACTGATGAAAAACCGGCATATTACCTATAATAACACTCTGGATTTCATAGCGGATGAGGTAAAAAAAGGAAATACTTTCCTGATTCAGCCCAAAGTGAAAAGTGGTGTGGGACGGATTGAAAAGAATAGGGATAAGCTTAAGGCACTTTATGAGGAAGGATATGCAGAAGCTGCAGCATGCTATGAGGATTTATTAAAATTTCTGGAGGATTAGATCATGTTGGAACTGATAAAAGCAGTGTTGTTTGGTATTGTGGAGGGAATTACGGAATGGCTTCCCATCAGCAGTACCGGTCATATGATATTGCTGGATGAATTCGTAAAGCTCAATGTCAGGCCGGAGTTCTGGGATATGTTTCTGGTGGTCATACAGCTTGGAGCAATCCTTGCCGTGGTTGTGCTGTTCTTTGGCCAGATATGGCCCTTTGGCAAAAAAAGCAACCATTGTCCGGTGGCGAAGGAAGGGCTTCTGTCTTATTGTAAAAAGGATATCTGGGAACTGTGGTTTAAGATTATCGTGGCCTGTCTGCCGGCTGCAGTAATAGGACTTTTATTCGATGAGTTTTTTGAAAGTCTGTTTTATAACGGCGTGTGCGTGGCAATTGCACTGATTGTTTTCGGTATCGGTTTTATCCTGATTGAAAGCAGAAACAAAGGTGCGGTATCAAAGACTAATTCTTTAAATGAAATCACATACAGAACCGCACTGATCATCGGTTTTTTTCAGTTGATTGCCGCTATTTTTCCGGGAACCTCAAGATCAGGGGCGACCATTCTTGGAGCATTGCTGATCGGTGTATCCAGAACCGTGGCAGCGGAATTTACTTTTTTCCTTGCAATCCCTGTAATGCTGGGGGCAAGTCTTCTTAAGATCGTGAAGTTTGGCTTTGCTTTTTCCGGGAATGAATTGATGATACTGATAACCGGTATGGTGACAGCATTTGCAGTTTCCGTTATCGTAATCAAGTTTCTGATGGGCTATATCAAGAAACATGATTTCAAAGTATTTGGATGGTATCGTATTGCTCTGGGCATTATTGTTTTGCTTTATTTTGGCTTTGTAAAATAAAGGAAAATGTAAAAAAAATGGCGATTAGTTGACAATTTTTAAAATATGGAGTACACTTTCCCCATAAAAAGACACTAATTGATCAGAAACGATAAGAGATTTTCTCTTGTGTGAAAGGAGTCATTGTAATGGCAGAAACAAAGAAAGTAACAGCAAAGGTTATCGCGAAAGCAGCACCTGCTAAAGAAGCTGAAGTTAAAAAAGAAGAAGTAAAGAAAGCAGAAGTAAAGAAAGCAGCACCTGCGGCAGTGGAAGCTAAGGCGCCTGTTAAGGAGGAAGCTCCCAAGAAAGCACCTGCAAAGAAGGCAGAAGCAGAAAAGAAGGCACCTGCAAAGGCAGCAGCTGAAAAGAAAGCACCTGCAAAGAAAGCAGAAGCAGAAAAGAAGGCACCTGCAAAGAAGGCAGCTACAGAAAAGAAAGCACCTGTTAAAAAGGCAGAAGTTAAGGTAAAAGAATCCGTTCACTTCCAGTTCAGTGGTAAGTCTTATACCAATGATGATTTATTAAAGATCTGCAGAGACGTTTGGAAATATGATTTAAACGGTAAGGAAGAGGATTTAAAGACTGTTGATTTATACGTGAAACCTGAAGAAAATACTACATATTATGTAATCAACGGTAATATTACAGGCAGCTTCTTTATTTAAATTTAAGTCTGCAAAGTAAAATTTAATGTGTAAACGCGATGGAACAGACTCTGTTTTGACAGGGTCTGTTTTTATATGGTGGTGCGCCTGGCGGCGCACATTTCAGGATAGAAGACAAATAGTACAATTTAAGTATTTCCAAAAAATAAACAGCATTTTAGAATTTTTTTATAATTATTTTTCTTCATATGTGTTGACAATAGATAGGGTAAGTGATATTTTAGGTTAAGAAGGTGTTAGCACTCTAAAGAGTTGAGTGCTAACAGATAAAAAGTTTCTTACAGAAAGTAGAGGAAGGGGATGATGGAAATGCAGTTAGATGAAAGAAAAATTAAAATTATGCAGGCCATTATCCGCAATTACCTTGAAACGGGAGAACCGGTAGGAAGCCGTACCATATCCAAATATACGGATTTAAATTTAAGTTCTGCCACCATTCGTAATGAAATGGCGGATCTTGAGGAAATGGGATATATCTTGCAGCCTCATACCTCCGCAGGACGCATTCCCTCCGACAAGGGTTACCGCTTATATGTAGATACCATGATGGAGGAGAAGGATAAGGAACTGGAAGAGCTGAAAGAGATGATGCTTGAGAAAGAAGATAAGATGGATAATCTCCTGAAGCAGGTGGCAAAACTTCTGGCGGTAAATACCAACTACGCTTCCATGATTTCTGCACCGGCTGTCCGTAAGAACAAGCTGAAATTCATACAGCTTTCCAGAGTAGATGTTAACCAGCTTCTGGCGGTCATTGTTATGGAGGGCAATGTGATCAAGAATAATATTCTCCCTGTTTCCGAGGAACTTAGTGATGAGAATATCCTGAAGCTGAATATTCTTTTGAATACTCATTTAAACGGACTTGCGATTGAAGAAATCAATCTTGCAATGATTTCCACCATGAAGCAGCAGGCAGGTATTCACAGCGATATCATCAGTGATGTGATTGATGCCATTGCAGAGGGTATCAAAGCAGATGAAGATTTGGAGATTTATACAAGCGGTGCCAACAATATCTTCAAATATCCGGAGCTGTCAGACCAGCAAAGGGCAAGCGAAATTATCAATACCTTTGAAGAAAAGCAGATGCTTACGGAACTGGTACAGGATACCCTTTCCGATGAAAATAATACAGGAATTCAGGTCTATATAGGTAATGAGACACCTATTCAGTCCATGAAGGACTGTAGTGTGGTAACTGCCACTTATGAGCTCGGAGAAGGTATGAGGGGAACCATTGGTATTATCGGTCCCAAGCGTATGGACTATGATAAAGTAGTAGGCACTTTAAAGACTATCACTCACCAGCTTGATGAATTATACAAGAAAAAGACGTAGCAAAGAAAGGAATGAAGCATATGGCAGAGGAAAAAGACTTACAGGAAGACATCCCCATAGAAGATACAGACGAAGCTATGGAAGCAGAAGGTGCAGCGAAAGCAGCGGAAGAAAACGATAACTCTGAACCGATTGGTGAAGACGCAGAATCCTCTGAAGATAATGAGGAAGAAGCAACCGATGAGGAAGAAGAGACTGCGCCAGATGGTAAAGAGGATAAAAAGCTTTTCAAGAAAAAGCAGAAGACCGATAAAAAGCAGGATGCTTTGAAGGAAAAAATCGACGAACTGGAAGATAAAGTAAAACGTCAGATGGCGGAATTCGATAACTTCCGTAAGCGTACCGAAAAAGAAAAAACAGCAATGTTTGAAACCGGTGCAAAGAGTGTGATTGAGAAGATCCTTCCGGTAATAGACAATTTTGAAAGAGGCTTTGCAGCAATTCCGGAAGAAGAAAAGGGAACACCTTTTGCAGAAGGAATGGAAATGGTCTACAAGCAGTTGATAACAGAGCTGGAAAAGATGGATGTAAAACCAATTCCTGCTGTGGGAGAAGAATTTGATCCCAATCTTCATAACGCAGTTATGCAGGTGGAGAGCGAGGAATATGAATCAGGTGTGATCGCACAGGAATTACAGAAGGGCTATACCTACAGGGACAGCGTAGTAAGGCACAGTATGGTAGCCGTTGTCAGCTAATAATTTATTGGATAATAAACTTTTAACAGTAACATAAATAAAATATATTGATTCAGGAGGAGACAATCATGAGCAAAATAATTGGTATCGACTTAGGTACAACAAACAGCTGCGTAGCAGTTATGGAAGGTGGTAAGCCCACCGTTATCGCAAATACAGAAGGCGCAAGAACAACACCCTCTGTAGTGGCATTTACAAAGACAGGAGAAAGACTGATCGGTGAACCTGCAAAGCGTCAGGCAGTAACCAATGCAGAAAAGACCATTGCTTCCATTAAGAGAGATATGGGTACAGACAGAGGACGTACCATTGATGGTAAGAAATATTCACCTCAGCAGATTTCCGCTATGATTCTTCAAAAACTGAAAGCGGATGCAGAAAGCTATTTAGGTGAAAAGGTAACAGAAGCAGTTATAACCGTTCCTGCATACTTCAATGACGCACAGCGTCAGGCAACCAAAGATGCAGGTAAGATTGCAGGACTTGATGTAAAGCGTATTATCAACGAGCCTACAGCGGCAGCTCTTGCATACGGTCTTGATAATGAAAAAGAGCAGAAGATCATGGTATATGACCTGGGAGGCGGTACCTTCGATGTTTCTATCATTGAAATTGGTGATGGTGTCATTGAAGTTCTGGCAACCAACGGTGATACACATCTTGGTGGTGATGACTTTGACCAGAAGCTGATCGACTGGATGGTAAGTGAATTTAAGAAGACAAACGGTATTGATCTGTCTCAGGATAAGATGGCACTTCAGAGATTGAAGGAAGCCGCAGAAAAGGCAAAGAAGGAGCTGTCAAGTGCGACAACCACAAATATTAATCTGCCCTTCATCAGCATGAATGCGAGCGGTCCTCTTCACTTTGATATGAGCCTTACAAGAGCTAAATTTGATGAATTGACACACGATCTTGTAGAAAAAACAGCCATTCCTGTTCAGAACGCTATGAAGGATGCAGGTCTTACCAATGCTGACCTGGGCCAGGTTCTGTTAGTAGGTGGTTCTACACGTATCCCTGCTGTACAGGATAAGGTAAGACAGTTAACAGGCAAAGAACCCAGCAAGAGCCTTAACCCTGATGAGTGCGTAGCACTTGGTGCTTCTATCCAGGGTGGTAAGCTGGCAGGTGATGCAGGCGCAGGTGAAATCCTTCTTCTGGATGTTACTCCCCTTTCCCTGTCTATTGAGACAATGGGTGGTATTGCAACAAGACTGATTGAAAGAAATACAACAATTCCTACCAAGAAGAGCCAGATTTTCTCAACTGCCGCTGATAACCAGACAGCCGTTGATATCAACGTAGTACAGGGTGAAAGACAGTTCGCAAGAGATAACAAGTCTCTCGGACAGTTCAGACTGGACGGTATCCCTCCGGCAATGCGTGGTGTACCTCAGATCGAGGTTACCTTCGATATCGATGCAAACGGTATCGTAAATGTATCCGCTAAGGATCTCGGCACAGGTAAGGAACAGCATATTACCATTACAGCAGGCTCCAATATGTCTGATGAAGAAATTGACAAGGCAGTAAAGGAAGCAGCTGAATTTGAAGCACAGGATAAGAAGAGAAAAGAAGCAATCGATGTAAGAAATGAAGCAGATTCCTTCGTATTCCAGACAGAAAAGGCTTTGAGCGAAGTCGGCGATAAGATTGACGCTTCCGCAAAATCAACTGTAGAAGCAGATGTAGCAGCCGTTAAGGCAATTCTTGACAGAACCAAGGATCAGGAAATGTCAGACAGCGATATTGATGAATTAAAGGCAGCAAAAGAGAAGCTGACAAACAGTGCACAGGCTCTGTTCACAAAGATGTATGAAAATATGCAGCAGGCACAGGGCGGCGCAGCCGGAGCAGGTCCCGATATGGGCGGTTTCAGCGGTCAGGCAGGTCCCGATGCAGGAGCCGGAGCAGGTCCTGCAGATGATGTAGTTGACGGAGACTACAGAGAAGTATAAAATAAGAAAACGGGAAAGAGTTCTTCTAAGGCGGCAGAGTACGCCGCCTGAGAGGAACTAATGCTTTCTCGGGGAGAATGGCTCTGCCATTCTTCTTTGCGTCCAGGCGCGGCGTCGTTTGGCGTTTACTAAATGTGGAGGATTTAACGGTAATGGCAGAGCAGAAACGTGACTATTATGAAGTCCTTGGAGTAGATAAGAATGCAGATGATGCAGCTCTTAAAAAAGCATATAGGACGTTAGCCAAGAAGTATCATCCTGATATGAATCCGGGAGATGCAGAAGCTGAAAAGAAATTTAAAGAGGCTTCCGAAGCGTATGCGATTTTAAGCGATCCGGAGAAAAGAAGGCAGTATGATCAGTTTGGCCATGCAGCCTTCGACGGTGGAGCCGGTGGTGGCGGCTTTGGCGGTTTTGATTTTAACAGCGCAGACTTCAGTGATATTTTTGGAGATATCTTCGGAGATTTCTTTGGCGGCGGCAGAAGGAGCAGCCGGGGCAACAGCGGTCCCATGAAGGGAGCCAATATTCGTACCAGTGTGCGTATTACCTTTGAAGAAGCTGTATTTGGTGTAGATAAAGAGATAGAACTTACCTTAAAGGATGAATGTAAGACCTGCCACGGCAACGGAGCGAAGCCGGGAACCAGTCCGGAAACATGCCCTAAGTGCGGCGGTAAGGGTCAGGTGGTATTCACACAGCAGTCCTTCTTTGGAACGGTAAGAAATGTACAGACCTGTCCCGATTGTAACGGAACCGGTAAAGTGATCAAGGAAAAATGTCCTGACTGTCATGGTTCGGGATATATTGCAAGCCGTAAAAAGATTCAGGTATCCATTCCTGCCGGTATCGATAACGGTCAGAGCGTCCGTATCAGAGAAAAGGGTGAGCCTGGTGTAAACGGCGGTCCCAGAGGAGATTTACTGGTAGAGGTTATTGTAGGACGTCATCCTATTTTCCAAAGACAGGATTATAATATTTATTCTACTGTTCCTATTTCCTTTGCAGTTGCAGCACTTGGCGGTGAAGTTGTTGTTGACACAGTGGACGGTAAGGTGATTTATGATGTGAAAGCCGGTACTCAGACAGATACAAAGGTAAGGCTTAAGGGAAAAGGTGTGCCTTCCCTTAGAAATAAAGAGGTACGTGGCGACCATTATGTGACACTGGTAGTACAGACACCCGATAAACTGTCTCATGAGGCTAAGGAGCTTCTGAAGCAGTTTGACGCGGTTACAGGGGATAGCCTAAATGCCGCAAAGAGTGTGGAAGCAGATAAGTCCACTGACAACAAGGAAACAAAGAAAAAGAAATTCTGGAAATAAAACAGTAAAAGGCGTATCGGAATGCGGTACGCCTTTCTTTGAATCAAGCAGGGAGGAATTATGACAGAGCGCGTACGGAAGATATTGGAGCGGTCATATAAGTTTACAAAGCAGCATAAAATAGTAACAGATCATAATGTGGAATGGTTTTGGACATCATTTGATCATCTCTTCAAGAAATGCAGCAATATGGGAGGATAAAGCAGAGTTTAAGCTTTCGGCAACCGGAATCAGTTTTGCTATTTTATCAACTTCTCCGTTTTCCTTATAAATTCCGGCAAGCAGTTTATAAGAAGCACTGACATCGGTTCCTGTTTCCATGGCAAATTCCAGAACGGTTTTTGCTTCCTGTACAAGACCATTGTCATACAAGGATTTTGCCCAGCTCTGAAGAGTTCTTGCAAGAGTGGTGTAGCGCTGATCATAAAGCATTAAAAGGTCAATGTTGGGTGCTCCGTACTTTAACTTTAAATCGGTATTACTGATACCCGTAAAGTTTACGATAGGTTCTTCCGATATGGTATGCAGAGTTTCATGATATTCTTTCACGGAAGGATCATCTTTGAGTGCATCCATGGGAAGGGTATCGAAAGGGATTGTAATATAGTTTAAATCATCCAGGGACTTACGGCGTGTGCTGTTGGCTTTGCGTTCTGTTTCCCAGAAAGCTTCGGAACTTTCCTTTTCCTGTTTTTTGTGTTTGTGGATTTCGTAGGACAACCAGAGACAGAATATGATAAAACTTGCAAAAATGGGGAACTTCATATATAATATCCTTTCATAAGAATGTTACTATTTATCAGATCGAGGCGTTGATTATGTTTAATTTTAACAGCAGTAAGAGTAAAAGAATTATTTCATCCATCATAATTATTTTATTGATACTTGCTATGGTAATTCCAACTTTAGCATATTTAGTGTAGTAAAGCAATATGAGGAGTAATTATGAAAAAATTTATAAAGGGGATTTCCTGCCTTTTAATCCTTCTGTCTGTGCTAAGTTTTTTTAGTCTGCAGGCTGAGGCAAGTGATAAGGATACAATCACGTCAGGAATCTATATCAATAATATATCCCTTGAGGGCAAGACCGTAGAAGAGGCAGAAATCCTGATAAATGATTATGTAGATGGACTTTTATCCAGAAATATTACGCTTACAATGGTAAATGGTAATGCAGTTACCATTACACCTGCAGATATTGGTTTTTACTGGAGCAATCCCGATATTATCAGGGAAGCTGCAGCAATTGGCAAGAAGGGAAATATTGTACAGCGTTATAAGGCGAAAAAAGATTTACAGTTTGAAAACAGAAATCTGTCTCTTACTTTTGATGTGGACAGAGAACTTGTGAAGCATGTGCTTGCAGACCAATGCTCTGTTTATAATGTAGAAGCAGAAAATGCCACTCTTTCAAGAGAAGATGGGGAATTTATCATTCATGAAGGACAAGCCGGAATGGTAGTAGATGAGGAGGCTTCCCTTTCTTTAATCTGCGATTATCTTACAGATGGCAGCTGGGATGGCCAGGATACTTCTATTGACCTTGTGGTTGCAGTGGATGAGCCTTTGGGTACAAAGGAAGATCTTTTAAAAGTCAAGGATGTACTGGGGAGTTTTACCACCAGCTTTAAAACTTCCGGTTCTTCCAGAAGTGCTAATGTAAGAAACGGTTGTGAACTGATCAATGGAACCACACTCTATCCGGGTGAGGAATTCTCTACCTATGAGGCAGTTTCTCCTTTTTCAACGGCTAACGGATATTATATGGCGGGGTCTTATTTGAACGGACAGGTAGTGGACAGTCTTGGCGGCGGTATCTGTCAGGTTTCTACCACCCTTTATAATGCTGTGCTTTTGTCAGAACTTGAGGTGACAGAAAGACATAATCATTCCATGATTGTTACGTATGTGGATCCTTCTGCGGATGCTGCAATTTCAGAATCAGCAGGGAAGGACTTCCGGTTTGTAAATAATACTGATGCGCCTATTTATATTGAGGGTTATACCACTGAAGATAAGCAGATCGGATTTGTAATTTATGGAGAGGAAACAAGAGACAGCGGTCATGAGGTGGTTTATGAAAGTGAAGTTGTCAGCAAGACTTATCCCGATACGGAAGTGATTTATACGGATGCTTCGGCTCCTATAGGTTCTGTAACGGTGCAGTCTGCCCATATCGGGTATAAGGCTAACCTGTGGAAGATAGTGTACGAAGACGGGCAGCAGGTCAGCAGAGAAATGGTAAATTCCAGTACTTATACAATGGCACCGAGGTCGGCAACGGTTGGAGTTGCAACTGCAGATCCAAATGCTTATAATGAAATCATGGCAGCAATTTCTACAAATAATATCGATCATGTGAAAAACGTAGCGGCAGCTCTTGCAGCCGCGGCGGCGCCTCCCGCAGCACCTGAAGCACCAGCGGCAGAGATTCCGGCGGAAGTTCCGGCAGCAGAGGCACCGGCAGAGTAGCATCCGGTTGCCTCGATGAAATGAGTGAAGTGAGGCAGCAATGAAAAAAGGAAAGATATCCGAAAACGTATTAAAACGTTCCGTTATGAAATATATTCATACACAGAGGGAAGAAGTAATAAAAGGTGCAGGTGTAGGATCAGACTGCGCCTTTTTGAAGTATAAAAGCATACTTTCCGGTAACAGTATTTCTTTTGATGAAAATACTGCTTCCTGTTATCTGTCTGTATCCACGGAAACGATGACGCTTCCTATTGAGGATGCAGGAAGCCTCGCCGTATATGCAGCAGTGAATAATCTGGCAGCCGCAGGAACGGAATGCTTTGCCGTCACCATTTCTCTTACCCTGCCTTTGGAAACAGAAGAATATCAGCTTCAGGAAATCATGAAACAGATAGAGAACACCTGCGCATTGCTTCACGTGCAGATAGCAGGCGGGCATACGGAAGTGACAGGCAGCGTGAATAACCCGGTAATCACGGTAACGGCTTTGGGCAGAACTATGTTGCAGGAAGCTGTGGATTTGGTACAGAGGCGGGCAGCCGGGAAACGGGAAATACCGGCAAACTCAGATATTGTAATGACGAAGTGGATCGGACTGGAAGGAACCGTAATTCTCTCAAGAGAAAAGGAAGAAGAACTACTTACAAGATATCCTTTTCCTTTGATAGCGGCGGCACAGGGCTTTGAAAAATATCTCCCTATCCTGCCGGAGGCCGCCACCGCCCTTAAGTCCGGCGTTTATACCATGCACGATATCAGAAACGGTGGTGTATTCGGAGGCTTATGGGAGCTTTCCAGAAGTATGGGCGTTGGACTTTCCGTAGATTTGAAAAAAATACCGGTGAAACAGGAAACCATAGAGATCTGCGAATTTTTTGACCTGAATCCTTATGAACTTTTGTCGGGAGGAAGTCTTCTGATGATTGCTCATGACGGAGAAGGGCTGGTTTGGGCACTGAATGAGCAGGGAATCTCTGCAGCGGTGATCGGACAGACCACAGACAGTAATGACAAGATAATCCTGAATGAAGAAGAGATAAGATTTCTGGAACCTGCGAAACCGGATGAAATATTGAAAGTATTTAATTAAGGAGGACTCTTAAGATGAGAGAACAGATTTTAGCGATTATTGAAAAGAACAGCCGTATTGATATTCATGAGCTGGCCGTTATTTTAGGGGCGGAAGAGATAGATATTGCCAATGAATTAAAGGCTATGGAGGAAGAGGGCATTATCTGCGGATATCATACCATGATCGATTGGGAGAAAACTTCCATAGAAAAAGTAACAGCACTGATCGAGGTACGTATCACTCCCCAGAGAGGTCAGGGCTATGATAATATTGCCGAGAGAATTTACAAATATCCTGAGGTGAACAGTGTGTACCTGATTTCCGGCGGCTATGATCTTCTGGTGAGTCTTGACGGAAAGAGTTTAAAGGCTGTTTCCAGTTTCGTGTCAGAGAAGCTTTCCACACTGGACGGTGTGTTAAGCACGGCAACTCACTTTATCCTTAAGAAATATAAGGATCACGGCACCATTCTGACAAAAAAGTATGAAGACACAAGGGAGAAAGTGACACCATGAGAAATCCGTTAGCAGAAAAAATCGTGGATATCAAGCCCTCCGGTATCCGTAAATTTTTCGATATTGTAAATGAGATGGAGGATGCGATTTCACTCGGTGTGGGTGAACCTGATTTTGATACGCCCTGGCATATCAGGGACGAGGGTATTTACTCTCTGGAGAAGGGAAGAACCTTTTATACCTCCAATGCAGGTCTTAAAGAGCTGAGAACAGAAATTACAAGATACATAAAGAGAACTCAGGGAGTTTCCTATGATCCCGTGAAGGAAGTGCTGGTAACGGTAGGGGGTTCTGAGGCAATTGACCTGGCGCTTCGCGCCATGATTAACCCAGGGGAAGAGGTGCTGATTCCACAGCCAAGTTATGTTTCTTATGAACCCTGTGCAATCCTGGCAGATGCAGTGCCGGTTATCATTGAACTGAAAGAGGAAAATGAATTCAGGCTGACTGCACAGGAATTGCGTGATGCCATTACTGACAAGACCAAGATACTGATCCTGCCTTTTCCGAACAATCCGACAGGTGCCATTATGGAGAAGAAGGATTTGGAAGAAATCGCAGAGGTGATCCGTGAAAAGGATATTTTTGTGATATCTGATGAAATCTATTCCGAGCTCAGCTACAAAGGAAAGCATGTATCCATTGTAAGCCTGCCCGGTATGCAGGAAAGGACTGTTCTGATCAACGGTTTTTCCAAAGCATATGCCATGACAGGATGGAGACTGGGCTATGCCTGTGCCCCTGCCGCTATTATGGAGCAGATGACAAAAATCCATCAGTTTGCCATTATGTGTGCGCCTACCACCAGTCAGTATGCAGCAGTGGAGGCACTCCGCAACGGAGATGAGGATGTGGCGATGATGAGGGAGTCCTATAACCAGAGAAGAAGATTTCTGATGAATGCCTTTAAGGAAATGGGACTGCAGTGTTTTGAACCTTATGGCGCTTTCTATGTATTTCCCTGTATTAAGGAATTTGGCTTAACAAGTGAGGAATTTGCAGAAAGACTGCTTCGGGAAGAAAAAGTGGCTGTCGTTCCCGGCACGGCTTTTGGCGACTGCGGGGAAGGTTTCCTTAGAATCTCTTATGCGTATTCTCTGGAAAATCTGAAGATTGCCATGGAGAAGATCGGGCATTTTATCGGAAGATTAAGGGAAGAGAAGAAATAATTAAGTAATAGAATGAACGGACGCAGGCGGCGGACAATATTTTCTGCTTTTGCAGATAAATATTGTCCGCCGTTTTGTCTTCATTAATTCTCTTTTTTTAAACAGCTTATCCTCTCAAAACTGATTCCTTCACAGCAACTCATTACAATGTTTTGAGAGGTATCTGGCGCAAGGGTTATGTTTCTCAACGTAATATTTTTGACAGCATGAGAGGATGTATCAAAGCCTTCCAGGGTAATAACGGGACAGGGGTGTTCTTTGCCGTCTCCATGGCAGTCCTGGAAGCGTCCGGTAAGATGAAGATCTTCAAATAGGCATTCTTCAAAAACAGGAGGCTCCGGTGCAGCAATTCCGTCATCATTGTAACCTACGGCATGAATCTGGATTCGTGGCAGAATACAGTCCCGTACATGGATATTGCGTACATAACCGCCTCTTTTTTTAGTCCCCTTGATCTCCAGTCCACTCATGGAATGCTGTAGATCGCAGTCCCAGATTTTTACATCATTTATACCGCCGCTCATTTCACTGCCGATACAGATACCATGACCAAAGGCACTGTAGCAGTCAAAAATACGGATATGTTCACTTGGACGATTGATAATATTGCCCTCCGGATTTTTCCCGGATTTAATGGCAACTGCATCATCACCGGTATAAAAATTGCAGGCAAAGAGAGTGCAGTTTACAGAGGAATCCGGATCCCAGCCGTCACCGTTCCATACACCCTCTGAACGGAAGGTGCAATGGTCTGTGGTAATATTGTCGCAGTAAATCATATGTACATTCCAACAGGCACCGTTTTCCAGAGTGATTCCACTGATGCGCACATTCCTGCAGTTGCTTAAATTGATAAGGCGGGGACGAACCCTGCCGGGAATGGTATTATCATTTTCACATTCCCTGATTTTATCCCCTAATGAGGTCAGATAATCTTTAAGGCGTTTTTTTTCATCCTCAATGATCTTAAGTCCCAGACTTTGACCGCCGCTGGCTATGGTGCCATGTCCGTGGATCAGCACATTTTCACAGTTCGGTCCGGCGGCATGATCCAGTTTACCCAGATTTAAAAGGCTGCTGTAACATTCCATTTCCGTACCTTCAAACCTGCTGAGAATACGTGGCAGATAATCCTCAATTCTGTCTGTTCCCTGCAAAACAGCACCTTCTTCCAGATACAGTTCCATATCGCTGTGAAGACGCAAAGCACCGGTCATATAAATCCCTGCAGGCAGATATACGACCTCATTTTTGCCACAATCATCGAAAGCGCGTTGCAGCGCCTGAGTATTCATAGTGTTTCCGTCTCCCATTGCAAAATATGGGGCCTTTGTTACATCCAGACGACGCTTCGAGGAAGAGGTTTGTACTTCCAGATTCCAATTGACAGGTTCAATGCGTATTTGATAAGTACTGTCTGATTTTAAATTATATAAGGATACATATGTTTCAGATACTGTTTCTGTCAGTTGGTCATCCAAAAAAATCCGGTACTCTGCAGGAGCAGGATCCGGTTTTTCCCACCACAGGGTAATAGAGGTATCCGTTACAAGACTGTGAATGTTTTCTGACATAATTTATCTCCGTCCTTTCTTAAACTGCATGATCATTTCTCTTGTAAGGCTCACATGGTCATCTTCCAGATGGATTTCGTCAGGAGAGAACCAGCCTGCCTGTGCAAGTTCGCTGGTATCCAGCTTAATTTCATCGGAACCGTCAAGGTCACAGAAAAATCCCATCAGGAGACTGCCGGAAAAAGCCCAGGGCTGGCTTTTATAGTAGCGGATATTTTTGACCTTTAATCCTACTTCTTCCATGACTTCTCTTGCTACAGTCTGCTCGGCACTTTCACCGATTTCCGTAAAGCCTGCAATCAGGGCATAATTTGTATAAGAGCGTCCCGCATATTTGCTCATCAGGATCTTGTTGCCGTTCAATATCCCTACAATGACTGCCGGGGAAATTCTGGGATAAACCATGTTGTGGCAATCGGGGCAAAAGAGCATGCGCTCCTTGTGGTCAGGAACCATTTTCTGACCGCAGCGCCCGCAGAATTGATTGGTCTGATACCAGTTAAAAAGATGGTGCCCTGTAATTCCGGCGAAAGCCGTATGTCTGGAATTTGCTGTTCTGAATATGCGGACATCCTCATAAGAATATCCCGGAAGTTCAATGAACGATTCAGAATAAGCCAGAAAGTATCTGTAATTGTCAATGGAAAAAAGATAATGATAAGTACATTCATAATTCTCAATTTCCCTAAGGGTGGGATAACGTAACTTATCATTCTGGTATCTGATCAGGGTGGTATTTTTCTGAAATACCAGAATAAAATCATTTTCTTCCGGTAAGATATCTTTATATTCATTATGATAAACTCTTGGGTAAATATCCTGTATCATTTTACAATGTCCTTTCACCGCAGTTCATATGTAATTTATTATAGCACCAAATCCATTTCTATGATAATATGTAAATGTTCCACGGTCAATCATACAATGTTCAGAAAAGAAAGGACACAAACCATGAAGTGGCTCAAATTTAAGATAAAAACAATCACAGAAGCGGAGGATATTATTATCAGCACACTCTATGATATCGGTCTGGAAGGTGCACAGATTGAAGATAAGATTCCGCTGACTGCAGCAGAAAAGGAGCAGATGTTTGTAGATATCCTGCCGGACGGACCGGAAGATGACGGAATTGCATACCTCAGCTTTTTTGTGGAGGAAAAAGAAGACGGTTCCCTGGAAGTGGCAGGGGAGAAAAAGACTTCGGAGCAGATTTTGGAAGAAGTTAAAAAGGAATTGGAAGACCTTCGTTCCTTTATGGATATCGGGGAAGGAAGTATTGTGATTGATGAAACAGAGGATATTGACTGGATCAATAACTGGAAGCAGTATTTCCACCAGTTTACCATAGATGATGTGTTGGTTATCCCTTCCTGGGAGGAAGTAAAGCCGGAAGATCAGGACAAGATGATTCTTCATATTGATCCCGGTACTGCTTTTGGAACAGGAATGCATGATACCACTCAGCTTTGTATCAGGCAGCTGCGCAAGTTTATCACTCCCGATACGAAGCTTCTTGATGTGGGAACCGGCAGCGGTATCCTGGCTATTCTGTCTATTATGTTTGGTGCGAAAAAGGCTGTGGGAACCGATCTTGACCCCTGTGCCATTGAGGCGGTAAGAGAAAACAAAGAAGTAAACGGTATTCCCGATGAAGCCTTTGAATTGATCATCGGCAATATTATCACAGAGAAGGAAATTCAGGAACAGGTGGGCTATGATTGTTATGACATTGTGGTAGCCAATATTCTGGCAGATGTTCTTGTGCCATTGACACCCGTGATTTTGCATCAGTTGAAGGCGGGAGGTATTTATATTACCTCCGGTATCATTGACGACAAAGAGCAGACGGTAGTAGAAGCTGTCAAGGCAGCAGGCTTAGAGATACTTGAGGTAACTTATCAGGGCGAATGGGTTTCCGTCACGGCAAAAAAGCCTGCGTGAGAAAGACGTGCAACAGAATCAGTTTCCCGTAAAAGGAGAAAGAAATGTATCAGTTTTTTGTAGAACCCGGTCAGATCCAAGGGACACGGATTACGATTACAGGAAAAGATGTGAATCATATTAAGAATGTGCTGCGCATGAAGAAAGGCGAAGAAATTTCTGTCAGTAATGGTGTTGATGGAAAAGAGTATCGCTGCGGTATTGAAGAATTTTTTGAAGATGAAATTGTCTGTACCCTTCGTTTTATAAAGGAAGAGGGATTGGAACTTCCGTCTAAGGTTTATTTGTTTCAGGGGCTTCCCAAGGCAGATAAAATGGAGTTTATCATCCAGAAAGCAGTAGAACTTGGAGCTTATGAGGTGATTCCGGTTGCCTGCAAGCGTGCGGTAGTCAGACTGGATGAAAAGAAGGCAAAAAATAAAATCGCAAGATGGCAGGGAATTGCAGAAGCGGCTGCCAAGCAGAGCAAACGGGGTATCATTCCCGAAATCAAAGATGTGATGACCATGAAAGAAGCGATTGCATACAGCCGTAAAGCATGTGTAAGGATTATCCCCTATGAGCTTGCAAAGGGAATGGATGAGACGAAAAAAATAATAGGGAGCTTGAAGCCTTCTGAGGATATAGCAGTCTTCATTGGACCGGAGGGCGGTTTTGAGGAAGCAGAAGTAAAAGAAGCCATGGAGGAGGGAATTGTTCCTGTTACGCTGGGAAAACGCATCCTTCGTACGGAGACTGCCGGAATGACGGTATTGTCATGGATCATGTATCAGCTTGAAGGCTGAAAGCATAAAATATTGTAGTACATTAGAAAGACTGGTGATATTATGGAGGTTTATTTAGATAATTCTGCCACTACCAGATGCTTTGATGAAGTGGCTGCTCTGATGACAAGGGTTATGTGTGAGGATTACGGGAATCCCTCCAGTCTGCATAGAAAGGGTGTGCAGGCGGAGCAGTATATCCGTTATGCCAAAGAAACCATCGCGAAAAACCTGAAAGTAAAGGAAAAAGAGATTTATTTTACCTCTGGTGGAACAGAATCGGATAATCTGGCGCTGAGAGGATGTGCCTATGCCAATTGTCGGGCAGGAAGACATCTGATCACGACGCAGATTGAACATCCTGCCATTTTGCAGACTATGAAGCAGCTTGAGGAAGAGGGCTTCCGTGTCACTTATCTTCCGGTAGACAAAAAGGGCTGTATCCGTCTGGAGGATTTACAACGAGCGATCACAGGAGAAACCATACTGGTTTCCATTATGCATACAAATAATGAAGTGGGCTCTCTGATGCCCATCGAAGAAGCAGGGGCTTTGATTAAGAGAATGAATCCCCGAATTCTGTTTCATGTGGATGCGGTTCAGGGATACGGTAAATTCAGGATACTTCCGAAAAAAATGAATATTGACCTGTTATCGGTAAGCGGTCACAAGATTCACGGGCCAAAAGGAATCGGCTTTTTGTATGTGGATGAAAAAGTGAAGATTAAACCTATCGTTTATGGAGGCGGACAGCAGAACGGTATTCGCTCCGGTACTGAAAACGTGCCGGCAATTGCCGGTCTTGCCAAAGCCATAGAAATGATATACAGTGATCTGGACGAAGAGATTGAAAAGCTTTACAGGTTGAAGGCTGCTTTTGTGGAAGGCGTGCAGAAGATACCTGATATTGTTGTGAACGGTCATCCCGGCAGAGATGGGGCTCCCCATGTAGTGAGTGTTTCTTTCCGGGGCGTTCGAAGCGAGGTCTTACTGCATGCCCTGGAGGATAAGGGAGTTTATGTCTCAGCCGGAAGTGCATGCTCCGCCCATAAACCGCAGCCTTCCGCAACCCTGCAGGCTATGGGAATAGAGAAGGAACTGCTTGGTTCTACCATCCGATTCAGCTTTTCTGTTTTCACCACCCACGACGAAATTGACTACACTTTACAGACACTATATGATATAATTCCTATGCTTAGAAGATATACGCGAAAGCAATGAGCAGCGCAAAGAACACGAATGACAAAATCCCTGCTTGCAGGAGATTTTGTCAGGCGGGTTCTTTATAGGGCGAAAGCCCGCGAACGAGCAGGGAACTGCGAGTGAGGCGCTGCGAAGTAAAAGGAGAGAAAATACATGTTTACAGCTTTTTTGATTAAATATGCGGAAATCGGTGTGAAAGGAAAGAACAGGTATCTGTTTGAGGAAGCACTGGTAAAACAGATTAAATATGCCCTGAAACGCTGCGTGGGAAAATTCGAGGTAACACGCACCCCGGGAAGAATTTATGTGGAAGCTTTGTCCGACTTTGATTTTGATGAAACAGTGGACAACTTAAAGACTGTGTTTGGCATCTCGGGAATCTGTCCGGTTGTTCACGTTGAAGATGAAGGTTTTGAAAAGCTTTCGGAAGATATCGTGAAGTATATGGATGATGTCTATCCGGAAAAGAATTTCAGCTTTAAGGTACAGGCAAGGCGCTCTCGAAAGAATTATCCCATGAATTCCATGGAACTGAATGTGGAACTTGGCGGTGTGATTCTGGATGCATTCCCGTTTCTTACCGTAGATGTGCATAAACCGGATGTGCTTTTAAATATTGAAATCAGGGAGAAGATTTATATCTATTCTGAGATTATTCCGGGGCCGGGAGGTATGCCTGTTGGCAGTAACGGAAAAGCCATGCTCCTTTTATCGGGTGGAATTGACTCTCCCGTGGCAGGTTATATGATTGCCAAGAGAGGGGTTAAGATTGATGCGGTTTATTTTCATGCGCCGCCATATACCAGTGACCGGGCCAAGCAGAAGGTAGTGGATCTGGCAAAGCAGGTTTCCAGATATGCCGGACCGATTTATCTGCATGTGATCAATTTTACAGATATCCAGCTTTATATCTATGAAAAGTGCCCTCATGATGAACTGACTATTATTATGAGACGTTATATGATGAAAATCGCAGAAAAAATTGCGAAAGATACCGAGTGCCTTGGACTGATTACCGGTGAAAGCATCGGACAGGTTGCATCCCAGACCGTTCAGTCCCTGGCGGTGACAAATGAAGTTTGTACTCTTCCGGTATTTCGTCCTCTGATTGGATTCGATAAGATGGAGATTGTGGATGTTTCTGAGAAGATCGGAACCTATGAGACTTCCATTTTGCCGTATGAGGACTGCTGTACCATTTTTGTGGCAAAGCATCCGGTAACAAAGCCGAATCTGAACATTATCAAGAGGCATGAGCAGAATCTGAATGAAAAAATAGACGAACTGGTACAGACGGCGCTTGATACAGATGAAGTGATCGTAGTAAATTACGAAGGATAAGATAACATAAAAACGGCACATCCTCTTGAATGTGCCGTTTAAAAATCCTGATAATGGGGAAGAATGTTACCATCCTTCCGGATTACTCATTAAATTAAATCATGTAAGGCTTTAAAGTCTCTAATACGTCATCAACGTTGTCTTCTGCGTGGATATTTAAATCGATAGGCTTGGATAAGTCTAAGGAAAAGATACCCATAATGGATTTAGCATCAATTACGTATCTTCCGGAAACTAAATCAAAGTCATAATCGAATTTTGTAATATCATTTACAAAAGATTTTACCTTGTCGATAGAATTTAATGAAATCTGTACTGTTTTCATTGTAATTACCTCCTTAATTTTTTCATACCTTCATGCTACTATAGTAAATGTTAAGGAAAAAAAAGTCAATGATAAAACAACACAAAAAAAATGGAGAATAACATGAAAAGTGTAGCATTACATAACCTTGGATGCAAAGTAAACGGATATGAAATGGACGTTATGCAACAAATGTTACAAGAAAAAGGCTATAAAATTGTACCTTTTGATCAAGAAGCGGACATTTACATTATAAATACCTGTACTGTAACCAATATTGCGGACAGAAAGAGCAGGCAGATGCTTCATCGCGCCAAAAAACGGAATCCGGATGCCGTAGTAGTGGCAGTTGGATGTTATGTACAGACCGGTAAAGATGCGGTACTGAAGGATACCTGTATTGATCTGGCTGTTGGAAATAACAGGAAAAAGGATTTAATCCCTATTCTGGAGGAATTCCTTGCAGAGCGTGAAAAACAAAAGAAAAAAGATACAGCAGATGAAAAAACGCTGAATGGAAAATCGGTGATTGACATTAACCATACAGACGAATATGAGTCTATGATGTTAAAGCATACGGCGGAGCATACCCGCGCCTTCATCAAAATTCAGGATGGCTGCAATCAGTTCTGTTCTTATTGTATTATCCCTTATGCAAGAGGAAGGGTAAGGAGCCGGCAGGAAGGAGAAATTCTTGAAGAGGTAAGAAATCTCGCACAGAACGGATATAAAGAAGTTGTACTTACAGGAATCCATATCAGTTCCTACGGACTTGATTTTGATAAGATTGATAATATAAAGACAGGGGAGAGCTTTCCTTATGAAAGGCTGTTATCCCTGATTCGGAAGATTCATGAGATTGAGGGTATTGAGCGGATCAGACTGGGCTCGCTGGAACCCAGGATTATTACGGAAGAATTTGCAGAAGGTCTTTCCCGGCTTCCCAAATTCTGCCCGCATTTTCATCTTTCTTTGCAGAGCGGATGCGACAGTGTGTTAAAAAGGATGAATAGAAAATACACTTCAGGAGAATACTATGAAAAGGTATGTATTCTTCGAAGTTTTTTTGCTCATCCTGCTGTTACCACTGATGTAATTGTGGGATTTCCGGGAGAAACAGAAGAGGAATTTGCTATTACAAAAGCCTTTCTCAGAAAAACCGGCTTTTATGAAATGCATATTTTCAAATATTCCAGGCGTCAGGGAACTGTGGCATCTGCCATGGAGGATCAGATTCCGGAAAGCATCAAGGCTGAAAGAAGTGACGAACTGATTGCGCTGGAACAGGAAATGTCTCTTAAATACAGGGAAGAGCATTTACATAAAGAAACAACCATTCTTTTCGAGGAAGAAAAGGAAATTGACGGAAAGCGGTATCAGATAGGTCATAGTAAAGAGTATATTCAGGCGGCAATGCTCTCTGACGAGAAGCTTTCAGGCCAAATGATCAGGGGAAAATATATTGATTTTATACAACCGGATATTCTGCTTTTTGAAAGAGAAATGACTTAGAGTTAAATACCATTGAATTTTATGATAAAATGGGGTAAGATAAAAGCTAATAGGGCTAGACGAAATAGGGGTGCAATTTATGCAGGATTTGGGAAATACACAATTTTTTAAGGTTGAAACCGATAATAATACAATAAAAAAGACTCTTACAGAGGTTTATCAGGCATTGACAGAGAAGGGATATAATCCTGTTAATCAGATTGTAGGATATATTATGTCCGGAGATCCTACTTATATTACAAGTCATCGGAATGCCAGAAGCCTGATCATGAAGGTGGAAAGAGATGAGCTGGTGGAAGAACTGCTGACGGAGTACATTAAGAATAATCACTGGGAATAATATTATATGAGAATAATGGGTCTGGATTTCGGAGCGAAAACAGTGGGCGTGGCAATCAGTGATCCCATGCTCATTACCGCTCAGGGAATAGAAATTATCAGAAGAAAAGACGAGAACAAATTACGTCAGACGCTGGCCAGGATTGAAGAACTGATCTTGGAGTATCAGGTAGAGGAAATCGTACTTGGCCTTCCAAAGAACATGAATGATACGCTGGGTGTGAGAGCGGAACTTACTCTTGAATTCAAGGAAAAGCTGGAGAGACGTACAGGCCTTCCCATTCATACGTGGGATGAGAGACTGACTACAGTTGCCGCTGACAAGGCCATGATGGAGGCCGGTATCCGCAGAGAGAACAGGAAGGAATATGTGGACAAAATAGCGGCGGTATTTATCCTGCAGGGCTATCTTGATATGCGAAGCATGAAAGAACAGGAAGAGGTATAGATTTGGAAAAAATAGCATTTGCTCTGGAAGGGGCCCAAACGGCCTGGTTTTATGTACTGGAACAGACAACAATAGGAGGCAGAAACTATATCCTGGTTGCCGAAGAGGAAGACGGAGATTCTGAAGCCCTTATTTTAAAGGAAATCTCTGAGGGAAAAGATGCTGAAAGTATCTACGAGATCGTAGAGGATGATGCGGAACTGTCTGCGGTAGCAGCCGTTTTTGAAAACCTGCTTGATGATATTGAAATTGAAAAATAATACAGTCACTGTCGAACTGAATTTGTATGACAGATAATCCGTTAATGATAGTTTTGTACGTTGTGCATGCGGAAGAAGGAAAACGTATTTAACGTCATTACTTTGTATGATTATCTGCCATGGAGGAAAGCTCTACAGTTATTGTGAAGATGTGGAGGTAAATTGATTGAAAAAAACTGAACAAAACAAAGGTTCCAGGCTGAAAGTGATTCCACTTGGCGGGCTGGAACAGATTGGTATGAACATTACTGCCTTTGAGTATGAAGACAGTATTGTTGTGGTGGACTGCGGTCTTTCTTTTCCGGAGGATGATATGCTGGGGATTGACCTTGTGATTCCGGATATCACCTATTTAAAGAATAATATTGATAAGGTCAAGGGCTTTATGATCACCCATGGTCATGAGGACCATATCGGTGCCCTTCCTTATGTGTTGAAAGAAATCAATGTTCCCGTTTATGCTACCAGGCTGACCATGGGATTGATTGAAAACAAATTGAAAGAGCATAACCTTACAAATAGCGTAAAGCGTAAAGTAGTGAAATTCGGTCAGTCCATTAATCTCGGACAACTGAGGATTGAGTTTATTAAAACAAATCACAGTATTGTGGACGCAGCGGCGCTTGCCATTTATTCACCGGCAGGCGTAGTGGTGCATACAGGTGATTTTAAGGTGGATTATACACCGGTATTTGGGGATGCCATCGATCTGCAGCGTTTTGCCGAGATAGGAAAAAAAGGTGTGCTTGCGCTGATGTGTGATTCTACGAATGCAGAGCGTCCCGGTTTTACGCCTTCGGAGAAAACTCTCGGAAAAACCTTTGACGCTATTTTTGAGGAACACAAAAATACACGTATCATCATTGCCACCTTTGCATCCAATGTGGACAGGGTACAGCAGATTATTAATTCCGCCTATAAATTCGGACGAAAAGTAGTAGTGGAAGGAAGAAGCATGGTCAATATCATTGAGGTGGCCACGAATCTGGGATGTTTGAGTATACCGGATCAGACACTGATTGATATCGAACAGCTGAAAAATTATCCTGATGAAAAGACGGTAATCATTACTACCGGAAGTCAGGGTGAAAGTATGGCAGCACTCAGCCGTATGGCGGAAGACAATCACAGGAAGATATCCATCGGTCCCAAGGATACGGTTATTTTTTCTTCTAATCCCATACCCGGTAATGAAAAAGCCGTTACCAATGTGATCAATGAACTGCTTTTAAAAGGAGCGGATGTTATTTTCCAGGATGTCCATGTGTCAGGACATGCCTGCCAGGAGGAAATCAAGCTGATCTATACGCTGGTACATCCCAAGTATGCCATTCCCGTACACGGAGAGTATAAGCATCTGATGGCACAGGCAAAGATTGCAAAAGAGCTTGGTATGCCCAAGGAGAATATATTTATTCTTCGATCAGGAGATGTGTTGGAGCTGTCAGAAGAATCCGCAGCCGTTACAGGCAGGGTTCCGGTGGGAGATATCCTGGTAGACGGACTTGGAGTAGGGGACGTAGGAAATATTGTACTTCGTGACAGGCAGCATCTGGCCGAGGACGGTATTATGATCGTGGTGCTTGGACTTGACGGTGCAACAAATGAACTGGTAAGCGGACCTGATATTGTTTCCAGAGGTTTTGTTTATGTAAGAGAATCGGATGAGCTGATGGATGAGGCAAGAGTTGTGGTATATGATGCAGTGCAAAGTTGTCTTGATAAAGGAATTGCTGACTGGGGCAAGCTGAAAAGTTCTATAAAGGACTCTCTCAGTGAGTATGTCTGGAAGAAAACAAAGCGGCGTCCTATGATTCTTCCTATTATTATGGAAATATAAACCGGTTGTTTTGCAAAAAATACAGATAAAAGATAAAACGGAGGCCTGATTATGGAACAGAGTCTGGAAAATGCAACAATGGGGTATGTAAAAGCAATTAAGGAAACAAAGGTTTACAGAAAATACTGTGAACAGTTGGAGAGATTAAAGGAATATCCGGAACAATATAAAAAGGTTAATGAATTCAGGAAAAAAAATTATGAAATTCAAAATACGACTCAGAAGGACGAATTGTTTGACAAAATGGATGCCTTTGAACAGGAGTATGAGAAATTCAGGGAAGATCCTGTGGTAGATGATTTCTTAAGGGCAGAGCTGGCATTTTGCAGAATGATGCAGGAAATTAATCTTATGATCACCGAAGCAGTGGATTTTGAATAGAGCTTTTGTGAAAGGATTTGTGAAAAGAAAGGCGTGATTGCTTTATGAACGTAAAATATCTGGTAGGAGCAGTGGTGGAAACCATTATCAAGGTTATTGTAATAGCGGTGGTAGTGATGTTTGTATTCCGAACGGCTACAAAAGCTTATGATTTTGGTTATAAGGTGTTTGCGGATAAGCCTGTATCTGCGTCCGGCGGCAGAACCATTACCGTGGGAATTGCGGAAAGTGCAAGTGTAAAGGATATTGCACAGATGCTGGAAGAAAAGGGTTTGATTGAAGATGCCAATCTTTTTATTGTACAGGAGCTTTTATCTGCTTATCATGGGGAAATCCTGCCCGGTATTTATGATTTAAGCACCAGCATGACGGCAGAAGAAATGCTGGCGATTATGTCCACACCCGTTGAAGAAACACAGATCCCGGCAGATGACAGCAGTGAAGATGAAGAGGCTGATGAAACGGATGAAAATACAGAAGGTATGGCAACAGAATAAGGGAGTATCTTATGATCACGGATGAGAGAATCAATACTTTTATTAATTCCTTTGATACCGGTAATACTTCTTTTCTGAATGAACTGGAACAATATGCAATCAAAACCAATGTGCCCATAATCAGACCACAGATGCAGAGCCTTTTAAAGCTGCTCCTTACCATGAAGCAGCCAAAGCAGATTCTGGAGGTAGGAACGGCCATTGGTTTTTCTGCGTTACTTATGAGCGAATACGGGCCCAAGGAATGTAAGATCACAACGATAGAAAAATATGAAAAAAGAATTCCGATTGCCAGGGAGAATTTTAAAAAAGCAGGGAAGGAAGAACAGATCACGTTGATCGAAGGTGATGCAGCAGAGATCCTGAAAGAACTGAAAGGTCCCTATGATCTGATCTTCATGGATGCAGCTAAAGGGCAGTATATTCATTTTCTGCCGGATATTCTGAAACTGCTGCCAAAGGGCGGAATTCTTGTATCTGATAATGTTTTGCAGGATGGGGACATCTTAGAATCCCGGTATGCGGTGACCAGAAGGAACCGTACAATACACACAAGAATGCGGGATTATTTATATGAATTAAAGCATCATGAAGAACTGCAGACGGACATTCTTCCCGTGGGGGACGGAGTGACCATCAGTGTCCGCAGATAGAGCCTTCAGTGGCAGAATGAGAGGAAATATGAAAAAACCAGAGCTTTTAATACCGGCAAGCAGTCTTGAGGTTTTAAAGACAGCGGTCCTGTTTGGAGCCGATGCAGTTTATATCGGGGGAGAGGCCTTCAGTCTCCGCGCCAAAGCTAAGAATTTTTCCAGGGAAGATATGGCAGCAGGAATAGAGTTTGCTCATCAACACGGCGTTAAAGTACATGTAACAGCCAATATTCTTGCACATAACAGAGATATCGAAGAAGCTTCTGTTTATTTTAGGGAATTAAAGGAAATGAAGCCGGATGCCCTGATTATTTCGGATCCCGGCATGTTTACTCTGGCAAGAGAGATCTGCCCGGAAATTGATATTCACATTTCCACTCAGGCTAATAATACCAACTATATGACCTATTTATTCTGGCATAAGCTGGGAGCAAAAAGGGTGGTTTGCGCAAGAGAACTGTCTCTTAAGGAGATTAAGGAAATCAGGGAAAAAATCCCGGAGGATATGGAGATTGAGAGCTTTATTCATGGAGCCATGTGCATATCCTATTCGGGAAGATGCCTTTTAAGTAATTATTTTACGGGAAGAGATGCCAATCAGGGTGCCTGTACCCATCCCTGCAGATGGAAATATGCGGTAGTGGAAGAAAGCCGTCCCGGAGAGTATCTTCCTGTCTATGAGAATGACAGAGGTACCTATATTTTCAATTCCAAGGATCTTTGCATGATTGAACACATACCGGAAATGATCAAGGCGGGAATTGACAGCTTTAAAATTGAAGGAAGGATGAAGACAGCCCTTTATGTTGCGACTGTTGCAAGGACTTACCGGAAAGCAATAGATGATTATCTGGAATCAGAGGAAAAATACCGTGCTAATACAGACTGGTACAGGGCGGAAATCGCCAAATGCACATATCGGCAGTTTACTACAGGTTTTTATTTCGGAAAGCCGGATGAAAATACTCAGATTTATGATTCTAATACTTATGTGAATGAGTATATTTATCTTGGAATTATTGAAGAAGTGAAGGACCGGATTGTTAAAATCCACCAAAGAAATAAGTTCTGTGTGGGAGATGAAATTGAGATCATGAAGCCGGATGGCAGAAATATTCCGGTGAAGGTACTTTCCATTGTGGATGAAGAGGGAACATCCATGGAGAGTGCGCCCCATCCCAAGCAGCCGCTTTTGGTGGAGCTGAGCGGGGAAGCGGCAGACGGGGATTTACTCCGGGTGCCCAGGGACAATCCGGTATAATCTGATTTATGTATATACACTAAGGGAGGAAAAAAGATGAACGAGATAACTAATGTCGAAGAGTTGTTTGGCAGTAAGGTATTCACCCGGACAACCATGAGAGAGTATCTGCCAAAAAAAGTGTACCAGGAGGTCATTCATGTCATGGAACAGGGTGGCGAGCTGACGCTTTCTGCGGCTGATGTAGTGGCAAAAGCCATGAAGGACTGGGCAGTTGAGAACGGAGCGACCCATTATACACACTGGTTTCAGCCCCTTACCGGTATTACGGCAGAAAAGCATGATTCCTTTGTGACCCATCCGGATGAGGATGGAAAGATGCTGATGGAATTTTCAGGAAAGGAACTGATCAAGGGAGAGCCGGATGCTTCTTCTTTCCCATCAGGCGGTCTTCGCGCCACCTTCGAGGCAAGAGGCTATACCACCTGGGATATTACCTCGCCTGCTTTTATTAAGGAAACAGCTACCGGTCCTACTCTTTGCATTCCCACTGCTTTCTGCTCTTATACAGGGGAAGCTCTGGACAAAAAAACGCCCCTTTTGCGTTCCATGGAGGCACTGAGCAAGCAGGCAGTCAGACTGGTGCATCTGTTTGGTAACACAGAGGCAAAAAAAGTAATTCCTTCTGTGGGGGCAGAGCAGGAATATTTTCTTGTAGATCAGAAAAAGGCGCTGCAAAGAGAAGATATCATTTTTTCCGGAAGGACCCTGTTTGGCGCACCGGCACCTAAGGGTCAGGAAATGGACGATCATTACTTTGGCGTGATCAGAGAACGGATCGGTGCTTTTATGCATGATGTGAATATTGAGCTCTGGAAGCTTGGCGTAACAGCCAAGACACAGCACAACGAGGCTGCACCTGCCCAGCATGAACTTGCGCCTATTTATGAATCTGCAAATGTGGCTGCAGATCATAACCAGCTTGTCATGGAAACCTTAAAGCGTGTGGCGGGCAAGCATGGTCTGCGTTGTCTTTTGCATGAGAAGCCCTTTGCGGGAGTAAACGGCTCCGGTAAGCATAATAACTGGTCCATTACCACGGATAATGGAGTGAATTTACTGGAACCCGGTCAGACTCCCAATGAAAATATTCAGTTTCTTCTGGTCATTGCCTGTATCATGAAGGCAGTGGATACTCATGCAGACCTTTTGAGACAAAGTGCATCTAATGTGGGAAATGACCACAGACTTGGGGGATATGAAGCGCCTCCTGCCATTATCTCCATTTTCCTCGGAGAACAGCTGGAGGATGTGGTGGAACAGCTGGTAGAAACAGGAAAAGCCGATTCCTTAAAAAAAGGAGGGGTTCTGAAAACAGGAGTTTCCACTCTTCCCGATTTTGTAAAGGATGCCACAGACCGTAACAGGACTTCGCCATTTGCTTTTACCGGAAATAAATTTGAATTTCGTATGGTGGGAAGTGAAGACTCCATCGGAAGTCCGAATACTACTTTAAATGCCATCGTGGCGGAGGCGTTCTGTGAAGCGGCAGACCGTCTGGAAAAGGCGGAAGACTTTGACCTTGCAGTACATGATCTGATCAAGGAATATATGACAGAGCATCAGAGGATTATTTTTAATGGAAACGGTTATGCCAGGGAATGGGAGGAGGAAGCGAAACGAAGAGGACTCCCCAATATTCCTTCCATGGTAGAAGCAGTGGATACCCTGACAACGGAAAAATCCATCCGGCTGTTTGAAAAATTCGGAATCTTTACCGAGGCGGAGCTGCGCTCCCGCGCTGAAGTTCTGTATGAGACTTATGCAAAGACCATCAATATCGAGGCGCTTACTATGCTGGATATGGCAAATAAGCAGATCATTCCGGCTGTAATCCGTTTTGCAAGGACCCTTGCGGATACGGCAACAAAAGTGAAAGAAGCAGGCGGTGACGCTACTGTTATGGAAGGGCTTTTAAAGACCATAACAGAAAAGCTTACTGAGATGAAAAAAGCGGCACAGCTTCTGGAAAAGGAAGAGAAAAAGGCTTCTTCCATGGAAATGGGAAAGGAACAGGCTTTTTATTACCACAATACGGTAATGACTGCCATGACGGAACTGAGAAAACCTGCAGATGAACTGGAAAAGCTGGTAGATAAGGAATTTTGGCCGTTCCCGACTTATGCGGAATTACTCTTTGAGGTGTAAAAATAACCCTGAAAAATTATATTTGAATTATTTTTTTAAATTAGTGCTTGCAATTTTGAGAGTTTTGTTGTAAGGTAATGAATTGTAAAGAGAAGAATCTCTTAAAATTGCATAGGACGAAAAATAAACGAAGACGTTTACACAGGCAGTGTAGCGTCTTTTTTTATTATCGGGATATGAAAAGAAAATAAGAGGAGGACTAAACTATGAGTGAAGTAGTAAATATCGAGGAAATTTTCGGCAGCAAAGTATTTACCAGAGCAACAATGAAGGAGCGTTTACCTAAGAACGTGTATAAGGAAGTTACCAGAATCATGGATCAGGGTGGTGAACTTACCCTGGCTACCGCAGATGTAGTTGCAAAAGCCATGAAGGACTGGGCAGTTGAGAACGGAGCCACTCACTATACACACTGGTTCCAGCCTTTAACAGGTATTACGGCAGAAAAACATGATTCTTTTGTATCCCATCCTGATGAAAGCGGTAAGATGATCATGGATTTTTCCGGAAAAGAACTGATCAAGGGCGAACCGGATGCTTCTTCTTTCCCATCAGGTGGTCTTCGTGCAACCTTTGAAGCCAGAGGATATACAGCATGGGATATTACCTCTCCTGCATTCTTAAAGGAAGATGCAACAGGCGTTATCCTCTGTATTCCTACAGCTTTCTGCTCCTATAAGGGTGAAGCGTTGGATAAGAAGACACCTTTACTTAGATCCATGGAAGCTGTCAGTGAGCAGGCACTCAGAATTGTCCGCCTGTTTGGCAATACAGAAGCTACCAAGGTAGTCGCAAGCGTAGGACCCGAACAGGAATACTTCCTTGTTGACAGAGAAAAATATTTAAAGAGACCTGACCTTATTTTTGCAGGACGTACCTTATTCGGAGCACCTGCTCCCAAGGGACAGGAGCTTGAGGATCATTATTTCGGTACCATTCGTGAGCGTATCGGCGCTTATATGAAGGATTTAAACCTTGAGCTCTGGAAATTGGGCGTAACTGCCAAGACACAGCACAATGAGGTTGCTCCCGCCCAGCATGAACTGGCACCTATTTATGAAACAGCAAACATCGCAGTTGATCATAATCAGCTTGTAATGGAAACCATGAAGAAGGTTGCAGGCCGTCACGGCATGACCTGTCTGCTTCATGAAAAGCCCTTTGCCGGTGTAAACGGTTCCGGTAAGCATAACAACTGGTCACTGGGTACGGATAATGGTGTAAACCTTCTTGATCCCGGTGATACTCCCAATGAAAATATTCAGTTCCTGTTAGTACTTGCCTGCATTATCAAGGCTGTTGATACTCATGCCGATCTGCTTCGTCAGAGCGCATCTGATGTAGGTAACGATCACAGACTTGGTGCTAACGAGGCGCCTCCGGCTATCATTTCCATTTTCCTCGGAGAACAGCTTGAGGATGTTGTGAAGCAGCTGGTTGAGACAGGGGAAGCCTCCAGATGTCTGGAAGGCGGCAAGCTTTTGACAGGTGTTTCCACACTGCCTGATCTTGCAAAGGATGCCACAGACAGAAACAGAACATCGCCTTTTGCATTTACAGGTAATAAGTTTGAGTTCCGTATGGTTGGCTCGTCCGATTCTATTGCAAGCCCTAACACCACACTGAATGCTATTGTGGCAGAAGCATTCTGCGAAGCAGCCGATATTCTTGAGAAGGCTGATGACTTTGATGTTGCAGTACATGATCTGATCAAAAAGTACTTAACAGAGCATCAGAGAATTATTTTCAACGGAAACGGTTATTCCGATGAATGGGTAGCAGAAGCTGAAAGAAGAGGACTTCCCAACATTAAGTCCATGATTGAAGCTGTTGATACACTGACAACCGATAAGGCAGTTAAACTGTTTGAAAAGTTCGGTATCTTTACAAAAGCTGAACTGGAATCCCGTGAAGAAGTTCTGTATGAAACATATGCAAAGACCATTAATATTGAAGCACTCACTATGATCGACATGGCATCCAAGCAGATCATTCCCGCTGTTGTTAAGTACAGCAAGTGCCTTGCAGATACTGTCATCGCAGTAAAGGAAGCAGGAGCAGATGCGTCTGTGCAGGCAGAACTTTTAAAGGAAGTCTCCACGAAGCTTTCTGCTATGAAGACAGCCCTTGTAAAGCTGGAAGATGTAGAAGCGAAGGCAGGTGTAATAGAAAATGCAAAGGAACAGGCATTCTATTACAAAGATGTTGTCAAAGAAGCCATGGCAGAGCTTAGGACACCTGCTGATGAACTGGAAATGATCGTAGATAAGAAAGTATGGCCTATTCCTACTTACGGTGATCTGATTTTTGAAGTGTAAAATCCTCCCTCCTTTGATTGTTTTATAGATAAACTACAAAAAACCCCGGTTGAAATCAACC